>CAZGEO010000005.1:0-19381 GCA_964525295.1 uncultured Candidatus Saccharibacteria bacterium | reverse complement strand
ATTTGTCTTCTTTCTGCAATGCTAAACACTGATACCAATTCATTGACTCTTTTCTGGCTTTGATAATCTGCCGTCAATACAGTTGAATAATAATCTGAATATGCATTCTTTACATGATATCCAATCCAATCTTCAGGGAAATACGTCGTCTGCTCTGTTGCTAGGATCTTAGGAGCAGCTGACATTTGATAGCTGGCAATTGAAACTTCAACAATCAATAAATCAGATAGTTCAGGAATCGCATCATCTTTAATCGTTGCACCAAGCTTTTTTTTCAGAACAATACCTAGATATGCACTATATGATCTTTTTATACTTGCAAGCATTTGAATCATCCCATCTAACGTCACTAATCCTGTATGTTCAGTCTTAGGTTCAATATGGAAAGTTAAGGCATGTTCCTTCAGTCGGTTTTGTGTGGAAAGGTCAATCATGTTGCGCCTTTGATATAAGTTGCCAATTAAATCATATCCATATCACAATGTCACGCTTCCCAATACATTGGTTGTTAATACCTTTGATACAATACTGCATGAATCAAGAAGATATTGAATTATTTTTAGTTGAGTATCTTAAAGATGGTGCTCCAACAGAATATACCCACTATGGTTATGATCTATACCTTCCTGCGGTGATGCGAACCTATATTCACCGGCACCAGGAATTACTGGAAAATACGAGGGAATTACACGCCATTGAGAGAATGTTGCCATCAATCTCGAATGTATTCTATGCTGCAGCATGGGAACTATGTCGTAGAGGCATCATTCGACCAGGAGTACGCAAGTACGGGGAGCAACACACTGACGATGGAAATGCTGGTAACGGTTTTTCTATAACGCCTTATGGCAAAAATTGGGTTGATGGAAATGAGCATCATTTTTATTTACCAACTGAGCCAGGACGTTTTTCCCAAATGCTTGCAGACTACGAATCCATACTCGGAGAAGGTTGTATGCAAAGAGCAACTGAAGCGATCAAAGCATATGGTGCGAATTTGTATCTTGCATGTTGCACAATGTGCGGTGCCGCTGTTGAATCAGTCATGTTGAAGTTGACTATCGAAAAGGTCGGGGATGCTGATAAAGTTCTCTCTTCGTATAATAGGGCTGGAGGAAGAAGATATATTGAAGGACAAATTTTAAATCATCTTCCAGGTATATTAAAAAATGAATTCCAATCGTTTTTTAATTTACTTAAATATTGGCGTGACAATGCAAGTCACGGTCAGTTTGTAAAAATATCTGAAAATGAAGCATACTCATCATTAGCACTTGTGCTAAGATGCGCCCAATTTGTCAATGATAATAAAAGTAAAATTGTTTCATGAACCCATTCGACGAATTGTTAATTAAACACAGATACATCCTAAAAGTAACAACTACCCCCTTATCAATACTACCCTTACTCGAGACTTCAGATGCAATATTTGTTTTGTCAACAAATATAATTGATTCGATATTTGAGGAGAAAAATGACAAGATAAATCATTTCAATAATGGGTTTGCAGACTACGAAATACATCGAGTGTTACGCTTTCATAGAAGAATGACAACCTACATATTGCATGCTACCAACCTAGAGCGAATATTAATACGACAGTATCACGTTATAAAACAGATTCTAATAGATAACAGTTTACCAATTGCGGAATCAATCAAACAAAATTTTATGTCGGTAACTACCGAATCACCGACATCAGAACTAAGAGCTTGGAGAGATAAAGTATTTGGGCACACTTCATATGGTTCTAATGGACATTCAAACAATCGTATCGATACACCAGAGTTCCAATTTCTAACACTGCAATCAATTTCAGGTCTTATCGGATGGAGTGCCGATCAAGATAGGTATTTATTTCAAAGGATATCTAGTACTGCGGGTGAGCAATTACCTGAAGTTGATCTTATCCAGAACGGCCCTTTATTAATTTCGCACCTCAACAATTGGTCGCAGTTAATTACCAACTTAATTAACGAATTGGAACTTCACATACCAACTAGACTAATTAACGACCCATATACGCCTAAATTTTTCGCGCGAGATATACCGCACGCACTTGATACATAATAAAGGTTCAAAAGAGTTCTGGCTATTAAATCATAGTGTGTACTGCACTAGGTTTCTGGGTATTAATCTACTCTCTGCTATCCTATTCATATTATTGCTAGAAATAGTTAATACACGGAAAAGGCTAAAGGTTACAAATGGTTCAAACAACTTTAGCTCATCGACCCCATAATTTGCACTTTGAAAATTGAGGGCAGCACATCGCTGTGTGTCAGAAACATTCTTGTCAATAAATATTCACTTCCAAATAAAATTCAAACAATTATTTACTTTCGCAAATTATTTCTTTAGATTCACACGTGACATAAACCTGCTTATTAACATAATTCTCGAAAATATGGAAAATCAAAACTTAATAAAATTCGCATTTATTGTACGAATGCTGACCTCAATTTTCAAATATTAATTCCCAATATTGGACTTCATGACTAACTATTATTCGGAAGGGATCACTACAAGATGGGGACTACAGTCTCTAACAAGCGATGAAAAAAAGGAGCTCTTCATAAAAAACACTCTCTTACTCATTGAGTTAATGTCTAGGGAAACAGATTCGGATGAATATCTGTATAAATTTGTAAGCGAAGAAGACAAATCACCAGAATGGTACCTTGATTCACTCCTAGACGCTACCGAGTTACAGACAACGAAATTTATTGGTAACACAAACTACTACAATATATTTCTTTCAGCAAGTAAACATTATTTCGAATTTCTCGCCTGTTTAGAACTGTTACTACAAGCCTATAAGGAAAAACCGTTCCCTCAACTTCAACCACATATTGATTCAATCTTGAAAGTATTTTCAATTTTGATAACTGATTTCACAATCGACAAAACTAATTATTCAATTGTGGCAAAATTAGATCCAGTAACAATACATGAAATTAACAGCAATTCTCGGAGTATTACTGCTCAATCTGACCAGAATTTGCAACTTTACACTGAATGCATCGATGATTTACTAGATATTAAAGCAATATCTCAACGACAATCGCCGGGTGGTCGACTTTCAGCGTTAAAAAAACTTTGTGGAGTTCTTGATCGATGTATCACAGTAACATTCGATGACAAAGTTAGATTAAGTTCACCAAATCTAGTAGCAGCTATTTTTTCAGTTGACAACACATCAACCAATATTCAAATTCAAAAATCGATAGTAACTTTTATTATTCAAAACATCCATCACTCAAAGAGTGGAAAAGCAAACGATTTTAATGAGTTAGAATTTCTATATTGGTGGAGACAAATAAATACCCTCATTTACATCGTCACACAGTCAACATCAAAAGAAAACGAGTAAAGTATTTACCCTAGTCAAAAATCATTACAAATATGACTGAGAGTATAAACCACCTGACTTTCTCCATGGCGTTCCACCTAAATACTTACTGTCCAGAATTCTTATAATTACCTGCCTCAGAATAGGTAGCTCTAACGAAAACCTTATAGGCAGGAATTTGACACCGTCTTGCTGAACAACAATATCCTCTATCATTGAATTCTGCCTCCCATGGAATACATACTTTCGAACCTTATTCCACGATCCGATGGTATGGAGCTCCCCTTGTTTATACATATTAAAAATGTCGTCCGGAAAGGACTTTAGATAAACGTCAATTTTTTCCATAGGCTCGCACCTTGAATTTATTGTCCGTGCTGAAATACCTTCAAGTAATGAATAATCCAGCGCAATTTGTGTATCAAAGTTCTTACACTGCGAATTTTCTAACAAGTTGGGAAGCAAAAACGAGAATTCCTCGTTAGCTATTTCCATTATCACCTTGAACTTATCGAAGTAACATTCAAATTCATCAAATATTTGTTGTAAAGTTAGTAATATATAATTTCTTCCTAACCTTAGCGACTCAAGCATGAAAGATTGAGAATCATTCGGTATTAGGTATGTTACATGAAATTCCAGGCCGATGCAGTAAACTAGATATAGTA
Organism: uncultured Candidatus Saccharibacteria bacterium; assembly: GCA_964525295.1. Lineage (GTDB taxonomy): Bacteria > Patescibacteriota > Dojkabacteria > CAZGEO01. Next base: position 15,361 of record CAZGEO010000005.1, on the reverse strand, counting down.
AAATCCTATTTACTAACTCCGCATGTGGAGTAGTTAACAATACTCTTCCTTTTAGAACATTTTTTTCATACTCATATTCCAGCTTCACGTTGTTCGAGTTTACGGAAAAACTTCTTTCTTTTAGTGTATACGCTTTCTCCTTTAACCAAATACAACCAACAGTAGTCACTTCCCCCTCGAATGAAGTTTCATTAAGTACCGAGAAATCAAAATGAAACTCCAATCCTTGCCCTCCAGTGGCTATTTGAATATGAAATGGAGATTGAATAGGAATTGTAATCATATTGCAATTATCCCCCGTTAGAGAAAGGAAAGTCAATCTTCATATAATTGCATCGTAAAGACTGTAAAAACAAATCCCTAAAGGCATACCTTCTGCAATAATGTATAATCGAAATAATTTCTTTTTTTGCTATATGCCTATTCCGATTAATACCAAACTGCTCGAGAAGTTAAAATTCTATAAAAAGCATTTCCTAATAAAGAAATACGAATCTTTAGACGAGTCAGCAACGAGAATAATGATAAATCATTTTATGACAGAAGTTTTAGGATATACTCCGATCGATGATCTTAAGACAGAGTACGCAATAAAGGGAACTTTTGCAGACTATATTGTCCAAATTGACAAGAAAAAGCGAATGGTTGTAGAAGTTAAGGCTATTCAAATCGATTTAAGTGAGGCCCACCTACGCCAAGCAATCGGCTACGCATCTAACGAAGGTATAGATTGGATCCTTTTAACGAATGGTCGACAGTTTTCATTCTACCGCGTAATTTTTGGAAAACCAGTTACAACAAAATTGCTTTTCACAGCGAACTTGCTTGATGAAGCAGATTTAAAGAAGAACGTTTATTTGTTCGAATTATTTACAAAGAAGATGTTACTACAGTTAAAACCTGAGAGTTATTGGAAGCGCTACTCGACGCTCGAAAGCACCCCATTTTCGAAATTGATGTACTCTCCAGAAATTGTATCGCAACTAAGAAAAATTGTATCAAAAAAAGCAGGTATTAAGTTCTCGGATGAAGAGATTATTGATGCAATTTATAAAGTCATATTGCTCCCAATCCCCACCACCAAACCAAAATCTATTACTCCACTATCAAAAAAGGAAAAAGTTCTAACCGAAACATTAAATTGAACCACTTTCACTGTTTGGTACTTGTTCTTTTATTTATACTGTTGCCAGGAATCCCACCGGTTTTCGCTCATCCGGGCAATACAGCATCTGATGGTTGTCATTACTGCAGAACTAACTGTGACAGTTGGGGCGTAGCGTGGAATGCTAGGCATTGCCATAACTCAAAACCAATATACATTCCTGTAACTACGAAACCACCTTATGTTGATTCTTCAAAGCAAACCTATATACCAACAAAATCTTCAACCACAATTTCAAGTGACTACACTTCCAACAGTTCATCTGACGATTCTTTATGGTCATTAGTTGGATTAGGCCTGATCGGGACAGTTGTGTATTTTAGTTCGAAAACAAAACTGTCATAAGACCTCAGGTTGTTTTTGTCTTCAACAATGTACCTGGAGTCCAATTGACCTTTGTTCATGCTATTATTAAAAATATCTCGGATAAAGCCAATATCATAATGCCAAACAAAATTCCCGAAGGAAAACTAAACGACATTAAAGAACTCCTAGCGAACACTGCATTAGGACTACTCGAACAAGGGAGCGATTTTACGGACGCTGTAAACACAAAAGTTGAATTTGGGTACATTTATCTACGAGAAGATAACTACGAAGCTATGTTTAAAGTCATAACCGATAAGAAAACTGTCTACTTTGCTGTACAAAAAGGGCAAATGATGAGATTAAATGACACTTTCAACGACCTGATGTTTGAAGGAACGGCCAAGCAGATGAAGGAATTGCATGGTAACTGGAAATAATTGTAATCCTGCAATCTAAAAGCTATTTCGATCTTTCACACTCTCATTCGCCTTCGTATCGCGCCAGAATCCCTGCTACCCTATCTGCCTCTGCACTTAGGAGCGCCTTATAATCGACCGTTAATCCTTTGGTTTCGGCTAAAGGAAGGAACAATTCCCTCGTTTCTTTAACGTACCGTTCGGCTTTTTCAGGTTTCGATGCAACACGACTGGCATCTAAACATTGCATATTTTGCAACCGGTCTTCCAATTTGATAAGTATTGCATCTAGATTGCCATGAACTCGAGAAAGGTATTGTTTGTTTCTTTCAAATCTTTCTTGCTGCGAAATTCCACGTTCATTTTCATATTCATTCTTAGTAACCATTTTTACAATCTGAGCGGGTTCATCACCCACTTGCTCAGTTAAATATTCAGCTGTGATATTTGAATCCTCAAGCACATCATGCAGTAATGCAGCAATTACAAGTGTCTTTAGATTCTTTGTTCCTGCATAGCGACCGCACACATTCGCTGCTACTGGGTAAACATGATCTTCCAAATACGGACAATTGCCCGGAGAACGAAGTTGCGTTCCGTGTGCTTGCTGCGCAAGTTTTAATGCAGTTTGCACCTCTGTATCGTCGTATAAGCTGATTTGTTTAAGTACTGCAATAAGTTCGTTCAATTCCATAGGTGATTGTAATAATAATTTTCAATTATACATTACCCCTTCCTCGAATACATCCAAAAAACATACGGCACCCCGTCTTTCTCCCACTCGACCGACTTTTTTTCGTATTGAACTGGGCTTCCTTTTGAGAGCGTCTTTAACAGAAAGTCCCAAAAACGCGACGTCCCGGTTTTTATAGAGCTAAGTGCAAAGCCACATACATGCTGAGGAGGAAATATTTTCGTATCGTTTTTAACGAAAGATAGCATTTTAAGAATAACCCCTAGCGATGAAATGCTTTCCGCTTCTTTCCGTGTGGCTATATCTGCAAAAAAGAGGAGTTCATCACTATCTGGAATCGCAGTGATTACTTTGCTAATTCTGTCCCAAGCTTCATCGGTTGTGAAATGGTTAATTTCTGGCTTTAGTTCGAGAGCCCTTGCCTCTTCATCGCCATCGACCCAATAAACGCGACCAATGGTATTTATTTCACCCTTGATATTTTCACCAGGAGTTAACCGTGTTATTTCAGAACCCCCATTCGCAGATTTATGTCGAACGACGCAATAATATCTAGGATTCTCGACGCGCTCATCATTGTAATTATCAATAACTGCGGCAGGTGGGTACCACGCTTCTATAACGACATGCTGATTTTCAGTCGGGTCTGGCAAATGAAGACGTTTAGCAATTGGTCTAAAATCATCACGAGCAAAGAGAAGTCGTTGTTTTCCATCTTCTCCTTCTGGATATGCCAGAATTTTGCCTTGTGTAAGTAGTGACTCCAATTCAGGCGATTCCCAAAAACCTTTACCCGTAAGATCATAGTTTTCACCATCAATTTCACAAGTGAGAGGATCTTTCCAGGGTTCCCGACCAAAAGCCGACAAGTAAACAAGTGCTACATTGGCGAACTTTTCAGACAAAAATAAGGGTTCTGGTTTATATGAATCTGTTTTGGAATCTTTTAACACACAGAATTATAGCATTTTGCGACTTAATTGCTCAAATAATCTAACCCTACCCATGGTTTATACTAGACACCAATAAAAACTCCTTTATACTTCGCATATGCTCAGCAAAGATTTCTTCGACACCACCCCCCTCGACCTAGCCAAAAATCTAATTGGTAAAGTTCTCTGTCACAAAGTTGATGGTATCTGGCTGAAGGCTATGATCATCGAAACTGAAGCGTATTATGCAAACGAACCGGGGAGCCACTCGAGTAAAGGGCGAACAAAAAGTAAAGAAGCGTTGTACCTGCCAGCAGGCACAATTTACATGCATTATTCCCGAGGAAACGACTCCTTCGGGTTTAGCACGTCTGGCGACGGAAACGGAATTCTTCTCAAGTCAGGAATTCCGTACTATGAAGAAGCTAAACGAAGCGAAATGTTACAGAAGATGCATAAACTTAATCCAATTAATGGACGAAAGCGTGAAGATCATCTTCTCTGTTCAGGGCAAACTTTATTATGCAGATCGCTTGGGCTCAAAGTAAAAGACTGGAATACAAAAACTTTAGATGGGAAAAAACTCGATCTAGTTGATGTTGGATACATTCCGCAAACACTCGTTGCTTGTCGTCGCCTTGGCATTCCAAAAAACAGAAATTATAAACTGCTTCATCGAATATTTGATGCAAAATATGCGAAAAGCATCACAAAAGAACCCAGAACAAAAGGAACAACTGAAGGAATTGATTTTGCTCTTATCTCTACAGTCAATATGATTCGCTAGTATAATTTTTTTCGCGATCGGCGAATAACGTATAAACCGCTTACTATCAAGACAAGTAGAAGTAGCCACCACCAATTATTCCACCATTTACTACTTTCTGTAGCTTTCTGAAAGTTAACAGAAACAGTAGTACCTCTAATGCTTCCTTCGTATACTTTGCCTTGTATTTCAATTTGAACTTTAGCATCATTTGGGATTTCTTTTTCTAAATACGCTTTACCTCGAACATTAATTGTATATCTTTGTCCATTGATAATTAGAATAGCATCAGTAAGCGGCTCGTCATCTTGATTAATAACCGAAATCTCTATTATTTTTGGTTCACTATCAGGTCTAACTACTATAGAAGGACCTATCTGTTCGGAATATGTTGGATTCAGAGTCACACTTGTTGCGGGGAAATTCTCTTCTCCGATCATCAAATTTAATTGACGTATTTCAGATTTATTACCTAATGAATCGACAGCAAAATATTCGAGCGTCACATACCTACGCGGAAGCCCAGAAATCTCAATTGAGTAATTCCCCTCTGCATCCGTGCTAGTACTGTACTCTTGATCACCGAACTTAAAGAATACCTGCACATGTTCTTCGCTCTTTCCCCTAATCAGTGGCGACTGTGAAGTAAAATAATAAAACAAAGAATTCTTATCTGGGACATTTGTAATCAAGCCGACACTGCTAAGCCTAACAGGTGGGGCTATAGTATCAAGAAATATCGTGTCACTCACAGGTGCTGACTCATTGCCTGCAGCATCTTTATACTTTACATATACTGTTTTTACTCCATCCCCAGGGGATAAGGTAAAATTCATTGTTTCTTCATACAATTGCCAACCTGATCCAGAAAAGTTTATGTCTTCTGACATCATCATTTGCGTAACAGGCGTCAAAATATCTGTTGCAGATAAATTCAATTCATTCATAAGATCTTTTGTTTTAATTGCACCATTTTTTATTAAAATGGTACCGTTCGGCGCAGCTGTATCCAATATTACTTGTTTACTAACGACATCACCTTCGTAATCAGCAAAATCTCGCGTCTTCACAAATATCTCTTTTACTCCATCACCACTTGATAAGGTAAATTGACTGTTTAGCGTGTAACCTTGCCAGGTAGCTCCTGTAAAATTGTAATTCTCTGAAACCATCATATCTTTGGCATCCTCGGAGTTAACAGTAAATGAAAGCTCTATCGTATTTACGAAGTTTGCAGATGAAACACTTGTATTCTTACTCCCTAAAGCGAAAATTGTACCTCTCCCCACCCAATCGCCAACCAGCAACAGTTTTCTATCTTCTGATACACTCAAAGTCATTGGTAATGTGAATTTCCGTGCATCATTCCCAACATAATTATCACTAAAATTTGTTTGCCCAACGACTACATCCGCAGATACATTATTCGCTTGAGGAATCAAATTAAAAATAAGCACACGGGTATTTCTGGTATCTGCTACTAATAGTCTCGAACCATCAAATATTGCATCTGAAGGGCCAAAAATTGTATTACTTGAAATAGTACCACCCTGGTTTGCACTAGCAGCAGTAAAGTTTGATTGTCCAACAACAATATCTGCCGATGCACCATTAACTAAGGGAATTGAATTGTAAATTAATACCCTATTATTATTAGTATCTGTTATAACCAATTTCTGACCATTATAATCAATCGATGCAGGATTATTTAAAGTTCCTGCATTTACTGCTCCTCCTCGATTAGCACTACCTGAAACGAAGTCCGCTTGCCCAATAACTAAATCTGCTTCAGTAAAGGATACCGTAGGAATTGTATTGAATACTAGTATTCTGTGATTTCCTGTATCTACAATAAGCAATTTACCATTAGTACAACTCACGGAGTACGGTCGGTTCAATGATTTGGCACTACGTCCTCCGTTATTGGCTGTATTTTGAGTAAAGAGAGGTTGACCAACGACTACATCTGCAGGTACGAAAAAGGTTGTGGGTATCGAATTGTATATAAGCACGCGATGATTCAAACTGTCGGCAAGCACCAATTTACCATTGTACGTACAACTTGAACTTGGAAAATTAAGACTACTCGAGGTAATCCCCCCGAAGTTAGAAGTATTGCTGAGAAAACTCGGCTGTCCAAGTGCAAAATCTGGTGATACACTTGAAGCACTCGGAATGCTATTCCATACCAACATCCTGTGAAAATACGAATCCGCAACAAATAACTTATTATTGATAAATTTCATAAAAGACAGCGTAACGTGATTGTTTTGGGTGGCAGGTACTGGAGGTACCACCTTCGAATAGGCCGCTGTAGTTGTCATATCTGGTTGTCCTTGCACCACATCAGCAGAGGGGAAACTTGTAACTGGCAATGAATTAAAAATGAGAATTCTACTGTTTTCCTTATCAGCAATAGCGAGTCTTGAACCTTTTATGGAAATGTCCAAAGGTAAATTTAGTGTACTTGCTGATACACCCCCATTATTGGCACTATTTTGTGTCATTACTGGCTGTCCTACAACTACGTTAGCATTCGTATTGTGTGTACTAGGTATTGCATTAAATACTAATACTCTGTTATTACTCGAATCAGCGACATACAACCTACCATCATGGACAATAGCATCCTGTGGTGCATTTAATGTATTAGCATTGACGGAAATCCCTTGATTAGCACTTCCCGATGTAAAATTCGCTTGTCCAACCACAATGTCAGCAGAAGCGTTGTTAGCCTCAGGTACAGAGTTGAATATTAACACTCTATTGTTTGATGTATCTGCAACGTAAAGTTTTCCTTGATCGTCTACGCTTAATCCCCGAGGTGCCGATAAAGTATTTGCATTTCTTCCTCCTAGATTAGCTGAATTTGTTGTAAAACCTACTTGACCGACAACTACGTCGGCAGAAGCATTATTTGTTGTCGGAATAACATTGTATATAAGAACTCTATTATTTGAAGTATCTGAGATGTACAACTTTGTACCATCACTGAATACTCCCCGAGGTCCATTTAAGGTATTCGTATTAGGAGATCCGCCTTGATTAGCCAAATTTGCAGTAAAACTTGCTTGACCAACAACAACATCCGCCGGGGAATTACTCGAAGTCGGTAGAGAGTTATAGATAAGTACCCGATTATTAAATGCATCGGCGACGAATAATTTCGATCCATCAAAATATGTATCATAGATAACACTTATTTTTCTTGCTGTATAACCATCTACAGCCGAACAAGTAGATAAACTTCCGATTGAGACATCAGGAAAACTGTAGCTGCTTGTAGGTATAGTGTTATAAAGAAGTACACGATATCCGCCATCCGTCACAATTAACTTCCCACTATCCGTAAGGTTGACTGACAGTGAAGTACTGTAATTTCTTCTCGTATCTAACCCACTCCGATAGCACGAATCTAAATCTGTTTGCCCAATCGCAATAACAGCCGAAGAATCGAATTTACTTAGTCCATAAGCTTTATTAGTCAAGGGATACAGTAAGGCAATAATAAAAGAAAGAAAGAAGTAAATTTTTAATTGTTTTCGTAGTGTGTTCAACAAAACATGCTAACAATATTAGTTTTGCGAGTCAATACCACAATTATGTGCAATTTTATATGCTGTAGCAACCACGTGAGTATCGAATTTAACCAGCATAAAAGAACCCAGAACAAAAAACGCGGTCGAGGGTGTAGATTTCAGCATTTTCTCAATTGCAATTCCCCCCCATTCAACATAGAATAACAAATGACCGTTAGAGGACGAAACTCAACACTTTTTGGATTACTTGTTTTTGTATGTGCATTGCTACTTTTCTTTGTACCATTTTTAAAAATTCCTCAAAAAGTCGAGAGAAATCAAAGTGATACCGTTTTAGGCGTAAACTCGACCAGCATTACTTACGATTGGACAACCGCATTAGGCGATGGTGGCTATTTTACCTCTCGATCGGCAACAGTAGATTCTACCGGCGATGTTTTGTTAACAGGAAAATTCTCATACACGGGCAATTTTGATGTTGATCCGACCGCAGGAGAAATGCTTATCGACGGAAGTGGTGGATTAAGTACCTTCTTCGTTAAGTATTCGCAAACTGGCCAATTACTTTGGGCAAGAAGTATTCCAGATATTGATATGAGTCAGGCAAAAATCACCGTAGATTCAGAAGATAACTATCATATTGCACTCATTTGTTTGTCTTCAGGTGGAGGTTTAGCTGGTGACACCGATATGGATCCCACCCTTGCTGGCGTTGACGTAAAACCCTGCAATGGTTTTATGTATCTAAAAATTGGAAAAAACGGAGAATATATTCGCAGTGCAAGTTTACCAACTACCAATGTTCCAGTTTTCGCTTCAGATATTGCCGTTGACTCACTTAACAATGCATATATCGTTGGCTATTATTCCCAAGCTGTTGATTTTAATCCAGCTGGAGGTGATCCACATGCAATGCCAGTAGCACCGCAAACCGGATTCGTTTGGAAAATCAATGACGATGGTAGTTACGGTGGTACTGTTGTTTATCCCTCTTCTGATGCAACAACAACATTTATTCATGTCATTGCTTTTGATAGCTCAGATAATCAATATTTGGTTGGTCGTTTTAGTGGCCCAACAAATGTCACTCCCGATTCAGGCACAAATGTTCTTGACCCTCTTGGCCAACGAGTTAATTTCGTAATAAAAACAGATTCTTCAGGTAATTTACTTTGGAGCAGAATCATTGGTACGAGATCAGGTAGTTCACTTGGCTCATCTGGTTTATCGACATACGGTCCAGCACAAGAAATTCGTGTCACAGATGATGGCACTGTCTATTACGTCACTGCAGCGACAGGAGAACTCGCATTTGACGAAGGTCAAATGGATTTCATAACTATAAACCGCTACGCATTAGTCAAATTTTCTCCAACGGGAAGTACTGTATGGGCGCAAACACTATTTGACAATTCAAACGATGGTTACATCTACGATATGCAAATCATTCCCTTAGCGGAAGATATCGTGTTTGCAGGAGAGATTGATGGTACGGTTGATATTTCACCTAATGGCGACATGTCGGTTTCACCGACTGGCACTTGGGGATATTCTCCCCTAGTTTTTGCACTCGACAATGACGGCGATTATATCTGGCATTATGCACCAGAAATTACTGGTGAAGGAGGCGGAAGTGCTAATGGCATTGCTGTAAACAATACTGATTTATTCATCACAGGTGAAATTTATGGAACAATGGATTATGCACCAGGCGCAGAAGAAGAACTCATTGTTGTTTCAGAAGATGGCGGTACGTTCTTCAATAAGTTCTTGCTAACAAATCCCTTACTAGAAACGCCAACCCCTACGCCAACTGCTACTGATACAACAACTCCGACGCCAACAATTACAATATCAGATACGCCATCGCCAACACCAACTCAAACCCCCAGTACAACCCCAACGCTTACGCCAACCGCAGCCCCTACCACTACAATTACAACAACTGCAACCCCTACTGTGACAGTTTCAATAACGGCCAGCACTAGTCCTTCAGTCACAACGATCCCAACAATGACAGACGTTCCAAAGCTTCAAGATAAAGACGTTCCCTTTATGGGAACAACCCCAAGCGCCATAAATACGACAAGTGCGCCAACTCAGAAAAACACCTTTACTGAAACAATAGCAACCTTAGTCACTAATCTAGCTGAGAACGGCATTCTAATTCCTTCACTCATTGCTGTTGCTACTGCTATCGACGTAACGAGTTCTCTTGGAATGATTGCTTTTGTAGCCTTCAGAAACAAGAAGTCAGGAATTGCCGGAATCGTCTACGATGCAGTAACCAAACAACCGATCTCAAGAGCAATAGTACGAGTTATGAATGAACAAGGTGAATTACTCCAAACTATGGTAACTGATGCTCGGGGCTTGTTTCAACTCGATCATACTAATGGTGCATTTACGCTACGAGTAACACGAGGCGATTATATTTTCCCCTCAGCATTAATCATTGCTCAAGAAGATGGGCCTTTTAAACAGATTTACCACGGAGAAGTCTTACGTCAAGAAGAAGGAAAGACTTTTGTTTGTTCAATTCCGCTAGATCCTATTGAAAAATCCTCTACGACCCAAATGTATACCCTATTTCAGAACATTTTAGGCAACCTGCGCGAGAATATCATAACAATGATGTACATACTGACTTTCATTTATTCAAGTATCGTGTTGTTTCAATACCCAACGGTTATTAACCTATTATTCACCTTAGTACCACTAGCAATTGCTGGCTACAATCGTTACACACAATACATTCAATCCAAAACAGGTAAAGTTGTTAATACGAATGGTGATATTATCAGCAATTTACAAATAGGCTTGTTTGAACCAGAATTTGGTACATTATTGTATACAACTTATACAGATTCAGAGGGAAGGTATTCGTTTATCGTTGAAAATCGAGATTATATAGTGAGAATTATGGATCAAAAATACAAACTGACTGGATTAGCAAATGCTCAAGCGGATATGATTATTAGAGGGAACAGCAACGAAGGTACAATTAAAAAACTCTCTCGAGATATTATAGTTTCGGAATAATTGCATTAAAACTTTCCATTCTACCTATGAAAATCACACTTATTGTGTGCTCCTCAAAAAGCAATAGAGGTAATTATCTGTGATTTTGGGTTTTCTTAGTTGCAATAATTTACACTATAAGATATAATTCTATCTTGTGTTGCAGATTTTCTGCATGCATGATCTTTTAAAAATTGCCTCGATTGCCCTGACCGGTATCTTGGCATGTTAATGGCATGAACTTCTTTATGGTTCGAAAGATATCCCTGGCCTTACAACTATGTTGTGAAACTCACTTCGTGGATTTATTTTCCACAGAGGAGGGACTCTTACTCAGAAATAGAACTGCCACCCACGAGTGAATAGCTAACTTTTGGCTATTGAATCGTGGGTATAACCGGCAGTTCCCCGGACCCAAAAGGAGTATCGTGAAACACAGTTTTACCAAGTTCGTGTTAAGCGCACTCGCGATGGCACTATTAGTCGCTTGCGCCACTGGCCCTGCTTCTCCCGCACCTGCGGCTCCTCAAGTGATTGAGGTGACAAGAGAAGTACCAATTGAGGTAACGGTAGAAGTACCAGTTACTGCAACACCTGACGAAAGTGGTCAAACCACAAGTCAGGAGGCAATACCGTTGGAGGAAGACCTTCTTGAAGAAATAATTCAAGAAGAGACACCTGTACCAGCGGTAAGGGTAATCAAGGAACAGTTAACACGACAGCCCGGAGAAGCATGTTACGAGACTTTAGAAATTGAGCTGGCAATGTACGCTGCACTCGACAGATCATCAGTCAAGTGGCGTGGCAATGAAGCAAATCCTCAACCAGCTGCAGTTTCTGTAATTCCTGTAAATAATGCATTGTCCGAGGCAACCTGTACGTATGCACTCAATCTAGACGATTTTTGGGTTCCAGGTGAAAACATCTTAAGATTTTCAAGCGAAGACATACGCTTTGTTGAAAATCTTGTTAGATGGGTATTCCCTGAAGAAATCGTAGAAATACGACTATTCATGTGGAATATTCACAATGGTAAGCCAAAAAGATTCGTTGATGAGCGCAGTTTTTACGAACGAATGCCGACAGGAGGTTTTTTAATTTACCTAACACGTAAGTAAATAACCCCTGTTCCATTAACTCCGTTGTGCGGCAATTTTCCTCCAAAAAAATTGCCGCACTTCAACCTTTTTCAATTACCCCCCTGCAAACTACTGCGTCTCTTCAATTGTTTGACAAAGCTAAGGCATAGTGTTGTAATGAGACAAACATGAAAAAATCCACCAAAAAGCAGAAGCGATTCGCTATGATTGTTGCACTATTAGCGATATTTTCACTTGGTGCAGCTTTGTTATACTTTTTTCTTTCTCAACAAGCGCAAAAAACGCAAGAAGATCTGACAATCATCGGCTTTTCAATTGGAACACTTCAAGAAGAACGATGGCAAAAAGACCGTGATGAATGGATGAAAAATTCAAAAAATAGCAATGTTAGCATTTTCACTGAATACAGCAACAATAATGCTGAGAAACAAATTGCGCAAATCGAAAGAATGATTGTAAAAGGTGTCGATGTTTTGGTTATTGTCCCTTACGATTCGGCATCTTTAACCGAAATCATTAAAAAGGCACATAATGCAGGTATTAAGGTACTTTCTTACGATCGATTAATCTTGAATTCAAATGTCGATTTATATTTGTCGTTCGATAACGAAAAAGTCGGTGAATATGAAGCTCAGTATGTCATCAATGAGCTCAACGCAAAGAACAAAGATAAAGTTTATAAAATCGCTTACGTCGGCGGTTCTATGACAGATAACAATGCCAAATTATTAAGGCAAGGAAGTTACAAGGTCCTTCAGCCATTGATTGATAGTGGCAAAGTAACTGTCGTTTTTGACAAATTTACCGCAGACTGGAACCCTGAAAATGCATACAGCAACATAAAAAATTATCTAGAAACCTCAGCAAAAGATATTGATGCTGTTATTGCTGCAAACGACGGAACTGCAGGAGGAGCAATTAAAGCGCTTGCCGAATATAATTTAGACGGCAAAGTTCTTGTATCTGGTCAAGATGCAGAATTGGCAGCCTGCCAAAGAATCGTCAAAGGAACGCAATTAATGACTGTGTATAAACCAATACCAAAGTTAGCAAAATCTGGCATCGAGTTAGCAGTAAAATTAGCAAAAGGCGAAAGGATTGTCTCGACATCAACAGTTAATGATGGCACACATGATGTTCCTTCTGTTCTTCTTGAACCAATTGCAGTAACGAAAGAAAACATTGATTCTACCGTAATCAAAGATGGGTACCAAGAATACAATAAAATATATGGTAAATAAGATATTCGCCAAATCTTTGCATAATTCTCCTTAACCATGCGCTCAATAAAGAATAAGATCAGTACTCTTCTCACCGTAATAATTCTTTCATTCGTCGCGCTCTTGATCGTTGTTGTTGCTGCCTATTCGAGTTTATTGAATAGATACCAACAGATTAACTCAAATATCATTTACGAACAAAAACTCAAAGATGGTGTTTGGTCAATTGTAGAAAAATGTTATAACGACTTCAAAACTGGCGACTTTACCGAATATGAAGAAGAATTAAAAAATGTCAGAAACATCGAAAAGATTCTTGATGAGAAAACTCGTTACGATAAAGATACTGCTGCAGCCTACCAAGGAGTAAAAAATTCGCTAAATCTCGTTATTAGCAACGTAGATGAAGCAAAAAGAAATTGGGAAGATAATAACGGTTTAGGAAATAACAGCGCTTTCTTCGACACCTTCGCTACTCAATTCGAATTTGTGAAGCAAAACATTACCGACCTTATTCTTATTGAGAACCGCAATATTGCCACAGTATCTCAAGAAATCAATGCTGCGCAAACAAGTCTTGACCTTGTTTTTACCTTGATTTCAACCCTAGTTATTTCGATTTCCTTCTTTTATGCGCTCAATATTATTAAGAAAATTACTGATCCAATTACCAGTTTGACTTTAACTGCGAAAAAAATCGCAAATGGCAACATTGACATTAATGTAGAGAAAAAGCTACTTGGAATCACTGATGAAATGGGCAGTCTCTCTCAATCAATTAACCAGATGGTACTTAGTTTACGAGAGAAGCTCAGTGAAATAAAAAACGAAAAAGATCGAATGAATACCACAATTGAATCAATGAGCGATGGTCTTATTGTCACCGATAAGGAAGCCACCATTCTACTTATAAACACTTCAGCACTTAAACTTCTCGATCTTACAGGCAAAAATGTCATCGGAAAAAAGTTTCAAGACATTGTCACAATTCACAATAAAAACGGCCCTATCCCTAACAGCGAACGCCCAATTGCAAAAATGATTGCAACATCTAAACCACAAAAGGTCGATATTGAAGATCATATGTCATATTGCACCATTAAAGGACGCCTTTTTCCTGTAAAACTAATCATTACGCCACTTAAAGATAACATCTTGGCTGGTGCTGTGCTCATTTTCAATGATGTTTCTGCAGAAAAGAAGTTAAATGATTCTAGAACAAACTTTATTTCAGTATCTTCGCATCAACTGCGAACACCGTTATCAGCTATTCAATGGTATTCAGAAATGCTCGCAGATGGAGATGCAGGAAAATTGAACAAAGAACAGAAACATTTTGTAGAAACAATTAATCATTCCACACAGAGAATGTCAAAACTTATTAATCTACTGCTCCAAATTGCTCGTGTTGAAATGGGTAGAGTGAGAATTGTGCCAGCTAACATTGACCTTAAACTCATAACGCAAGAACTTGTAAAATCTTTAGAGAAATCGCTTCATGAAAAAAAACAAGTTGTAAAAATCACCTCTAGCCCAGCAAAACTCCCTGTTGTTAAATATGATCGCGAAGCATTATGGCAAATAATTTCTAATCTTGTTACTAACGCTATACGTTATTCACCTGATAATGAAACTATTCAGATTCGCATTGCCTTAAGGGGTGAATTTATTGAGTACTCGGTAAAAGATCATGGCATTGGTATTCCTGAGAATCAAAAAGCTAATATATTTGAGAAATTCTTCAGAGCATCGAACGCTACCGCAAAAGTCCCTGAAGGTTCTGGTCTTGGCTTATTCCTAGCAAAATCACTAGTTGAAGACAGCGGAGGAAAACTGTGGTTCGAATCAGAAGAAGGAAAAGGTACAACATTCTACTTCACGATTCCTACAAAAGGGGTAAAGGCTCGAGCAGGCGAAGTTACTTTAATGGTATAGATTGATTAGCGAGGCAATCTGTTTCGCTTGCTTAAAATCCCCTTTACTGAAGGGCTTATCGCTTTATCAGTTCTGTGAATACAACCAATCCAGCAACAAGGACGACGCTTCCCCTCGTTTAGTTCAGTAATTAATCGTGATATATGCTCCGCACGGGTTTCTTCTCTTTTTACCTCGATAACCCAGCAAATCCATTCATTTCTCGCTAAAGGAGTCAAAGACTCCCATTTTTCTAGAGCCGATTTGTTCGAAACTAATGCTGTT
>CAZGEO010000004.1:0-21376 GCA_964525295.1 uncultured Candidatus Saccharibacteria bacterium | reverse complement strand
TGTTTTGTAATGCGTTCATATACTAACAGTAGTACTTTACAAGAAAAGAGTCAATTTTTTGACATCACCGAAAGGAACGGCTATAGTCATCTGTTAATCTTAATTATTCAGTATGACAAAATTAAATAAATTTTTGGTAGCAGTAGTTGCATTACCTCTACTCCTTGGCGTAATCCTGATTTCTATGCCAAAGGTACAAGCTTTCGAAGTTCGTGAAAATAAAAATCTTGAAAAAGATGAAGTTGTTACTGGAGACCTTTTCATTTCTGGCGAAAGTGTAAAAATTGCGGGTACCATTAATGGAAACCTTTTTGTCGGTGGCTCAATGGTTGATATTTCTGGTAAAGTAACCGGCAATGTTTTTGCAGCTGGATCGGTTGTTTATGTCACTGGAGAAGTTGGTAGAACACTTTTTGTTGGAGCAAGCACCCTTGATGTTTCAGGTTCTGTTGGGAGAGATATTTTTGTTGGTGCAGGGCAAGTTTCATTGAATGGTAAAGTTACTGAAAACGTATTTGTTGGAGCCGGCACACTTTTTGTAAAAGACGAAATCGTTGAAAATCTCTACGCAGGCGCAGGGCAAGTTACTGTTCTTGGAACAGTTGGAAAAGATGCGTTCGTTTCGGCAGGTTCAGCTACTCTTGATAAGTCACAGGTTAAAGGAATTTTGACTTTGGAATTAGAGAAAAAGGCTGATAGGGAAATAGATGCAGCAATTCGTAAAGAGCAGATGCGACAAGACGCAAAGAAAGTGATGGCTGGAGTTACTACTTTTGCGATCTTTATGAAAGTACTGTTCTTCATCGGCATGTTCTTGTTTGGCTTGTTCTTCTTGAAATATTTCCCAGTATTCTCAGCATCAGTTGAAAAAGAAATGCAAACAGCATTTTGGAAGAATACCGGCATTGGTTTATTGTTATCTTTTGCAGCACCAGTTGCAGTCATTGTGTTACTTTTGACAATTGTAGGAATTCCTTTTGCTTTAGCAATTGTTGCGGTTCTCATGGCAGTTGCATTTGTCACGCAAATTTGGGTGGGAAATGTAGTTGGTAGAGTAGTCTTTAAGCAATTTAAAAAAGAATATTCAACTGCAGTAAATCTGTTGGTAGGAATGCTTATTGTTACCTTTGTTGGAATGATTCCTGTCATTGGTTTCTTTGCAAGAATGATTGTAAGCGCTGTTGCATTGGGCTCTGTCGTTTCAGTCAAGCTTGATAGAATTTCAGGCAAGAAATAAGAGTCTGTTTGGTTTCTGCAGCCTGGCACGAAGTGCCAGGCTGCAGCATTCATGACTTTTTACCTTTTCGCTTTCTGATGTATACTGTGTTATGTCAGTTGAATCTCAAAAAAGTGAAATACTCACGTTCTTGCGAAAGAACTTTATTATGAGTGCAGCAGTATCAGCAGATGATGCACCTTCATCAACAATTCTTTTATATTATGTGGATGATGATTTGAATTTCTATTTTGCAACTCATACTGATTCGTATAAAACAAGAAAATTACAAAAGAATCCGAAAATCAGCCTATCAATTTGGCAACACAAAGAAATGCTAATTCAGGTTGATGGTAATGCAGAAGAAGTAAAAGAATCCTCTCGTAAACTTGAAATTGTTGATCATCTTGCAGAATCAGCAAATAAAGGTGAAGATTTTTGGCCTCCGCTTTTTCGCATCGCAGGTGAAGATTATATAGTTTTCAAAATAACGCCTACTTGGATTAGAAAACTTGATTTGACTCGAGATACAATGACTCAAGAAGATTCACCATTCACAGAAATTAAAGGAGGAAAATAATTATGAAACAAGTTTTACTTTTATTAAATGATAAGGACCCGGTATTAACGAGAGTTTCTCGCTTGAAATATGAAAATGAAACAGGATGGCAAGCAATTATTCCTGCAAATTATAATGATGCTATCTCGTTGTATGTTGCAAAAAAGCCCGATCTTGTTGTTACAGAAATTTTATTGAATGATGAAACCGGTCGCTCAGGGTATGACTTTATAACAGATGTTAGAAAAATTGCACCAGAAGTAAAAGCTCAAATGATAATTTTGACCGAGCTTCGTCAAGAGGCTGACAAAGACAAAGCAAAAGCACTTGGCGTCACGAGTTATTTTGTTAAATCTGAAATTTCACTAAAAGATTTCATTCAGGAATTGAAAAAGATTGTCGGTGCATAGTGATTTATTGCAGAGTGTAATACCCATGCGTAAGCCCGGGGGCGGTTATGACGAAATGGTGAGCTTTTTTTTCATTATTTTTACAAACTCCACCCATAAAAGCGTCATGAGGGCGAGCCCTAAGGGAAGTATTAAATATTGCAACGGCAATCGTTGAGTGCCAAGTAAGTTCGCAATCGGCGGAAAATATAATGCTATCAAAAGCAATCCCACGCCATAAATTGAACCAAGATTCAGCCACATATTGTTTAAGAGATGCTTAATAGAAAGTATTGATTTATCGAGACTCTTAAAAGCAAATAGGTAAATGGCATCAACTGCTCCAATAGTTGCGAATGTAATCGTTTGCGCAAATGCTACGTCGCCAGTTGTTTCTTTGAAATAGGCAAAAACCAATAATCCAACGATTCCGATGAGTGAACTGATTCCACCGACCAATAGATACATTTCTGTATCCAGTACCTGTTTATTATTCCTAACTTCATTTGCAGTTCTTTTATTCATTAGATTCTCTTCTTTTGGTTCAAAACCTAGTACGATATCAAGTGGTCCATCGCATATGATGTGTTGCCAGAGAAGTTGAGCAATCGTGAGTGGTGCAGGTAATCCTACAACCATTGCGCCAAAGAGTAAGATTATTTCTGCAAAGGAATTTGAAAGAACGTATGCTATTGTCTTTTTAACGTTTTTGAAAAGTAAGCGACCTTCTTCAATTGCGTGCAATATTACGTGAAAATCATTTTTCAAAAGGATTAGGTCTCCGGCATCTTTTGCAACATCTGACGAGGTTCCCATAACGATCCCAATATCTGCTTTCTTTAAGGCTTGGGCATCATTTACGCCATCACCGGTCATCGCGACGACTTCTTTGCGTGATTGTAATGCTTCAACAATTCGAAGTTTGTGTTGTGGTGTTACTCTGGCAAAAAGTATAAGTGTAGTGATTCTTTGTCGTAATTCTTCATCTGAAAGTTGATCAATGTCTTTGCCTTCAATTATCTCGCTAGATTTGAGGTCGATACCAACATCACGAATAAGCTTTTCGGCAGTCAGTTTATGATCACCGGTTATTATTTTGATACTTAAACCTGCTCTTTTCGAAGTTTCAAGTAACGTCTTTACTTCTTTTCTTAGTGGATCAGCAATACCAATGAATCCTTCAAAGGTGAATCCCTCTCTTAATTCTGTATGTGAACCTTCTTTCGTGGCATAGGCTATAAGGCGCAATCCCTGCGCCGTAAGTTCTTTCAATTCTGATTCAAACGACTTTTGCTCGAGCTCTGACATTTCACAGAAAAGGCTCACAATATCTGGAGCGCCGGTAATGTATGTTCTTGTGCCATCTTGAAATTTTCCAACAGCTAATGAATATTTTCTTTCACTTGAAAATGGCTCATCATGTAATTTCTTAAAATTACTTTTTCGTTCAAAAAATTCCTTGCGGTAGGTGAGTGTTAGATAATTCCATAATGCGACTTCAATATTGGTGCGTTGTTCGTTCGTTAGAAGCATTGCATCGATAGCTCGGTTTGGATTTTTGAGTGAAGAATGAACGATGGTCATAATTCCTTCAGTCAACGTTCCTGTTTTATCAAGACAGAGTACTGTTGTTGAGCCCAATGTCTCGACAGAGAGAAGATTTTTTACTAGTCCATGGCGCTTGAGGATTCGTTTTGCCCCCAGTGAAAGTATGACGGTTACTGCAATCGGTAAACCCTCAGGAATTCCTGCAATAGCAAGAACTACCGCGAGTTGAATCATGTAACCGACATCTTGCCCCATTGCGATACCGATAACAAGCAATAAGACACAGATGACAAATACAATAAGTCCGAGTCTGAATGAAAAAATCTCAAGTGCTTTTTGCAAAGGCGTTTTAACAGCTTTCATTGTTGCGATGCTTTTACCGATTTTTCCTAATTCAGTATCTTTTCCAACTGCAGTTACTTGCGCAATTGCTTTGCCACTTAAAATATCTGTTCCTAGAAAGAGTTTATTATCCTGTTTTGCTTCTTTTGCTATGGCCTCAGATTCTCCGGTGAGAATCGCTTCGCGAACTAGAAGTTTCTGTGATTCAATTATTGTTGAATCCGCAGGAATTTTATCTCCACTTCCTAATACAATTAAATCTTTTACGACAAGTTCACTCGCAGGGATAGTCAGTCTTTGACTATTTCTAATGACAATTGCCTTTGGAGCCATCAATGCTTTTAATGCAACGAAGTTCTTGTTTGCAGTAAACTCCTGAACAAAGCCCATAAGTACATTCAAAACTAGAACAGCTTCGATGAGAATGAAGTCTGTGACTTCTCCTATTAATAGTGAAACAAATCCAACTATGAGTTGAAGCGCAATTAGTGGACTTTTGAATTGTGAAATGAGAATGTCGATCCAGGTAAGGGTTCGTTCGGCTGGTAATATGTTGACGCCAAACTTCTCCCTGTTTGTGAGTACTTCTGAATCGTTTAATCCGGTGAGTGCGACTTCTTGTTCATTGGGCATTATTCATTATGACAGAAGTCGCACGAGCCAGCAAATTGCATTAATCTCCGAGGAATATACCTAATTGACGAGCTGTTTTGATACCTTCATCGTCAATTTGCATGATTTTCAATTCTTTGACTGCTTCAAGAATTGGTGAAGTAGAGAATTTATTGTTCTTGAAAATAACAACTTCACCAAATTTCTTGTCTAGAAGAGCCTGAACGGCACGAGTTCCGTATGATTTTGCAAGAATACGGTTTGTTGCGTTAGGTGATCCACCTCGTTGCACGTGACCAATAATTACATTACGCATTTCAAATTCACCTGGAGCCATTTCTTCGACTCTTTTCATTATCCGTTCACTCGCTCCAGCTAACTTGACCATTGATCCTGCAGCTTCTGCTCGTTTGAGTGTCTGTGCTTCATCGAGTGATAGTGCACCTTCGCCAACAACGACGATAGTGCAACGCTTTGCCTTTGCTTTTCGTTCTTTTAATCTTTCAACAAGTTTTTCGTAATCAAACTTGATTTCTGGAAGAAGAATAGCATCAGCACCACCGGCGAGTCCGGCGTTTAATGCGATCCATCCTGCGTTACGCCCCATTGTTTCTACAAAGAAGACTCGATCGTGCGCTGTGGCCGTCGTATGAATTTTATCAAGATCAGCGACAACAATATCTACTGCGGTATTAAATCCAAAAGTTTGTTCAGTTGAACCTAGATCGTTATCGATTGATTTTGGTACACCAATTATTTTTACACCGTTTTCGACCAATTGATATGCTGCAGAAAGTGTACCGTCTCCACCGATTACAATTAATGCATCGATAGAAAGCTCATTCAGATTTGCGATAACTTGATCGATAATTTCCTGTGGGATTCGAGCAACTTGATTGTCACCGACTTTTGCTGCAAAGCGACCCTTGTTGGTCGTTCCTAGGATAGTTCCACCAAGGTGACTGATTCCTTGTACTTCTTCTGCGCTCAGCTCAATATATTTTTTGTCTAGAATTCCTTCCCAACCTCGAATGAATCCAATGAAATTTAATTCATATTTTTTTCCGGCCATAACGGCTGAAGCAATAACTGCATTAAGACCTTGTGCATCACCACCAGAGTTGACAATACCGATTGTTTTCATAACTATTTGAGAAAGATTAAGATGCGAAAAAACGCAACGGTTGCATTATACGCTACTTCTTGTTCCTTGTCACGCTAGGGAAGTGAAGATTGATTATTGATATTCCTGGCTTAACGGCCAGCTACTATGTGTGAAAATTACTGCGTTTGATAATATCCTTTGACATCTGCAGCTTCAACACGTGGATCCAGTTTGAAAATTTTGAGCAAGGTTTTTGCCCTGTCTTCTGGGCCATTCATTACTAAAGCTGGGCTGAGTGTTGCAAATTCGTTGTAATAACCGGTCCATCCCATTGGTGGAACAAGATATTCGCTATCTCCGTAGGCAGGGTGTACAACAAGTGAACTGGTAATTGGAATGGTCACGGTGTTTCCAGTAATCGAGTAATTCGTAATGCCACTATATTTTGGAAGATAGCCTTCGATAACAGAAGGTGCAGTTGATTCCGGCACAGCATACCGAACGACGACAACACCCTGTTCATGTGGTGCAGTAAAGGCTGCATTTACTTCACTTACTACCTGTTTTAACTCTGCAAAATTGTTTTGTCGATAAGTTTCTGCTTCTGCGACCAAGCCCCCCAATTGTGGGTAAAAGGCGTTACCTGGACAAGCTGTTGAATTAATTAACCAAGATGATGAACCACTATCCCATTTATAACTTCCTCGATGACCGAAGACTGTATGCGAACGATCGAGCCATTTTGAGTGACTGCCATCTGAAAACTTAAGTGAAAAATCAAAGAAAACTGCTTTTTCTGCCATCAATCTGATTAAAGCTGTTCTTGTAGCAGCTGTTGGCGTAGTGCTGGTGAAATCTCCAATTAATGAGATACCAATACTGCTTTGATTCGCTGAACCAAATGCATGATAGCCCATTGTTTCGTCGCCACCGAGCTTACCTTGGTAAATTGTTCCGTTTTGATCTATCAAATAGTTGTACCCAATATCTCCCCAACCACGAACGTAGGCATGGTACATGTAAACTCCGCGAACTGCTGCTGCCGGATTATTGTTGTCAGGTGTTGTCACTGTGTGATGAACGACAATTCTGTCAGCTTTGTAATAAACAGGATACCAGATCAATCTCGAGGGGGCATCAATATCTGCGCTGGTATTACCATCCCAGGTAGAAGGATTAGCACCCCAAGTATCGCGACTAACAACAGGTAGACTTGAGTAGCTTGCACCTGCATCGAAGTTATAAACATTATTTGCTTGCAATGAATAATTCGGAATATCCTGGCTTGGTGCAAGAAGCGAAATAGTTACATTTTCAATCTTTTTATCTACAGAGAAATAGATTTTTTCACTATCTGGACGTGGTAATAAACCAGAATAATCTTTTTTATCTGTTGGTAATTCATCTTCATCATGGGGTAATTCAACCAAAGCATTTTTTGATGTTGCCCACTTTACGGTAGTACCTTTTGGCCATGCAAAAACGAGAGAAGAATAGTTGTAGCCTTGAAGATTTACTTCATAAATACTGTTCGGGAGTAAAGAAGTATATGATAAAGTCGTGATAGTTCCACTTTTTGAAGCAGAAATCTTTGGTTTAGGAGTAGCTGTAACGGTAACTAGAGGAGTGTTCTCTGGAGTGTCAAGAAGCGAAGGAGAAGGAGTAGAGGTAGTGGCGGGAGGGCGGGTGGGGGAAAATGAATCGACAATTTGTGGTTCTTGCTCTAAGACCTCGGAATATCCATTGTTAGGAAATTTTTGAGATTGATAAACGAATATCGATGAAGTAGCTGTAACGAGTAAAATAAAGAGTATTAGCTGCGATTTCTTCGAGACCATACAGCATTGTATCAGATTCAGTATGTTACAATAAGTTATGAAATCACAATTCCTGAAAATTCTGGCTCAAGTAGTCATTTTTGTTCAAATTCTATCTCCAGCTTTTGCAGTACTTCCACAAGTACAAGCTGCTACTACTGAGAAAAAAGATGTTGCAAAAGTTTCTGCATTAATCGCTTCTCAACCAACTAAAGAAAAGATCGTCATTTTTGAACGTCCACAATCTAAAGAAGAGCTAAAAGCACTTGAGGAGAAATTCGGCGTTTCATTTACAAAGAAATCATCAAAAAGTAATAGGGCAGTAGTGACTTCTGATGATAATGCAAAACTTGAACACTTTTTGAATGAGCCAATTATTAAAGAGAATTTTAATGTGCAAACTTATAAAATTTCAGCGCAAACAGTATCTTGGGGTAATCATTATGTAAGTGCGACTGCAGCTCAAAAGAATACACCACCAATTGTTGGCAATAAAATGGTAATTGCAATTATTGATACAGGTGTTCAACTAGATCATCCTGATTTAGTTGGTGCGATTCAGGCAGGTGGGTACGACTTCGTCAATGATGATGCTGATCCAACCGATGATCATGGGCACGGCACTCATATTGCAGGAATTATTGCTGCTCGCAATAATACAATTGGAACACTCGGTGTCGCGTATGGAGCGAAAATTCTTCCGCTAAAAGCTTGTGATGATGAGGGGAATTGTGATTCATTGTCAATTGCAGATGCGGTAGACGAAGCAGTTGCGCAGAATGTGGATGTCATTAATATGAGTTTAGGCGGTGCTCCAAATGAATTGGTGCAATCTGCTATTAACCGTGCAACGAGCGCAGGAATAATTGTTGCTGCTGCAGCAGGCAATACTGGCGCATCGAGTTGTCTTTACCCCGGAGGTTATAGTAATGTCGTTTGTGTCGGGGCGATTGATAGTAATGAGGCTCATCCATCATATAGCAATTATGGTACAGGGTTAGATGTTGTAGCTCCAGGTTCAAATATTACTTCTCTTGGGCTTGCGGGTGGTACAGCTACGATGAGTGGAACCAGTATGGCAACAGCATATTATTCTGGCGTGATCGCAGTAGTTCGTGCAATTCAAGAAGATATTTGTACGGCTAATCCTGCAGCGAGTATGTGTTCAGATATTCGTGGATATACGCAATTTCTTGTCAATAATATTTTGATTCGCGATATTGGTGACTATGGATTTGATCAGTATTTTGGTACAGGAGCTGTTGATTTAGGAAGATTATTCTTAAAAACAACGGTTACCTATTTGAATCTTCCTGCTAACATTAATCAAAATGTGGCATATTTGCAACAAATAGATGTGAGAAATAATAACAATTTTTCAATTGCGTTATCATCGTGCAAAGTTCGAGGTGATAATCCTTATATAAATCAAACGAGGCTATTCTGGACTACAGGCGTTGTTGTTGCACCTAGTTTAGCGCGACGTGTTACGGGAACGACATTGTTTGAATCACAATATTCTTTAGCAACACCATATACAATTGCAGCTGGAGCTACTACACGTTTTAATTACGCAGTGACGGCAAATTCAGATAATAGGAATGGTGACAAAATCGATTATCTATTTACCTGTATCTATGATGATTTATCAACACCTGCAGTAGAAACATATGCGTTAAATCCAACGGTAGCATCAGTAACGGTAGCTCAACCTGATCCCGTTGATGCAGTGTATTATCGCTTCTCAACATTGCAAGAAGGGCAGACGGTGAGTTCTTCATCATTGTATAACAACTGGGATACATTAACGTTATACAATTTTGATGCAAGTAAAATGTCAGTAGTTGGCATTTATGTATTAGATAAATCAACGAATGGATTAAGTGCAGCTGTTACCTCTCGACAATCGGCAACAACATACCGCACTAAAACTTCATACATGCTCCCGGCTGGTCGCAACTATTCGTATGTTGTTACTCTTGATAATACACAAACTGGTAAGCGAGTTTACAAATTCTTTAACTTCTCGACTGCGAATTAGCGATTGCATCGCTAATTCGCACATTCTCAGCGTTAGCACCTTTCGCTTCGTGTGAAATCTTCATAATATATATCCCTGGCCTTACGGCCTAGCAACTACGTTGCTAAAATTGTTGCATAATTTAGGGCTATATATTCTTACGTTTCGAGTCACTTTGTAATACTTTTACTGCAGAATAGATATTCCCTAGCCTTACGGCCTCACGAACGTGGAAGCTGCTTTGCCCCACGACCTTACAGACATGAAACTCACGCTCCGAAATAGACGAGTACTTCAATATTCTGTATACTGATTAGTGCAAACTGTCCTAACTGACCTAATTACTTCGCTTATCGCGCTTTTAATGGGAATGTATGTTTTTGCGCGAAATCCTCAAAGTAAAATCAATTTGAGTTTTCTACTTTTCTGTATTGCCCAATTTATACTGAATTTTTCGAGTTATAATTTTCATGTTGCACCAACTTATGAAATTGCGTATGTGTGGTCGCTTGGGTACATGTCTTACCACTGGGGGATGTGGGGAATTGCGATATTCGTGTATGCTTTGACGGAACAATGGCAGAAACTTGGTGAGAAAAAATATGTTTTATTACTGCACCTTCCAGCGGTACTTATAACGGTACTGTATGCTGTCAGTTTGGCTTTCTATCCAAATATCTCACGTCAGAGTGAGTATTGGACAATGATTCTTAATTATGATGCTTTATTACCTGTCATCTCAGATGGCTTGATGGCAATTTGGGGGCTGGTTGTGTACGTTTTGATTATCAGGGCTGCGCTAGCGTTTGGTAAGAAGACATTTGATCCGCTGAAGAAAGTGCAGATGAAGTATATTCTATTAGGTATATTTGCTTCGCTCCTGGTCGAACTGGTAGCGGTGGGAGGGTGGTTTGGGTTACCAACGATATCTCTACCTTTTTTAACCAGTTCGATGATTTTTGCAGTAATAACAGCGGTAGCAATTATTCGTTTCGATTTTCTTTCAGTAACCGCTTCTGCAGCGGCAGATAGCATTGTGGCAACTATGTCTGATTCCATTCTTCTTCTGTCACCCGAAGGCAAAATAACATTTGTTAATGACGCAACAAAACGTTTGCTAGGTCTTTCAGAAGACAAAATTCTCGAGAAAAGTGTAAACGTTCTATTACGACTCAATGAACACAAAAATGTACTTACGTATCTTCGCTCAAGATTAAGAAGGTCCAATTTTGTGCAAGATCTTGAAGGTGAAGTACTGCAAGCTGGTAAAAAGATTGCTGTATCAGTGTCTGCGTCGATGATTGTGAATAGTCGAAAAGACATTAACCGTGGTTTCGTCTGTATTGTACGAAATATCTCTGATCGAAAACAGCAGGAAAATCGACTGAGATCGAGTTTTGAGAGTATCAGAATGGCTGATCAACAAATCAAACTCGAAATTTCTAAACTTCAAGGGACATTTGAAGCACTTCCTCAAGGTTTGATTCTTCTTAATGATCAAGGTCAAATTATTATGATAAATTCGGCAACTAGAAGTCTGTTGGGGTGGCGTTCCGAACTAGTTATCGGACTTCCTTTGCTGAATATATTCTCGATTACAACGCAAAAAGGTGATTCTAATGAGTTAAAGAAAAAGGTTAGTACAGCGATTGAGAAAGGAAAACAATTACGTTTTACCTTGAGTGATTCGATTTATACAGTAGGGAATCGTCGAAGAATTCCAATCAGTTTAACAACGGCACCAATTACACTAGATGGACAATTGGTTGGTTCAGTCGTAGCTTTTGAAAATGTAACCCGCGAAATGGAAATTGATAAAGCGAAATCAGAGTTCGTGTCATTGGCTGCGCACCAATTGAAAACTCCATTATCTGGCATAAAGTGGAATCTTGAGTTGATGAACGAAAAGTTGCCTTTCATGAAAAAATTTGATGAAACCGATTCAATTGCAGTTTCATATTCCCTTGCCTCGAGTATGACGCGGTTAGTTGATCAATTCCTTAATGTCTCAAGAATCGAGTTAGGAAAATTAACAGTAGACCCCGAAATGGTTGATATCGTCTCATTGTGTCGAGAAGTGGTCACAGAGCAGCAATCTACGGCGAAATTAAAACATCAGCGATTTATCGTAAAGATGCCAAAGAAGAAGATCGAAATCAAGTTAGATAGAGTATTAACCCGAATTGTGGTGCAAAATATACTCTCAAATGCAATTAAATATACCCCAAATAAGGGAGAAGTACAGCTTTCTCTTACTAAGCATAGAGATTTTGCAAAACTAGTTGTTAAAGATACCGGAATTGGAATTCCTGAAAATGAACAGAAACGCCTTTTCGAGAAGCTTTTTAGAGCCAATAATGCAATGAAAACTGGCGCAGAAGGTAACGGCCTTGGCCTTTATATTGTTCGAGCAATTGTAAAACTCATGAAAGGTGAAATCGCATTTGAATCTCAAGAAAATAAGGGTACAACGTTTGTTGTAAAAATCCCGTTTAAGGGCATGGAAAAGCGTGAAGGGAGCAGAAGTTTGATTGAGGTAAATACCTAAGTGTACAATAGCTTATGAACAAGCGATTGCAGGTCATTGTGTTGGTCGGTGTGGTAAGTTTTCTTTTTGTTGGGCTATTTTTTCTTTTCTCAAAAACAAAACTTTTTTCAGGTGTAACTTTTTCAGTGAAGAGTTTTATGCAAGGGGGAATTAATTCGTCTGTATTGTCGCCTTCTCCGACAGTTACTCCATTTACGATTGCAGAAACGACCTTCGAATTGGAGACTACTGTTACTCCCGAAATTACAGCAACAATTGAGGTGCCAACGTCTACCCCAACACAGCCAATCACGTCGACTCCTCAATCTACCGTGGCTCCGACGAAACCAAAGGCAACAGCAACGCCGTCGCCTTCACCAACTGCTCAACCTACGGCAACACCGACTGCAACACCTGCACCGACCATCGATTACTCAAAACCTTGGACGGTTGCACCGGGCTGTCCTTCAACGACACTCGCGTGTGTGCCGTGTACCTCTGGTTCTACGTGTCGTTATGAGCCAGGTAAATCTCATGGTTTTCAGGGTTGGGCTTGCCAGAATAATAACCCTGGCAACATTCGCAATGCCTCTACAAATATGGCGACTGACTTCAAGAATGGTATTATCACTCGCAATGGTGGTACTGCAGCTTGTGGTGTTCGATATGATTCACGTGGTGGTAGTTATTTCGTGTTTTCATCTTATTCCGCAGGGTATGGAGCACTTAAAGCGTACATTAAAGGTATAAATAACGGTGAACATTCGTCATATACCAATTGTGGCAATTGTACGATTGCCTTTTTCTTCAGTAAATATGCGCCAAATGACTCTACGTATGCCAGTTATGTGGCTTCTTATATTGGTTTGACTCCTGAGCATACCTTGCGAAATGTCATCGACGGCAATAAATTAGATGGATTCGTCGATGCAATTAAAAATCACGAAGGATTTTCTGTGCAGTAGAAGCATATAAATGCTATTGAAACAACGAGATTTTCTTTAACAAGTCTTTTGCTAAGCGCGTTGTTACCATTTCATAAGAATGTTTTTCTTCTTTGGTGAGTTCCATATACGTTTTATTGAAACGAGGTTCGAACCAGATGTAACCAATAGAAAAGCCGGTCTCTGCGAAATTGTCAGGAATACGATCGGTAAAGTAACCTTTTTCTCCATTGCCTTCGAAAGTATACAAAACTTTACCATTGCGTGAGATTGCAAAAGCTTCATGCCAATATATAGCGCGATCTTCTCCTTTCGCTTCTTTCATCATTTCGAGAATGGTTTCGCACCTTTGTAGATCGGTGAACTTTCCCTCGAGGTCTTTACCAGATAGTCGCCTTGTCATGACATGATTCCAGTTATCTCCCAAATAAGGAATCTTTACGCCACCATCGGTTGAAAGAATAAGTTTATCGGGGTTTACTTTAGAGTTACTAACAGATTTCGCAATGGCATTGTCTAAAAGATTATTAGAATTTTCTTCAATACCTACGACTTTTTCAAGTAGTTCAATCGAAATATGATAGGGTTCAAATATCTCGCTAATATCGCGTAATTTATCTTTGTTCGAAGATGCAAGATACAGATGTAGTGACATGTGTGATTATAGCAGTGGAGGATAAAAAGAATAAATTGAAAAGGTGCATCGCCATAAAGTAACAAATTCAATTTGATCTTTGCTACAATACAGTAATAATTATGTCTAACTCAATAGCAGAACCTACACATGGTCACGTTTCTCGTCGTGATATGATTAAATTGGCCGGCGGTCTTGCAGGTTTGACAATTTTGGGCTCGCAAACTGGTTGTTTGCCACCACCAGGTAAAGAAAAAGTTCCCGAAAAGAAAGAAAATATTCCGCAATATGTAGCAAGAAATAGATTTTTTGAATGGCCTGCAGAGAATTTCGGAAGTGAAGAAATTGCTGTTTACTACGGAGCTCTTCAGGATATGTACAAGGATTTTAAAGCTGATCGACTTGCAAAAATTGATCCGTTGGCAGCAATATATTTTCCAGAAGTCACGAACGAAGTATGGGACAAGAATTCAATAGATTTCTTTACAAAGTTTCTCAATGCGAGGAATGCGGTCGTTCAACTTGCCGATGAAAAACATAAAATTGGTATATTTGGAAGACCTTATACAGAAGTCGACAAAAAAGCTTATAAAGAAATTTCTGCTGCACTTACTTTAGCAGAAGCAGATTTTGCAAGTATGGGATCGCTTATTTGGGCGATGACATATCAATATAAGAATAATCCGGATATGTTTTTTGCAGAGCATCTAGATAGTAGTGCAGGCTTATTCATTGACAAAAGTCTTTATAGTGATCCAATTCTTCGACCTGTTATCGAAAAATATGGTGCAATGTGGGCTGAATCTAGCGCAAGATGTTCAATTTCTGAGCTCAAGGAATCGATTTCCATTGAAACTCAATCTCCCCCTGCCGATTTGCATCCTTCTGTCACCGCGGAACTATATCAACATAAATTTCCTTTTTTCATTTCACGTCTTCTTGATACAGGATTTGCAGGGTTAAATAATATTGTCTACAAGTCAAACTTAGGTCGTACAGATTCAAGTATCGAAATTGATCCTGTGGTTCAAAGACCTAGAGTCTTTTCACTAGAATTAACCCCAGATCTTAAAGCTCCTGAACTTGTATCAGAACGGCAAGAAATTCTAGCAGAAATGCAAAAAGTTATCGATATAATATTTAAGGAAGAAGGATTTGATAGGCTCTTTTCAAAACTAACGATTGATGGCACGGTAAACAATTCCTCTGCTGGAGGACGAGAGATCACAATTTCTGGAAATTCTACAAAAGACATTCCATGGTGGTACAGTGATATACTGCATGAAACAGGTCATGCATTTCAAGAAGCTATCATGAATCTACCAGATATTGAACGCTATAAAGTCTTGGGGAAATTGAATCTACTTATGACTGAGTTTGATATTACGAGGTCAGCAACGACTTTGTTTGGTATGTCAAAAACAGCTCGGTACAATAGAAACGAAGAGGGTAAAATGATTCTTGATCGTTCATCTGAAAGTAGTTATCCGCTTTGGTATTACGGTAGAGACCGAGTAAACGCAGTATTCTCGATGAAGAAACGATTTATTGAACCCTTAAGTAGACTCTATTCTGCAACTCAAGCTGAACTTTCAGACGAAGAGTTGCAACTGATTAGATTTCTGCCACCA
Source organism: uncultured Candidatus Saccharibacteria bacterium (assembly GCA_964525295.1). Lineage (GTDB taxonomy): Bacteria > Patescibacteriota > Dojkabacteria > CAZGEO01. The sequence continues at coordinate 6,032 of CAZGEO010000004.1, read as the reverse complement.
GAAGATATTTGCAATTCTTTTTCACAAGATGGAGTAGGGTTGAAATCTGCAGTTGCAGCGTTTGGAATAAATATTCTCTCATCACCCGCCGCAACACCATTCGAACTCTATATCGGAAATCGAGTAAATGAAGTTCTTAAATCATTTAAAGACGATGATTTCTTCCAGGTATACAAAGATTCTTCATTGCGAGATATCTTGGCAAGTGTAATTTTGCCTTACATAGTACAGCAAGCAATTGAGATCGATATACAAGGTGTAATCGATTCTTTGAAAGATCCCAGAATGAAATCAACTGCTGTTCCTGCTCGGTTACAGGATTGGGATTCTCTTATAAGTGTTGTAGTTACGAAAGCTTCGGCATTGGTAGCGGTTAAGCAAAGCTTTCTCGAAGATATACAGGGATGGGATTCATATAGGCATGAATTATTCGCCGAGGTATTTAGTGCTGCATTAAATATGAAACGAACTGAGTATTTTGAAATTTCAGATGAAGATGTAAAAAACTTCCTTGAAAGATTTAATACATTTGTGCAAGAAACAAAAGAAATTCTTGTTAACAACAAACTCGCTGTTGATGTTGTGTTAAAGGTGGTCTAAACCTAGAAAATATTGCGTTAGAATTGTTTCGCAAAAATACAACAATCTTTCTTTAATTACCTATTTCTTCCTCGTAACGAAGTAGAACAATACAATAATCGTTGCAATCGCAAGAAGTATTAGGAGAATCCAATGTGAGTATGACAAATTGCCATCAAGTAATGAGGTAGTTGTTAAAGCTTCGTCAGTTTTTGTATCGGTTAATGGTCAAGAAGTGCCAATAACTGAAATTAAACAGGGCAGTGCGCTTATTGCGTATGCTACCAAAATGGAAAATGGGCAAATAAAACTGGTGAGAGCAAAAGTTCTGAAGTAAAATAGTAGACACGTGTTTTGCTATAGGGTATAATTCTCAATGGGGCGCAGTAAGCCAAAAGGAGCAGATACGTTGCGAAGCAACGAGGTAATTCATGAAATACAGCAGAATGCTGAAATTCGTATTGCACCGCCAAATAAAGATTCAAAGGCTGCATTCCCTTGGAGTGTGAAGATTGCAATGGAGCGAGGGACTGCTACGGTTGAGCATATAAGAGACGTTATTGCAAAAATTGAAACTATAATAAAACCGGCCTTAAATGCTAAAGAGAAACCTGAATCAGCAGAATTGCTTTTTTGGCGCAATCAGATGAGAAATTCTGCCTTTTTCGAAAAAGTAGACAAGATTTTTCGTTATCTGTTTGATGAAGCACGAAATCCAACTGTTGGTACAACTCTAAATAGATGCGTAACTATTGTCCATAAGGAGAAACTCGGAGAAAAGATTGAGAAACCAGTAGTTATTACAGATTCTCATGCGAATGATCCAGTAATCCTTGCAGGAGTTCTTGAACAAGAACATACAGATATCGACCAAGTTGGCGTTGTTGTTTTGGATAGACATTTAGACTTGATTGCAGTTGGCGGTGTAGAGGATCTTGATTCCAGAGCATCAGCTGTAAAGGCGTTCATGCATAAGGGGTTAAAAAAAGTTGCTATAGTCGGTACAACAAAAAACGATAAGGCAACCGAAAGTAGGGAATCTGCTTTGAAACTTAGGGAGCAGTTGAGTTCTGAACTTCTGGTACTAGCAGGGAAATTAGCCAAACAATGTTTCGTAAATGCAGATGAAATAATTACCTTGCATAGTAAGGTTGTTGCCTTAGTACGAGAGGGAAAAGCTTTACCACCAAAAATGGAATGGCTAGTTAATCCGTATCTATCACAACTAATAGGCGCCTACATGAATATAAATGAATTATGTAATAAAAGGTTAGATGTTTATCAGTTGCGTAACGACTTTTCTCCAAGAAATACGGCACAAAGAGTTTTAGACAATTTTCAACGAGATGGGGTGGCGTGCGTTACCTTAAGTATTGATTTTGATGTACTCCACCTGTGGAATGAAGAAATTACAACGACAATGTATTCTCCTTTCGGTTTGTTGGGTTTTTTGGCAAACGTTGATACTCGTGCACTAGACTCTGCAATTAGTTACCGTAAGTATACTACAGGTATTGACGATATTGCTCGGAATTCACGTGGCATGCTAGCTAGAATTGTTACTGCACTTCATTCGAACGAACGAAGTGACCTCGTTTATCGAGGATATGCTGAAGCCTTGGAAGCAGCTTTTTTCAGAGATTATCCACATTTATCTCAATTTCCATCAACTCCTAAAGATCATGTAACTGATTTTACTGGCATGTCATTGGCACACCTTACCGAATTTATTAAAGAATTGAAGCAACAAGCAAAAGAGCGAGGCATGCAATTCGGAATTCAACGTAAAAACGGTGGGATGTTTTATGGCACATTGACAGAAATCTCAACGACATTACCTGATTACAAAGGAAATACTGTAAAAGCAATTAATGAAGTAATTGAAGCAATAACTAAATAGAAATAAGTATGTCAGTAAATACACTAAGAATGCCAAATACTACTGGCAATTTGCCAGTCTCAGCAGGAAAGGTTCCCAATTCTATACTCTTTCTGACGACACGAAATCAAACGCCACCCGAAGTTAGAAGAGCAGAAATAGAGCAAATATTGGAAGATGCAATGGGTGGTAAAGCGAAAAGCATCATAATACATGCTCGAAACCAAAAGTTTGATCCTTACATAGATGTTGACAATGCGCCACTAAATAGTGCAATCACTGAAGCAGGTGCAATACTACCACCTGGAGCACAATTTAGCTTTTTTCTTATCAACATCCACGAGTTTATTTCGGACAAAAGTGCGTATCGATCTAGGAGAACTTCGAAAAGCAGGCAATTAGCAGTTCATGAACTTAAATCACTCGCTCGTCTTACGCATCCTAAGCGTAATTTAGATGTACCGGTTGCAAAAACATTCGATTGGTGTTTTGTCTTAGACGCAGCAATTGCAGAATTTAATGATGACGCCAAAGAGAAGATTCTTTATATTGAAATCCCTGAAGATTTACGAACAGGTTTGACACATGCCAATAAAACACAAGGTGTTATTGTTTTAAAAACTGTCTATCACGGAGTTTATGCCATGTTGGCGGTTACGCAAGTAGGCGAGAAGCTAGAATTACACCCAATACTCGGCTTTGATGTCAATGAATTGCGAATGAATGGTAAGAAGTAGAAGAGTTTCTCGTGAGATTTACTCACTAGCTAATGCTTTCTTGATATCATCATATTTGTAGCCTCGCGCGAGAAGTCGTTGAATCAATTTTGTTCGTAAATCATAAGAATTCTTTGCTTTTATCGTTGGCATCAGCTTTTTTGCCAATTCGGAGACTTTTAAGAGCTGGTCATCTTTAAACTCTTCATTTTGCTGTAAGGAATCCAAAATCTTTGCAATGATTTGGCGATCAACTCGTTTTTGCAGTAATTCCGTTTTGATTTTGTTGATTCCGTTATTTCCCGAAGATAATTTGTAGGTTACGTACCATTCTGCGAACTTCTCATCCGAAAGTAATCCTTTCTCGATAAGCTTTTGTAGTATTTCTTCAGACTCTTCGACGCTGAGTTTTCTTTTATAGATGAAATAATCACGCATTTCTGAAATTGAACGTGGTCGTAATTGCAAATATAAAAGGGCACGGTCGAGCAGTTTTTGATCGGTACTCTTTTCTTCAATCTCTTTCTTTTCTTCTTCTGTAAGAATTTGTCCTTTAAATAATTTGTTTGCAATCAAATCATTTTTGCTCATCGCGAGCCAAAATACATTGTTAACAAATATGTTGACTCGTTCAGCATTGCGAATTCCCTGAGTGATTTCTGTTATGGTGTAAGTCATTAGAAAAGTACAATGAAGAAAAATACTGCATAAAGTAGGCTAATAATTGCAATACTTACATTGCTTATGACATTCGGGCGGTACATACGAGGAATTGCTGTATTATTGAGGAATATTGTGAGAAAGCCGATTACGGCCATTGCCCCTGCATTGAGTATTGCACCAAGACGGAGTAACCAGAATGGTTCAGATAAACCGATGCTAAAGATAATTATTCCAAACATCAATTGAGCTAAAACGGCAAAACGGTAAATGGTGAGAGGTCGCAGTGTCGTTTTGGGAAGCAACTTTGTCGTAACAAATGAGGTAATTCTCCCCATGAGGTCAAAAACTCCAAGTTGAACACTCGCAAGAGCAATTGCGCCAGCAAGAAGATAAAGTTTAGCGAATAAGTTACCTAAATCTTGCTGAATAGTAGAAGATTCTTTGATAAGAAATGAGATATTTGAGCTAACCCCGGTAGTATCAGAAACCAATATGGGGCCAAGATAACTGAGCATTGCAATCATAAGAAGCCCCATTCCACCGAAAACGAGAACATTTTCAGAAATTTGAAAGTTTCTGAGCGCGATGAAATTTTTGCGCGACGTTTGATCTTCTTTTGCCACAAAAATTTCATCGCGCTTCGTTTTACTAAGCTTGCTTAGCCCGAGCTTCTTTTCAATAACATAAAAACTTTGCCCGAGCAGAAGGTTGCCTCCACTGCCTGCGTAGGCGAATGCCCCAAGAAGAATGCCGAGGTCGATACCACTTGGAATAAATGAGTAGTTGTTTCCCCGCCCGACGAAACCTTGTAGAAGCGCAATAAAGGCTGAAAAGTCGAAATAGTTTACAAAAATCAGAAGAATTATGACAAAATTAATCGGGATTATGATCTTGAGTAATTTTTCTATTCTTTCATAGACCTTGTGTCCTGCTAAGAGAATGCCTCCGCAGGCAATTAAAACTGCATAAGAGAGTAGTGTTGGCGAAACTGCAAAAGAATCAGAAATATTAGCAAGTAAGTAACCAGCACTAGCCGAGAAGCCAGGCCAACCGAACCCAATAAGAGTCGAAAGAATAAACCAAAACCCGAATAATTTCGAAAATCGCATAGCCCCTTGCAGGAAATTTTCTCCGGAGACAGATGAAAAGCGTTGAATTTCGATGTTTAGCAGAACCTGAAAAGTAATGCCAATTAAGGCTCCCCACAATATTCCGTAACCATAGTTTACAGAAAGATAGGGCCAAAGAATAAATTCACCACTACCAAGCCCAAGACCAATAGCAACGAGACTCGGCCCGAGGTTGGCCCAAAAATTAGGATGAGTTTCAGGAAAAGTAATTTTTGTTTTGGGCATGAAGTATTGTAGCAGGAAAGTTGTTCTATACTTTTTGCCACAAGTCAGCTACAAGATTCGGAGTTAAGCTTGTAATATTTCCTTTACCGTCGGTTGCTACATCAAAAACGAGATAAACACCCTTAGCTTTTGTTTTTATTGCAATTCGATAGGGAACTTCAACTGTAGTGCCCTGCTCTCGACAGTCAATAATTATTGTTTTGTTCACGTTAAACAGACTCGCATTGAGTACATCTGTAATTACAGCTGAAGTCGAGGGAATGCTGAGCGATTTTTCCATGTTTACGTACTGAGTCATTCCGCTTCCTCTGCGTGCTACATAGCCGTAATCGGCATAGCGTAGCGTGTTCGGTGCCGATGAACCCATCCTTCTATTTACTTCGTAAGCTTCAATTGCCGTTTTTAGATTGCCATTGCGTACCTCATCTATAACATCTTGTGCACAAAAACTGTTTACTGCGAATATTACTGCAGCATTTTTGTTTGGATTTTTTATCTCAGGAAATTTAATAGCGAGACAACGATCTCGTTTCTCAAGTGCCTCTTTGAAACCTTGATCGACCCCTTTATTGAATTGTTCTATTGAAACATGAGTCCAACTTTCTTTGTTTGGTGCTTGCGCAAATGCGTTAATTGTGCGTTCTTTTATATCTGGTAATTTCATAATTAATTATAAAACGACAGCTTTAGGTAGGCAAGAGGGCAGAGATAGGCTAAGATGTTTAAATTATGAAAAATATTTCAATCTCTGGTGGCACGGTTCACCATTTACCAGACGATCTTCGAACAGCATTAGTTTCGAACAAATCGGCTCTAGAAAAATGGGAGTCTTTGACTCCT
>CAZGEO010000003.1:0-35176 GCA_964525295.1 uncultured Candidatus Saccharibacteria bacterium | reverse complement strand
TGATATCGCGGATTAAGGTCTTTGCAGGTGCTTCTACTGCTGATTCTTGGGGGCCAAAAGGATACATTATTATTCTATTGTTATATCCATCCCCAACGTACACATAACCATTATGTACTGAAACAGAAGATGGAAATACAAGACCTGTATTCGAAATGTTCTCAACAATTGTATTAAATGCGCTTTGACCAAGTACAAAATCTGCTGCCTGCCCATTAACAATTGGAATACTGTTCCAACCTAATACTCGATGATTACGAAAATCGACAACGAAAAATCTAGAATCCTCCGAATAAATATCTACCGGTGCATTCAAAGAATTTGCTGACACACCACCGTTATTACCAATATTACTTATAAAATCAGGCTGCCCTAAGACTATATCAGCATCAGCAAAATTATTCGTTGGAATACTATTCCAAATCAATACTCTGTTATTATAACTATCTGCCACGAATACTTTCCCATCAACTCCCACTGAAACTTCTTGAGGATAAAACAATGACTTACTAGATATGCCACCGTTATTTGCTACATTACTTGTCATGTTAGGCTGACCTATTACTACATCTGCTGAAGCAAAATTTGCAGTGGGAATTGTATTGTAAATTAGTACTCTATGATTACCATAGTCAGTAACTAATAATTTACTTCCCGAGCAGATGATGCCCATCGGAGCATATAAAGATTTGTTAGATATTCCACCATTGTTGACTGTATTACTTGTCATGTTTGGCTGACCGATAACAACATCGGCTGCTTGTCCATTCTCTGTTGGCATACTATTCCATATTAATACTCTATGATTCAAATAATCTGACACAATAACTTTTAGACCACAGAGTACAGTTGCCTGCGGTAAATATAACCCTGAAGCATTTACACTAGATCCATTATTTTCAAGAACATCAGATAATTGCGTATGCCCCAAGATTATATCGGGATTTATTGGAAACTCATCATTGGTAATAATATCGTTCCATATTAATACCCTATTATGTGATGAATCAGAAATTATGAATTTATTCTCAGAAATACTTACATTTGGCCGATTTAATACATGGCCCCCCACAAAATTAAATAGATTCGTTGTTGTACTAGGCTGTCCCATAACTACGTCCGTTGCTACATTACTCGTCGTTGGAATTGTGTTATATATTTTTATTCTATGATTATAAAGATCGGCAACCAATAACTTATTATTTATAACCTTGGCTTCTGTTGGATATCCTAAACTTGTAGCAGATACTCCCCCATAATTTAATGTATTGCTTGTCATATTGGGTTGACCTAGCACAAGATCTGCTGGTGCGTTAGTAGTTGCAGGAATTGCATTATAAATTTTTACTCTATGATTTCTGAAATCTGCTACATATAATTTTCCACCGTGTTCGTTCACATACATTGGTTCATACAGACTTGTTGACGACACACCGCCATTATTAGCGGTCGCACTTGTCATATTTGGCTGGCCTAATACGATGTCTGCTGCAACACCATTGCTAGTAGGTACAGTATTCCATATCAGAATTCTGTGGTTTAATGTATCGGAAACATATAACTTACCATCGATCACTTTTACACCTCTAGGTCTATTTAACGTACTAGCTGAAATTCCGCCATTATTCGCTGTATTGCTTGTAAAGTTTGGCTGGCCGACTACAACATCTGCAGGGGCATTATTTATTGTTGGAATTGTATTCCATATAAGGACACGATTATTGGCAGTATCCGTTAAATATAATTTAACGCCATCTGTATAAACTTCTCCATATGCGGAATTGGGATTGGTACCCGTATATGATTGAATACTGCTGGCAGATAATCCTCCATTGTTTGCGGTACCACTTGTCATATTTGGCTGCCCTAATACAACATCGGCAGAAACATCATTGGTCGTAGGGATAGAATTAAATATTAATGCTCTATGATTTCCAGAATCAAATACTACTAGTTTTGTACCATCAGTTGTTGAACTCCAAACTTGAGAAGTTCTTTTAGCAGTCGGAATTCCAAAGCTCAGGCATTGAATGTGAGGATTTTGCTGCCCTACAACATAACTAAGTGCAGGCTGATTGGTTGTTGGAATACCATTATACACACCAACTCTACAAGGACCTTTTTCAGAAACAAATAGTTTATTATCAATATATGAGACACTGGCAGGATACCACATCCCTTTGCTACTACCAATATTTGTATCGAAATCTGGTTGACCAATTACTTTTGTAGCTTCACTATTTGCCTCATCAATTGCATAGATAGTTGCAAAATTAAGAAAGAACGATGTTGCCACTACAGTAAAAAATGTCAGAATTTTTATCATTTGTGAAATTTTCATATTGCGCAAATTTCAAGTAATAATGAATAGAATACAGGAAATGCTACGCAATGACAATAATAAATTTATTCAGAAAAATCGTTTTAAACGAGGAAGGTAGAGAAGAATTAAATGGTGGACCAGAGGGGAATCGAACACCCACCAATTTTAGGACTTGCCAACTTACATTCCTGAACTTTTCTCCACCAACTTACTGCTGGCTCGCCACTAAAATTGCACATTATTTTCTAGCAGTCTTTGGGCGCGTTCCCGCCCTTCGTCGAATGTAGGTCACTACATTCTCCTTGGGTTTCGCTTCCCCACACTCCTCTCATTTCAAACTTTCTTCTCAATCATATATGTACCCAATTTAAAATTTTTCGAAACAAACTGAAGATTCGGTTCTGAAGCGTAACGTAAACAAAGTAGTTTGTTTGCGTAGCGAAAGAGAGAATCAATAGGTTTGTAGAGAAGAAATTTGAAATGGTGGACCAGAGGGGAATCGAACCCCTGACCTCTTCAATGCGAATGAAGCGTTCTGCCAAACTGAACTACTGGCCCGTTGCGTATTATACTATTACTTCGAAAAATGCACAAAGCATCGGAATAAAATGGATTTATTCAATATTGTCGATTTCAAGAACTTGCTGTTCAGGGAATTCCTCGGGGCTTTCTTCAGAAACTTCTGGCTCTGTAACAACTGCTCTGTTCAAAAAGACACTGCCCTTTTGTGCATCTTTAGCATCGTTTCTAGTTGCTAAAAGATAATTAAATGTCGTTATCAATCGTTGCTTTGTGTATGAACGTTTTACAGCTCGAACATAATCACACTGCAATTCTTTTCCGCATTCTTGCAGCGTAACTGGCATACCTGTTTGTCCAAGAATAAAACCATTGGCAATGTTTGCTGCGAGATAATTACTTTCTTCTTGATACAACACTATGTGAGTTGCAGAATCAAAATCATGCGAAGCAGTCGCATTCATGAACGTTCCATCTCGAAAAGGTGTAGCATCTGCAATGTTTTTTGACCAAGTACAGGTATTCACTCCCTGTGTATTTTTCGAAACGCTACAATATTCGTAGGCAGCAGGATCACCAACATTTTCTATCAAAACTCGCGCATATCTCATTCCAGATTTTCCATCTAGCGATGTTCCCCACAGTAACAAATGACCGGTTGTTCCATTGTAGCCAGAAATTTGAACAGTAGAAAAATTACTTGAAACATTAAAGATATTTTCGTAACGAGTAAAAACAGGGGTGACGTTTGTAGCTTTGTTTACATCTGCAATAGCAACACCAACTGAGGTTGGAATATATGAACCAACTTCTCCGCGAACTGAGTGATAGTACACAACATAACGCTTAAGATTTGAAAGCGACGTTGCTCGTTTATTGTAATCAGGACTAACAACTTGAGCAGTTAATGGAACTACCCCACTTTCTCCACCATTCTCGCGCGGTGGTAGCATTTGACGAACCTTCTCTGCCCTAATACCTTCAAGTATTTCAACCAACACTTCATTGACTAATTCTGCTTTTCTCGCTGGAGAATATTGCACTCCAGTAGTGAGTTCTTCAGCAAGTCCACTTTTATAACCGAATCCTGTAAGGTAGATCGTATCTAATGAATTAACGACTGCTCTAAAACGATCATTGTTTGAATCATTTCGATTACCAGCAAAGTAATTCTCCAATGAACTCCTGATTGATGAAACTGTCGCTTCAACGTTTACATTATTAACAAAGTTATCAATTTCTGCATCATTTCTAAATGTGAAGACTGCAGCATTTGATTTCACAAAGCTCTTCAACATTTGCGATTGAGTAAACATATCTTTTACCGTAACAAAATCTAACCCATCGCAAGGTTTACCTGAAATTCTTTCAGAGGCAAAGGAAGATGATACTGTACCTTTTGTATCGACAGTTCTTCCAAATGCATAAAAATACGTCATTTGACGTGAAGGAGAAAATCCACGAGCAAGCATTACAGGTGCTGTTAGTGATGACACATTCGGGCCTTTAAGCTCGCACAATTGAGCTACCGACACCGTAGATCCTCGACGAAATGCGCCGGTAAAGTAACCAGTCCCATACATGACTGCAACGACTGAGGCACCAAGAGCACCAATCATAAAAGGCATTGAGAATATGGACCTAAACTGTTTTCGTTGTTGAGTTGATGAACGTCTCGCCATTTGGTGGTCGCAGTATTAATAAGTTACTGCACTACTGTACGGAATTTTGGGGAGTACGTCAAGTAAAATTGAAACATGCGCTTCTGAATTCATTCGATTTTTCAATTTTTGATGAAGAATAAGAAAAGGGGCGATTTGCCTTACGGCAAATCGCCCCTTTCTTCCTTATATTACCGAAACTCGCACTACAGTCACTTGCATGACTATAGCAGAAAACCAATTACTTGGCTTCTGGTGTAGCTTCGGTACCCTCTGCAGTTTCACCTTCAGTTGCTGCACCTTGTGCACCCTTAAAGGCTTCAACCTTCTGGAGTGGACGAATAGTGACAACTGTTAATGTTCTGTCTTTTTCACTTGCGAGTTTCATGTTTTCGATTCCTGGAAGTTCAGAAACCAATACACGAGAACCGACATCTACTAACTTTGCAATATCTACAACAATCTTTTCAGTAATGTTGTTAAGATTTGCAGTTAATTTCAATGCTGGCAAGTTATTAACCAAAACACCTAGGTTATTCTTAACTGCTGGAGAAACGCCAGTGGTAACGATCGGAACGCTAACGGTAACGTGGCTCTCTGGAGTCAATTCGGTCAATGAGAACGATTCGACTTTGTTGCTTAATGGGTTAACGTAAAGTTGGGTTAAAACAGTATTAAAACTATCTTTACCATCTACAGTAACCTTAACAATCTCTGAACCAGAAACTTTCGTTAACGGGATCGTAGCAATTTGGTCAGCCTGAATCATAATGGTTTCAGCCTTATTGCGACAAATGCCACCTGGAACAATTGCTTTTGCAAGCAATGATCGGTTTTTCTTTCCACTAACTTTTCTTGTTGCTACTTGTAACTCAATCATTCTAGTTCCTTATGAATTTACCACTTAAACTGTGCAAATGCTTTATTAGCTTCTGCCATCTTCTCTACCATTTCACGCTTCTTAACTGCTGCGCCTTCATTCTTGAATGCTGCAATCAATTCTTCTGCGAGAAAATCTGAGAATGGTTTCCCTTGCTTCTCTCGAACTACACCAACGATCCATTTCAAAGCAAGTGCGATACCGCGATGCTCTGATACTGGAACTGGAACTTGATAGTTTGCACCACCAATACGTCGTGGGCGAACCTCAAGCTTTGGCATAACATTCGAAATAACTTGATCAATTACTTCCTTTGCACCAGTCTTTGTTTCTTTTGCAGCTTTTTCAAGTGCAGCATAAACTAAAGCTTCTGCAGTCGCCTTCTCACCATGGAGCATAACGTAGTTAATAAACTTCGTTATTGTTTCTGAACCATAGCGTGGATCAGGCTGGAGTTTTCTTGCGAATGATACTTTTTTTCCTCTCATGTTTCAGTGTTATAAACTAATCTTCAGCTCGTTCTAATTTTTTACCGTAGATTGAGCGTGATTGCTTACGGTTCTTAACACCCTGAGTATCGAAGGTACCTCGAACAATCATGTACTTAACACCTGGCAAGTCGGCTTTACGACCACCACGGAGCAATACTACTGAGTGTTCTTGCAAGTTATGACCCTCACCTGGGATGTAGGCAATAACACGAGCACCGTTAGACAAACGAACCTTTGCAACTTTTCGTTGCGCTGAGTTTGGCTTTCTTGGTGTCATGATATAAACCTTTAGACAAACACCTTTCTTGAAAGGTGACATCTTCTTCACTACTTTGTTTTCAAGTTTGTTGAACGAAAACGAGAGTGCTGGACGCTTTGTTTTTCTCACGTGCTTTGGACTTCTTCCTTTACGCACGAGTTGGTTAATCGTTGGCATTAGACCGATAGTTCTTCAAGCTTATCTATCTCGCTGATTATAGCCCTTTTTCCGACAGGAATCAAGCGACCGATGATGACATTCTCCTTCAAACCTCGAAGGAAGTCAGTTCGACCTACAATTGCTGCCTCTGAAAGGACTTTCACCTGTTCCTGGAACGACATCGCTGCGAGGATGCTTTCTGCGTTCAAGGAGATTACGGTAACACCGAGTAATCTGGTGACATACGTCATTGGCTTCTTAGCGCCTGCCTGCAACTGTTCGTTGTGGAAGTCTGCTAAGAATCGGTTAACGAAGGTACCGCGTGTGTAGCCAGTATCACCTGCGTCAACAATCTTTGCCAATTTCGTCATTTGGCGGGTAATGATCTCAAGATGAATATCTCGAAGAACAACACCATAATCAAGGAAGACACGCTGACATTCGTCGAGGACATACTTCTGTGCTGCATAAAGCCCCTTCAAATCTGAAAGAACTTTAGGATCAACACTTCCGCTGGTCAATTGCTGACCACGTTCGACGGTATCACCTTCCTGAACAAGGAGTTCGCCATATGAAGGAATCTGCAATGTTTCAGTTGCTTTGACGGAACCCGAAAGTGTGACCGAGTTTCCGCTGACTGTTACATCGCCATCAAAGGCGGCCTTGATAATCTGACCGTTACTCATTTCAAAGATAACTTCACCCATATCAACACGCTTGCCATCTTCTGCAACGAGTTTATCATTCTCTTGAATTACATAACTCTTTCGCTGAGTTCTTTCACCCGTAACTATAATTGCTTTCTCGGTTAAGTGAACTTTACCTGAGATTGTTGCAAGTACAGCTGGATATTTAGGTTCTCGAGCTTCGATAAGTTCGACAATTCTTGGAATACCTGTCGTAATGTCGGAACCTACACCACCTGCGTGGAATGTACGAAGAGTCATCTGCGTCATTGGTTCTGAGATTGATTGCGCTGCAATAACACCGACTGCTTTTCCAAGTTCGACTGTCTGATACAAACCGAAGTCATATCCGTAACATTTCGAACACATACCAACTGGTGATTTACAGAGCATTGGTGAGCGTACCCAGATTTCATTAACCTTAGCACCATCAATGACCTTTGCGAGTTCAACCGTTACTAAGTCACCTTTTTTGGCAATAACTTCATCTGAATCTGGCATAGTGACATCTTGTGCCAAGTAACGACCAGTAATTCGCTTGTCAAATGACATATCGCGAACATCATTTCTACTCACTACGTGACCATGACCATCATAACCACAGTCGTCAACGCGAACGATGACATCTTGTGAAACGTCAGTCAATTTACGAGTCATATACCCTGATTGAGCTGTTTTAAGTGCTGTGTCGACTGCACCCTTTCTAGCACCACGAGCTGATACGAAGTACTCGTATGAGTTCAAACCTTCTGCATAGTTACCGAGAATTGGGAAATTAACATAGTTACCCATAGGATCAGTAAGTACACCCTGCATGGCTAGAATCTGAGCTGCCTGAGACTTATCACCGTTAGCACCTGCTGTAACCTGCAATTTGAGTGGGTTTTCTGCTGGAAGTTCTTCCCAAATCATGTTTGCTAACTGATCTGAAACACCTTTCCAGAGTGAAACGACTGCACGACCTTTCTCTTTTGCATCGAGAAGCCCCATCAAGTACTGTTGCTGAATTACAAGTTCCTTCTCTTTGGCGTCATCGATAATTTCTTGTTTCTTTGGTGAAGTAACAAGATCTGTTCGGTTCATGGTGAAACCTGAGAGAGTTGCATACTTGAAGGCCAATCGCTTAGCTTCATCAAGGAAGGCAATTGCTTCTTCGAGTGAGTACGAAACAATGATATCTTGCAAAATTGCATTACCATTCTTCTTTGTCAGAATATCGTTAACGAATCGGAATCCTTCTGGCATTAACTCATTGAAGATTAATCTTCCTGCTGAAGTAACGACTGTGCCAATCTTATCGTCGATGTAAACACGAACTGGTTGTCGTAAATCAATTTCACCTAAAGCCTGAGCTGCAATTGCGTCGTAACGAGATGAAAATGCTTTATATTTGTTTTCATCCTTCTCGACCATCGAGTCATTGAAGCTGGTTAGGTTATAAAGACCGATAACCATATCTTTTGCAAACGAGATAATTGGCGTACCATCGGCTACTTTAAGCAAGTTGTAGCGTGACAACATTGCTGTCTTTGTTTCTTCAAGAGCCTCATTACTGAGTACCAAGAATACCGACATCTGGTCACCGTCGAAGTCTGCGTTGAAGCCAGGACCAACCAACTGGTTGATACGAATTGCTTCACCTTCAACCAACATAGGCTTAAATGCCTGAATGTTGTATTTGTGTAGCGTTGGTGGACGGTTAAGAAGAACGGTTCTGTTACTGATAACTTCTTCTAAAATGTCCCATACGCGCTGATCGTAGGCTTCGATAAGGTCTTTTGCTTCCTTAATGGTTGCTGCAATACCTTTTGCAATCATTTTATGAACAACGAATGGTTTGAACATCTCTAATGCGAGAAGTTTTGGCAAACCACATTGCTCAAGCGACATATTTGTATCAGGAATAATAACGGCACGACCTGAGTAGTCTACGCGCTTACCAAGCAAGTTTCGGCGGAATCGACCTTTCTTACCTCTAAGCCCTTCAGTCAATGACTTGTAAGGGATACTCATTCGGTTAAGAACTGGTTTGTTGAATCTGTGCTGGTTATCAATCAAAGCATCAAATGCTTCTTGCAACATTCTCTTCTCGTTACGAAGAATAATGTCTGGTGCACCGATATCCATGAGTTCTTTCAAACGATTGTTTCGGTTAATAACACGGCGATACAAGTCGTTTACATCAGAAATAGCAAAACGACCACCTGCAAGAGCAACGATTGGACGAAGGTCTGCAGGAAGTACTGGAACTACCTTCATAACCAACCATCGTGGATCTAATGCATTGCGAACGAAACCTTCTACAAGTTTCAATCGTCGTTCAACCTGAAGACGTGCTGCGCCTTTGGTTGTGTTGTATGCATCTTCCAATTGTGCTTTCAATTTGTTGAGATCTAAGTCACCTAACAATTTTTCGATTGCTGAGGCACCCATATCAACAGTAAAGAACTTGGTTCCAAGTTGAATAAGTTCTCGATAGCTCTCTTCTGAGATTACTGATTTGTAATGCAATTCTTGAACTAAGACCTTGAGGTTATCATACTTCTTAGTTAGCTCTTCTTTTGCATCAACAACTTCTTTCTTGAGAAGTGCATTCTTTTTCGAAAGTTGCTCAACTTCTTTTTCAAGTTCTACTCTATCTTTCGCATCAACTTTCTTTGCTTCGAGCTTCTTCTTCATTTCGTCTAATGTTGATTGTAATTCTTGCAAACGAGTTGCATATTCTGTATCAACATTTTCGAGCTCTGTTTTGAGCATTTCTGCAACCTCTTCAAGTGCTGCATCCTGCTTCTCTTTCTCGATTTCAGTAACGATATAACGAATGTAGTAAATTACTGAAACTAATTTCTTCGATGGAATTCCAAGAAGAATTGCGAGTTTTGCTGGAACACCGTATGCATACCAGACATGAACGACTGGAACTGCAAGTTTAATGTGGCCCATTCTTTCGCGACGAACTTTCGCTGGTGCGATTTCGACTCCACACTTGTCACAGACAATACCCTTATATTTCTTCTTGCGATACTTTCCACAGTAACACTCGAAGTCTTTGGTAGGACCAAAGATTCTTTCACACATCAAACCACCTGGTTCGGCTTTCAAGCTACGGTAGTTAATTGTCTCCGCAGTTTGTACTTCTCCATACGACCAGTTGAGTACATCTTCTGGTGAAGCAAGGAGAAGTTTTATTGCTGAAAAGTCTTGCATGGTTTACTCCTCAGTCATATTAACTTCAGTTTCTGCGACCGTATCTGAGATAAGGACTTCCTTATTCTCTGATAATGGTGAGTCATCGTCTTCGGCTGACGCCTCGCGAATAACTTCTTCTGCAGATGTTTCTCTTCTATCTTTCAAGAGCGCGACTTTGATGCCGAGTGAGTTCAACTCTTTAACCAAAACGTTGAATGATTCTGGAATGTTGACCATCTTGATTGGATCTCCTTGGATGATCGCCTTGTAGGCTTGAGTTCGTCCGCGGATATCGTCTGACTTGATCGTCAAGATTTCTTGCAAGGTATACGGAACACCGTGTGCTTGCAATGCCCAAACTTCCATTTCACCGAAACGCATACCACCGAGTTGTGCTTTACCACCAACCGGTTGCTGAGTAACGACTGAGTAAGGACCAGTTGAACGTGCGTGCATCTTGTCTGCTGCGATGTGCTTCAAACGAATGAAGTATCTCCAACCGACACCGACTTTGTTTTGCAACGGTTCACCGGTTCGACCATCATACAATGTTTGCTTTTCAAGTTTTTCAACACCAACTTTCTTCAAGAGTTTTTCGATCTCTTTTTCGTCCATCTCTTCGAAGTTTGGAACTTCAAGCATTTCGCCTGCTTCCTTTGCAAGTGTTGAGTAGTACATCTGGTAAAGGATACCCATGTTCATACGCTTGACCAATAGTGGGGTCATAACGACGTCTACTGGGGTACCATCTGCCAAGTAAGGCATATCTTCTACTGGAAGAATTGCTGATACAGTACCCTTGTCACCGTAGTAACCCGAGAACTTATCACCATAGTTTACTCGCTTCAGTTCTGCAACCCAAACTTTTACACGGCGAAGAACGCCTGCTGGAAGTTTGTAGCCATCTTCTCGAGAAAGGATTTGAGTTTTAACAACGATTCCTTCTGAACCGTAAGGCATACGAAGTGAGTTGTTCTTAACTTCTTTTGCTGATTCACCGAAGACTGCGTGTAACAGGGCCTCTTCTGGTGAAAGCTGCTTCTCTGCTTTCTGCGAGATAATACCTGCCAAGATATCACCACCTCGTGCGACGCTACCGGTTCTAACGATTCCGTCGGCAGTAAGGTTACGAAGAACTTTATAGTTCAACCCTGGGATATCTGAGGTCAAAATCTCTGGACCTGTCTTTGTTTCGCGAAGATCCTGAGTGTAGAGTTTCAATTTGACTGTGCTAAAGGTATCGTTTTGAATAATCTTCTCAGAAATTACAAAACCGTCATCATAGTTATACCCTTCATACGAGAGAACTGCGACCAAAACGTTCTTACCAAGAGCAAGTTCACCCTGATCCATGCTCGGACCATCAACAAGGAGGTCGCCTTTTTGGACTTTCTCGCCAGGGATAACAAGTGCTCGCTGAGTCATAATTGTGTCGTCGTTGGTACGGAAGAAGTTCTGTAATCGATATTCTCGCTTCTCACCACCTTTGTACTTCACAATAATGTAGTTTGCGTCTGCATATTCAACAACACCGTCTTGTTCAGCATAGATTGCCATACCGCTTTGGCGGGCAATTTCACGTTCAACACCAGTTGCAACCAACGGCGCTTCTGGGAATACCAAAGGAAGCGCCTGTCTCTGCATGTTAGAACCCATCATTGTACGGTATGAGTATGTTCTATCTGCAAATGGAATCAATGCCAAACCGAGTGAACCGATTTGCCAACCGTGAACATCAACGTATTCAACCTTTTCTGAAGAATCTAAGTGATAATCACCTTCGTGACGAACAGTAATAATACCTGGAAGATAGTTACCATATTCATCATGAGGAGCGCTGAACATTGCAACGGTTTTGCTTCTTTCTTCGTGATAGCTGAAATAATCAACTTCATTGGTCAAGAATGGATAAACCATGATCTCATCTTTGCCTGCTTTCGCAAGTTCTTTTGCCAATTTTTCATCAATAAAAGTTCCTTTGGCAACTGTTTTCTTACCAACTTCCAAATCTTCACGAAGAATACGGTTGGTCAATTCTGAAGCGTCAGCTTTAACAACGTTTTTAACGCGTCTAAATGGAGCTTCAATAAACCCATATTTGTTTAATCGTGCATAAACTGCAAAGTGGGTAACAAGACCTGCGTTAATACCTTCAGGTGAAGTAACCGGACAAAGTCGTGAATAGTGTGAAAAGTGAACGTCACGAACAGAGAAACCTGCATTCTTTGTTTGAAGACCACCTGGCCCCTTTGCTGTTAAACGGCGAAGCTCTTCGATTTGGCCGAAGATGTTCTGCTGTTCCATGAACTTTGACAACTGTGACATGCTGAAGAATGACTCAAGCTGTGCAGAAATTGTCTTTGTGTTCATTAAGCTTGCTGGCATAATACCTTTCTCGTTTCCAAGTCGGCTCATACGATCTTTAACGTTTCTTTCGAATCGTGACATTGCATCGTTTGCAACTTCAAACAAGATTTCACCAACGCTTTTAACACGGCGATTCATCAAGCTATCTACATCATCTACTGGATACTTACCTTCATTGGTTTGAATCAAGCGACGAAGAATTGCAATCAAATCTTTCGTGTACATCTTTGGCTTTTTCAAGCTTGCACCAAGTTTCTGGTTCAATTGATAACGACCTACTGGACCAAGGTAGAAACGACGTGAATCAAAGAAGAAACCACGAACGTAGCGGTTAGCTCGATCATAAGTTGCAACTTCGTTTGGTCGAAGTTTCGCATAAATATCCATGATTGCCTCTTCTTTCGAAGTTGTTTTATCATGGTCAAGAGTTGCCTTAATATACTTTCCGGTTGGGTCAACCTGCTTAAAGAGTTCGATAATTTGAGAATTTGAATAACCTTTAAGTGCGCGGAGTAAAGTAGTTACCAAAATCTTAACTCTCTGACGAATCAAGCGAATGGTAATAACATTTTTCTTGTTAACATCGAATAAGTACCAAGCACCTCGTGATGGAATTAATCGTGCAACCACTTTATTTACTTCACCTGCTGAAACTAACAATGGATTCTTTTCTTCCTGGAAAATGACACCTTCTGAACGAACCATTTGATGTCGTACAGTACGAACTACTCCATTGATTACAAAATGCCCCTGTTCAGTTAAAACTGGAACATCCATGAAGTAAACATCCTGAGTTTTTGCCTCACCATCTTTAAGATTGGTGAGCTTTGCCTTAACGAACATTGGGCGACTGTAAGTCAAGTCGTATTCCAATGCTTCGTTCAACGAGAACTCTGGATCTTTAAAATAATAGTCGAGCAGTTCAAGACTCCACATCTTTTCGAGTGAGTCTTTGATTGGGTTGACACTCGCAAGTAATTGCTTGATTCCTTCTTCAAGAAACCAGTTGTACGAGCGGTGATGCGCCTCAAAGAAGTCCGGAAATTCGAACTGGAACTTATTCTTTGAGAGGTTAAGTCGTTGACGTATTTTCGCCATGAACCTTCCTTTCTAAGTTAACTATTTTGTTGTTGTTGGACTTGGTGTTCCTGATAGTTTCTCCCCAAGCACAGATTCAATAACTTCCTTCATGTCTGCATAAGGCCACGCTCCGACGAACGCCTTACCCACACATTGCTTCGGATTTTCTGCACTAATTTTGCAGACCGCAAAGGCAGGAGTTCCGAAATTCTCCTCCCTGAAAAGTGCCGTCCATGGTTTACGAATCTCGGCATTTATTCGTTCTTTTATCGTATCTATTCGTTTAATATCTTTTTTGTCAAAACAAGAGGTAAATTCTGCTTCATTCAAACCAAGTGAAGTTGCAACAGAAACAATTGCTGCTCTTTCTGCACCTTTTCCGTCGATTCCAAGACCATTCATTTGTGTTTTTTCGTAAATTTGCTGTGCAAATTCTAGACCTTTACCCATATCTTTAGCGCAGAAATACCCAACTGCTTCATTGTTTGCTGCAGGTTGATGTGAAGGAACTAGCGCATACGGGAAGAACGCATACTTCATTTTACCGGTATCAACGTAGTCTTTTTGTATTTGTGAAAGTGTAGAGACCTGTCTCGTTGTATAGCGTGGATCAATACCAGTCGAGAAAATACGACAAAATGGGCATTCAAAATCACTGAATTCAATAAATACATATTCAGCAGAGTCTGAACCTTCAATTACAGCATCATCTAAAGTTACCGTAACATCAGCGGTTGTTTCGATTAAAGTGTCAGGTAATTGGAATTTTGTTCCTGCAATATTGCCACCATTTCGAACTAAAGTTGCAATACCCCAAATAAGGCCAATTGCAACAAGCGCAAAAAGAATAATAACAGGAACATTCAATTCAATTTCTACAGATTCTTCGTTCTTTTGAGGACTTATAGGGGTAACCTTGCGTGGCTCATTTTCGACCTTAATTTTGGCGTTTTGAGGTTTTGCAATGGTGTTAATAGACATGGCTGAGGGGATTATACACCAGAAAAATGACAGCGTCAACAAAAGCTCTCGTCACTTACGCTGAATCTTTCGTTGCTTAGCAAAGACGTAAGCAATAATACCCGCGACAACAATGAAAAGCAGCCACCACCAGTAATCACTCTCCTTTTCTTGCGGAATTTCCGCAACAGCAATTTTCGCAACAATCCTCTGCCCCAGTACTGTTCCGTCAACCTCAACTCCTCCAATCAATACTTTTATGTTCATTTCAGGGGTAACTTCTCCTTCAACGTTAATCTTCCCATCTTTACTAGATTTGTATTTTTGTCCATCTATGCTAACCTCAACATTGGTTAATATTTTTCCCGCTTCATCATACAATTCAAATACCTGGAATTGCTGTTCTTCGGTTGGTTTTTCTTCTATCGTCGGAGTCACGATAACACCAAGCTCAGGTGTAATCGCTGCGCTTGCTTGAGGGAAATTCTCCACACCTATGAGCAACTTCACTATTCTGGTATCCGAAAGATTACCAGCTTTGTCTGTGGCAGTATATGCAAGTATCACCAATTCTCTTGGCAAATTTGTTATCGTTATTAAATAGTTGCCTGACGCATCTGCTGTTGTTTCAAATATATTCGTCTCATAACGAAACGTTACCTTACTTCCTGCCTCTGTAATTCCTTTGATTTTTGGTGATTGTGAGTCAAAGTAGTAGAAGAGCGGAGTTTTATTGGGAATATTTTTCATCAGACCAATATTAGTAATAATGACTGTAGGTTTTGTTAGGTCAAGAAATATCTCATCATAGGTAGCTAAAGATTCATTTCCTGCTCCATCCCTAAATTTGGCGTATATTCTATGAATTCCTTCCGTATTCGTCATAACAAAGCTTTTTGTTGTTGCATATGATTCCCAGTTTGCCCCGTTAAAATCAGAATTTTCCGAAAATATCATCTCACTCACAACGCCAGTATTATCTGATGCCGACACTTGAATCGTTACACTATTATTATTAGTTTCTACCGCTCCGCTATTTATCATCACCGTTCCCGTTGGGGGAGTCGTTTCAATTACAAACGTATAGGCTGATTCAGTCGAGATGTTTGTGAATGAATCGGTAGCCTTTACGTATATCGTATGCTCGCCTAGCGACAAATCTTGCAATTCACAAATAAAACCTTCATTCAAAGCATTGTAATTCAAATCTTGGGCAGTACAATTTGACCAAGTTCCTGCTATCGAATCTACCTGATACACAACACTTGTGACAGCGCTTAACGAATCGACTGCTGTTCCAGAAATGGTGACATCTGAATTATTTGTCAAATCATATGCAAGATTCGCAATGTTTATCGTTGGCGCTTCGCGATCAAACGTGAATCGTTGAATTGAAGAATTAAATTCATCTGCTACATACAGATCACCAACCGAATCAAAGATGATCGCACTTGGGTAGGTAAATTGCATTGGCCCATCGCCCCTTATTCCGAATTTTTTGACAAAATTTCCCGCGGAATCAAATACCTGAACTCGCGAATTATACAAATCTGTGGCATAAATATTACCGTAATCATCAAACGCCAGGTCATGTGGCCCACCACTTGCTGCGAATTGTCCATTTCCTGTTCCACTGGTACCAAACTTTAAGAGAAATACTCCATTTTTTGTGAATTTTTGCACTCGTTTATTACTCCAATCACCTACCCAAACATTATCATCTTGATCTACATTAACCTGTGAACTCAATTGAAAATTAAATTGACCATCTCCCGTACCTGCAGTCCCCCATTTCAGAATAAAATTACCATTAGAGTCAAATTTCTGAATACGATTATTCGAACCATCAACAACATAAATATTACCTTCCGAATCAGATGATATTCCTGTTGGTCGGTTAAACTGCCCATCTGCAGTACCATTAGTTCCAAATTTTAATAGAAAATTTCCAGTTGAATCAAATTTCTGTATTCTGTAATTATAGGTATCAGCCACCCAGATATTACCATCTTTATCAACATGCACATCATTTGGCGAGGAAAATTGACCATCTGCTGATCCTGACTGATTCATTGCTGATGTGCCTATTGTTCGTAAATATTCACCTTGCTTTGATATCACGGTAATCTGGTTAGCCGTATAACTTGCTACATACAAGTTATCTTGGGAATCAATCGACAATCCATAAGCGCCCAAAAAACGTACTTGCTCAGCACTTGTCGATAAGAATTCACCAATCCAGGTACCACTATCTGAATATTGGGCAATGCGATTATTGTTTATGTCTGCAATCAAAAAACTATCAGCCAATATGATCATTCCGTATGGTGAACTAACTCGCTCCTGAGTTGTTCCTACATTCCCAAATGTTGAAACGTATGTTGTATCTGCATTGAAAACTTGAATGCGATTATTTGAAGAATCGCAAACATATATCATGCCGTTCGAGGCAACTGCTAAATCAACTGGATACAAAAACTGACCATTTCCACTTCCCTGAGCCCCGAATTTTGTAATAAAAACGCCATTATTGGTAAATTTCTGAATACGATTATTAATCTGATCAATGACATAAACATTTCCACTTGTATCTAGAGTTAATCCTACTGGGGTACGGAATTGCCCATCAGCAGTACCTGTAGTCCCCCACTTTACTAGAAAATTCCAATTTGCGTCGAATTTCTGAATTCTATTACCCGATAATTCTGAAACGAAAATATTACCATTGTTATCAATACCGATATCGGCAGGTCTATTAAACTGCCCATCTCCAGTACCGAACGTTCCAATATTGTTTATGAAATTTCCATTCGAATCAAATCTCACGATTCGATTATTTAACGCATCTGCAACAAACAAATTGTTATTTGAGTCAACAGCTAAACCAACTATATATCCACCAAGCTGTCCATCTCCAGTTCCAGCAGCGCCAATATATCGTATAAGCTCCCAGTTTTCATCATATTTTGCGACTTTCCCCAACACTGCAAATGCTACATAATAATTCCCTTGATTATCTCTGGCAATTTCGCCTGGTCTATGAATTTCATCGGTTGCAAAACCACCGTAAGTTTCTCTATATACTGGCGCATCGGTAGCAGTCCATGCCGAAACGCGAGGTAAAAACAACGTCAGAAGTGCCTGGACGGTAAATACTATCGTTACAAAAACTAAGACGCGGATTTCGGTGAACGACTTCTTCATTACATCATTATGCAATAAAAAACTAATTCGTGCAACTAATTAACGCTCACATTCGCCCCTACAACAGTACTTCCCTTACCTGTTGTACTCAGTACCCTAACAACTTCTCCACCAAAACTTCCTTGACGTACGGCAATAACTGGTAACAACACAATTTTTTTCTCACCCTTTTTCATTGAAGCAATTGTCGTTTGATATACTTTGGGGCCATAATTACTCTTATATGCAATGAGTGCTCCCTGCGAAAGTAATTTCGAATAATCTGCAGAAAAATAATAAATTCCATCTGTTAAACCTGATGGTAAATAAATTGCTACAGCCTGCGAAGCTAAATCTTCCTGCGCAGTTATAGTAACTTGCAAATATCCTTTGCCGCCTAACTTAAAATTGCGATTCGAAGAACCGAGATATGCAACTTCAATACGTTGACTTGGGTCAACAACGGCAGAGACAGCAGTTTTATAGTGATTTCCCGAGATAGTTACAAACACCGCCTTACCTGAAGAAGATACTAACTTAACGCTATTTTCACCCTTTTTCAATTCGCTTATTGGTAAGTCAAAACTGGCAGATTGCCCATTATAATAAAGTTTTGTGAGTTCTTTACCATTTACTAACAATGCGTATTCTTCTTCTCTGGCGCTACCGAGTTGAGAATCAGCATATGAAGAAGCCAATAAATAGGTCGCAATTGCAGCATTCGATTTTCCTGCGCATGTAACGCAATTCGCTAATACCCACTGTTGCATTTTCGCTAAATCCTCTACTTTGACCGCCGAAAAGTTTAGTTTTCTGTATAACGCGCTCAATACAGTTGTTGATAATATCGATTCTTTCGAAGGCACGTACAGTAAACCTGCAGATTCTTTAACCATTGTTGCAAGCTGCGTAGTTACAGCTCCAGCATCTGACGTTGCACCAATTTCAGTTAGCGCCAACGCTAAATACGATAAATTCTCAACACTTGCAGTCTTAATGTCATTTGCCTTGAGTAAAGCAGTTACCAACGTTGATGATTCAGAAGGAATAACGCTGGCCATCGCGTAGGCTGCTTTAGCTTTTGCCTCTAAGGCCACCGTATCTGCCAATATTAATTTCTGCTGATACGTTCCAACTAAATTGAGTACATATTCGTTTACAACTAATCGTTCGCCAAAGGCTTTCATTGCAACACCTATTGCAATTGCTGCATTACTGCTTGCCTGATAATCTTCGCCTCCAGATAAGAGAACAGGAAAACCACCGTTCGACAACATGCGATATTGCAATTCTGCTACATAATATTGTGCATCTCTCAGAACTTGCTCTTCAGTTAAATTGGTTGTGCCATATGCATCGTGAAGCGCAATTGTTGCAAGCGATAAAAGTCGTGCAGAAATATCATCAGTTGTAGCATTTGCTGATTGTAATGTTGTAGAAAGATCACTCAGAATTGGCAACTTGCCGATACTTAAGGTGTACGAACCAAACACAACATTCGCATCTTCAGGAATATTTAAGGTAATTTCAGTATCTTTCTTACTTATACTTTTTTGCAATGACATTGGCTCGAGTACTCCAAGAGGTCGTGCAACAATGTTATACGTTAATCCATCAACAAAATTTCCATTTTGTGTCAACTTCACTGTAAATGGTAACTTACCTTCTTTTGCAACTTTTGCGTCGATTACAACATCAGCGGTCGAACGGGCTGCAAGCGAAACTGACAAACTCACCTTGTCATTCAAACAGCCATCGCAAGTTGCTTCAAGTGTTCCAGAGAAAGGTTCATTCGAAGTATTTACAACGCGAATATACGGTTTCCAAGAATCACCTACACGTAAAACTTCGGGCTTATCCAAATCAACATAAACATTTTTACTTGCTGAGATCTCAATAGTTCGAGATCCAACCTTGAAATCATCAGTAACGGCCCAAACAGTGACCACCCAGGTTGTAATACTATCATTATAAGGAATATTTATTGTTGCTTTGCCGTCTACATCTGTATAAATTTGAGCATTCCAATAAGTGTTTTCATCAAATTCCTTGCGAACCGCATTCGCTTCACCGCCAGCTCCCCCCATACCTCCGAATTGATCAAGCAAATCGTGCGCATATAAGGTAGCATAGCTCATGCCCGAGTAAGCGCTAAATTGCTGATAAATGTCACGATATAATTGCAGTTTCTGATTCTCAACGGTATCGTCTTCTGCAAGATAAACAGCTTTATCAACGACAGTAATACCAAGTAAGGCAGGTTCTGTTTTATTATCGCTATTCTGAACTTTGACTTCAAGTTTCGATTCTTTGCCTGGCTCAATCGTCGTTTTCTCAGGAATCATTTCAATCTTGAGCTCTTTTTCTTTGTTCTCAACCAATAAATATGCGCATGAATCGACATTCATTACATTACCAAGAAAAGTTTTTGTTTCACCATCTTCCGAAGAGTATGCTTTCATCGGATGAATAAAACAAACCTGCAATCCACCAAGCATTTTTTCTGTTATTGGAATCTCAATTTTTCGCGTGTCTTGCGAGATGTAACGCCAATCGATCACTTCTCCTGTCTTGAAAATCATAGCTATCTGTTGCTTCGTTTTCGTGTAAGAACTTTCTATTGTTAACGTGACTTTCTCGCCAATTGTTGCGGACTCTTTATCAAAATTCGCCTCATAAACCCATTCATTTACGCGATTTACTGTGTCAAATTGATTTGCGGAAGTTGTCCAAAGAATTTGAGTATCATTTCGTACGACCCAATCACCACTTGAATCAAAGACTTGCAGATAATAACTTCCCTCTTTAACATCTTTCAATTCAAAGGAATACTCGCCTTTATCTGAGAAAACGGCATTTTCTTTTTTGAATACCTGCTCTTCTCGATTCTCGTAATTGATGTACTGTTTTGTGGTTTTCGTTATATCGTCATAATAATAATCGCCAACGATTTCTACCTGATATCTTCTGGTTACCGTCAAGGTAACTTTTCTATTCTTAGCTGGTTCATTATTACTTGGATTACGCAAGTTGAGTTGAATAATTGGTGATGAGCCAATTGAGGCGTAGTCGCCTCGATTATTACCCGTAACTTCTGAAGTTAATACTTCTCCATGATCCCATGACGCTGTTTCTAAATCTGAAATAAGGTTCTCACCATCACGAAATTCTGCAGTTACATACATATCATAGGCATATTGCTTCGCTTTGTCGGCTGGCAACGGAATAGTTGTCTTGAAGTTTCCTGAATTATCGGTTGAGACATTTCTAACGATATCGGTTACCAGGTCATTTCTACTATCACCTACCGCCCTAAATGATATTTCAATTTCTCCAGACTTGTTTGCGATACCAGCGCCAGCAATATTAGTTAAGCGCCCAGTCACCGTTACTGATTCTTTGCCAACAAATCTTGACTTATTTAACGATACTGAAACACTCGCTTGTGGTCTATCAGATTCAGCAATGTTGATGTACTGATCTACAACGACGTTCAATCCGTTTTCTGTTTTTTGTGCAACTACCAAACGTTGAGCTTCATTACGCTGCCATAATTCTAAGACATCGATTAATTGGCTATCACCATTACTTTGTACTTCTTTGAGCGATGTACACGCACCCATTAAAGTTTTTTCATCAGCTATATAAATATCTGTTGCAGTTCCCGACATTGGGCAAAGTGCAACAATAAATTTCATGTTCTTAGGTAACTTTTCGTATTTCCCTTGATTATGTTTTCTTAACAACACAACATACTTATATGTATCGCCTGGAAGATATTTTGGCTTATTTTGAATAACCTGAGCAAAGATTGATCGATCAATACGCGCCTCATCACTCATCAAAAACGTGTTATATCGTTGCCCAGCATAAAGTATTGCCACCTGACCATTCTTTTCGGCATAAATGTATGAAATTTTTCTGTCAGCCTTCAGTAAAACGTTCCCATTTTCTGGACTTACTTCACTTACCGTGCTACAAGAATTCTTTGTGCAGCTTGCACCAGTTATCGTAACGTCTTTTGCAGGATTTTGCGTAGCATAATCGAATGCCCAGACATCAACATTGGCGGTTAGTTCTCTTGTTGACGCATAAACACCAAGTGGTGACTTGAACGCAAGTAGATAAGTTCTTAACTTAGAATCAGTTTCACTAGAAATTCTCACGACATAGACGCCATCGGCGAGTTTTTCGTAAGGAATTGTATATACTGAATATTCATTACTTGCATTACCTTTTAGTGATATTGTTGATTCTGCTTGTTTTCCTGCAACAACTGGCTCAGGATTTAAGACTCGTTTTTGCATATATTCGTTTACATAAGGTTGCAGATCAGCCCAAGAAGCTTTGAAATATTCAACTTTCACTTGACCAATATTTGTTGCCGAAATCATAGTGCCATAAGAACCACCAGCAACATTGATAATCGGGCTGGCAGATAGTGAAAACGAAGGTGCAGTAACTTTCGATTCTTGTTCTTTCGTAATTGTAAAGGTTGAACGATATTCTTGCTTAATTTGATTATTATTACGGTCTTTCATTCCTGCGTTAACGACAAGAGTGTATACACCATTCGACTGCAACGCATTCTTTGGCGTGAAAACGATTCTAGTACCAATTTTTTGATAAGTACCTTCAATTGCTGGGAATAATGAAATATTTTGTTTCGCAACATCTAGTTCAAATTCGTCTGTCGTAAACAATACTTCAAAGGCAACATTACTAGAAGCAAATGAACCATCTCGTGGAGAAATCGAAACAACATCGAATGATGCTTTCGTTGGTATAACCCATGCCTGTTCATTTGCCAAATACGTACCATCGGTAAATAAAACGCCAGATTTCAATGAAACTGTGTAGGCAACGCCCTCTGCAAGTGTTTCATTTGCGGTCACAACAATTTTCGTATTATTTTCTTCGAGTGAGATATTTACTGCGGTTCTTGGTGTAATTTCAAGATTCGCGCTAACAAATTGTGCACCTTTAATTGCCTTTGGGGAAATTATTGTCAAAGATTTTTTATCGGCAGAAACCCCATTAAATGAGAATTCAACATTTTCTAATTGCATGGTAACCACCTGTGGTTTTGCAATAAATCGAACCCAAGGACCAGGAACAAAGAAAATAATGAAATACGCTCCAGCTAAAAATGCTGCTGAACCTGCTGTTAAACCAAAAAATTTTAACCAGTTAAATGGTTTTTTTAGTGCTATGTTGATTCCTTCTTCTTTTGCTTTTTCTACCAATAACGCATCTAATCGAGAGGAAACTTGTTCTTCGCGCTTTTGCACAAAAGACATAACAAACGAACTAACCTTACCTAACGCTTGTTGCAATAATTTTTCTATTTGTTCTGCGTTCATGATTCTTTCTGACATATCACTTTAAGCTTCTCGATTGCTCGAGAGTGCTTCATTTTTACCGCTGCTTCTGTGCTTTCTAATATAACGGCTATCTCTTTAAAAGGTAACTCTTGAAACAATCTTAATTCGATTATTTCTTGATCTTCTGGCTTTAACTTTTTCATAGATTCCAAAACTAATTTTTCTTGCTCTTCTTTTGCAATATCATTTAAGATGTCGTTATATTCAGCAACAAACACATCAGCATCTGATTCCGATGTTTCTGTTGCATTACCCGCTACCTGCTGAATTTCAGTCTCTGAATTGGTCGTTTTATAGTATGAACTGCGAAAATGATCAATAATCATATTTCCTGCGACACGATACAACCAAGCTTGCGCATAGCCGAGTATGTCTTTATTCGATTGCACTTCTTTCAGAAATTTCACAAATACATCACTAACAATATCTTCTGCAACAGATTGCGAACGAGTTTTATACAAAACGTAAGAGTACAGTTTCAACTTCGTTTCTTGATAAATTCTTATAAATTCAGCATTGTACATATCAGACAGCGACTGTAATAGTTGGGGCAGCTTCTGAAAGCTGCTGTCGGAATTCTTCACCTAGGGTGGCCTCTCCTACAACCGACCCATAATGCATTGGAATTACCAAAGCTGGCGCAAGTTTTTGAGTTAACTCTATTCCTTCTTGCAGATTCATAACATAAACGCCCGAAATTGGCAAAAGTAACACTTCGACTTGACCAATTAAGGCATCCATTTCGGGAATTGGATCAGAATCACCCACAAAATAGACCGAAACGCCATCAACTGTAATAATGTATCCAACATATTCCTTTTCTTTTGGATGAAACAACGAACCTTGAGGAGATCTCTTATCGATATTATATGCGGGAACTGCCATGCATTGCACCGTACCGGCTGATGATTGAATGGTGTATTCTTCAAGTGGTACAACTGGAATCAAACGTTCTTCTGGTACATCTAAAAAAGTGTGAACTTTATCAAGAATCGAAGCGGGAAAGACATATACGGTGTTTTTGCCACCGACTGCGACAATATCTTTTGGTGAAAAATGATCGAAATGGTCGTGAGAGATGAATACAATATCTGCGCGATTCTGTTTGTGAAGAGTGCCATGTGATTGAAATGGATCAAACACAACGGTCAAATTCGACAAAGTCGAAGAAATTACCATCGTATCGTGTTCGACCTTGTTAATTGTGATCGATTTATACGTTGTCGTTGTCATTATTATTTTGATGTTTCTGATTCTTCTTCTGCAGCAGCTCTCGCATCACGCAAATCAGCATTCTTTTGTGCCGTTGTTACATCTTGAGCAGAAAAAAACATTGTTGGGCTAACATAAGTACCTTCAAGAAACTTTTCTAGACCACTCTGCTTACTTCTCAGCAATTTGTACTCTAGAAAGTTCGTTAGGTACGAAACAATAATAGTTGCATCGCCAAAACTTTCAACAATGAAGAGTAATCGACCAGGAAAATTTAACCGAGTTTCGACATAAAGCATAATATAACCGTCTTTTTCGGCAAGCCAGAAACCCTGCATATCATCCCACGTATACAGATAGTCGCCTGTACGAATTCCTGCTTTTTCAAGCTGATGCTTGACACGTTGCGGAGGCACACTCATTAGAACAAAGAGTAAAAAGAAGACAGCGCCAGCAACAATAGTTAAAAGAGGCTGCCCAACCCAGAAAAAGTACAAACCCAGAAGCACCATGCCACCGGTAAAAGCACCCTTTTGACCGCCATTCATAACATAAACTGGTCTTTCTGGAGCTTCCCACTCGAAGATAACTTTATTTACCTCGAATTTCGATGGTTTTTTGATTTTCTCTTGCTCGATCACCTGTTGCAAGGTATTTTTTGAGTCTGTTTTTGTCTTTGAACCTGCCATAGATAACTATACCCCAAAAAACCGTATAACTCAATAAAGTTCCCCACCAAGGAAAGAGATGAAACACATGCAAAACCAAGAAAATAGCGATATGTGCCCAAACAGCTAGCCCCAAAATACCGAGAGCCGTTGACTCAAGTCTTTTTTCAGATTTCACTATTCGCGCATTCACATTCGACACCAACGCGACAAGCACTACCGTTAATGCGCTTACTAAAATACTTACTAACATCATAAAAGCTAAAATATTGGTAAACTGAGGATTACCAACCGCATCGTAAGGAACAAAAGTGCCGGCCTGCAGTAATGACCACAGTAAATAGCCAACTAAAACACTGATTATGCCAGAAGAAAGTGTTGCTTGTTCTTGAGAAACCATATTACCCAATTATCAATTATTAATACTCAATTATCAACAACAGTTTTGTAATGCCTCAATACTTTAATGACCTATTACTTCAAAGCTTTGGTGCTTTAATACCTTCGTGCATTAGCGCTTTAATGCTTTCAAGGAGTGCAGAAACGCCTCCTGCCTTGCGTACTTCCATAATTACCATAATCAAAAGAAAAATTGTTGTTGCTGTCGAGAATTTACACCATGAACAAATTGCGTGAATTTTCACAATCTCTAGGTAGAAAAAGTAGATACTCCCAAAGATGCTGAATCCACCGTGTGCCCAAGAAAGTAATTTTGGCAACGGATGCATGTCATAAATTCTTATGAATGCTAATAGTGCTCCAAACGCGTAAAAACCAATACCTAGTACTGCGATAGGAATATCAAAAATCTTTGAATATTCACTCAATAGTACGGTCATACAACCACCAGTTAAGCAACCAACAACATTGGAAGTAATTTCAGAATACCAAAGAAATGAAGAAACTAAAATCCCGAAAATGTTAGCACCGAGCGTAACTGCAGGATAGGTAAGCTTTAACTTCATTTTGCTATTCCAATAAATTATCAAGAACTTGCTTGAATACTGCATATGGTTGAGCACCTTCGATCATAACGCCATTTGTCAATTTGCCATTATTGTTTTTTGCAACGAAGAACATTGGCGTGCTCGCTTGACCTAATTTGTTCAACAATTCACCATTGGCAACAAGTTGCGCTCGTACGTCTGCACCATCTGCACAGGTTTTCAACTTGTCATAATCCATGCCATTTGCGCTCAGGAATGTTTTTAACTTTGCAGTATCAAATGCTGAGGTTGCATAATAAGTAGCCAAGTTTTTATACATTTCGTCATGATACGCAAAGAATTTTTCGTTTCCATAGGTTTTTGCGACACAAATACTGAAGTATTGAGCATCTGCAACCGAAGCATTTCGTGGATAATCATTGTAGTAAAAAGCGACTTTTCCAGTGCTAACATAATCGTTGAACAATGATGGTTCCGTTTCAGCAAAGAATTTGTTACAGAAGGTACAGCTATAATCACCGAATTCCATAATTACGATCGGGGCATCTTTGTTACCTTTGAATGGATGATTCGCAAGAACTGCTGCTACTGCATCGAATTCCGTTTGAGTTAACACTACTGGAGTTGGTTCTGGAGTTTCAGTAACATCTGTGCCTGTCGTTGTTACTGGTCGAGCTTTTAGACCAAAATACAAAGCTGTGCTGACTCCGAGAGTTAAAATTACTGTACTCAATACAATTGCCCAGGGCAAGGTTAATCCACGAAAATCGATAGTAATATAATCCTCTGAGGTGTTTTTTGTGACTGAATCTGCTGGTTTTACGTTTGATTTCTCCATTAATACGCTACAAGTAATTTATATGTGGTTGGTTACTCTAACAAACTTAGGTAGTGACTGTCAATCAAAATAGCGATATAATTCGGGAATGCGGAAACAATTTCTCATACTTCTCATTCCAATTTTAGCAATTATAATTTTTTTCATTTTCCGACAGTCAGCTCAATCGAAAACATTACAATCATCGAATGATTCAGAAGTTCTCAGCGTTACTAACACCATTGCACCAACTGAAGAACTTACCGAAATTACACAACTTCCCACAACATTAACTCCGACACAAACGACCACACCTCAGTTTTCTTGCAATTCGATTGCTTCAGCCATGAAATCACAGGCTACAAAATTCATGAAAGCGCATCAGAACAAAAGTATCGAAGTTTTATCACTCATGACCACTGCAGAGCTCGACGATGATGCCCAAAACTACGCTTACCTAATGGGCTATGACATTAATTCCGAACCACGACTATATACAACGGCACAAATGGCTTATACAACCAAATCATATTCATTTGGAGGAATTAGCTCAGCAGGACAAGACACCGTGGTTAGAGGCAACGATTTATGCCTTTTACAGGTATTTGAAATCAGACAAAGCAAAGCTCAAGAAGAATTTTCTGAAGAGACAGTTACTCGTTATCTAGAATTCACTGTTGCACCAGACACAACCAGTCAAATCTCAGGCTACAAGGATTCGAAAAGTGGCACAAAATATTCAGGATTTAACTAGTTTCTCTCTCAGCTATGTATAGCCCTGTGAGGTTTCACTAACCAGAAATTTAAGACATACACAACAATTCGCAGAATAACCCACACAATAATGAGCGCTGGCAGAAGCGTTGCATTATCAAACAAAGTGCCGAGAAATAGCAAGACTGCTGCTAATATGACACGAGCAACAGTATAAACAGACTCTTGATAGAGATTGACCTCATTACCCATTCCTTCATCATTCTCGATAATATTTGTCGCTCTCACACTTAAATCAAATTCAGCTGGCATAGAAATTGAACCGGTTAATGTAGCAACAATATTCGATAAATACAGGAAGAAAACAGTAAAATTGAATGCAAATAATGCCGAGAAGGCACTCGATACAAGAATTAAATATCCACCCCACGTTGCCTTATTTTTTATATGCAAGTTTCGCGTAAAGTAAGAGATTGCAATATTTATTAACGCTGAAATTGTTAGCAATACTCCCATGTTGAATTCATTACCTAACAAAACAAAAGGTATTACCGCAAAATTAAACCAATCTAGCATCCACATAGTTGATTGTAAGAATTTCAATAAAGTGTACTGACCAATTTTGGGTTGCTTAAACAAGTTCTTAAATTTCGCAAAAGAGAAAGATATTTGATGATTGATCTTAAAATCAAATGGAAGCAGTAATCCAATAAACCAAAACAGGCTAAAAAGTGCATAAATCGGGAGAAAAGTGTTAAATGTCGTCAACAAATATCCTAAACTTACTGGCGCAATTAACGAAAATATTCCATACGAAGCATTAGAAATGCTGTAAATTTTTCCTCTAGAATCTTTAGGTACCCCCACTAACTCAACAAAGTTTGAAGAAACCCAGAAGAACCCTTCAGAAAGACCACGAAATATTGAGATTAAGAAAAATGACACTAAGCCCGCTTGCGATAGATAGATGCCAATAAATCCAGTTAACAAATACAGCGCATAACTTAACTTCAAATTAGCCTCTACGCCAAGCCGTTTGAGAAATATTGCCCCGAGCACATATCCTGCATAAATGGTTAGTAAGGTAATTATGATATTGAGCACAACATCACGAATTTCGCCACTTTCTTTGAAAATTGTGGTCATGTAAAAGGTATCAAAAACAAAGATTGACCAGTCGTAAACGGTTCTCGCAAGAAAGAATTGTTTAGCTGAAGAAAGTTTCTTTAGCCACGCATAGATTGAACGCATTGGGGATTATAGCGGATTTGGGGAAGTTTTTGAAGGTAAGGCAGTCATAATCGCATCACGATATGATTGGGCGAATGCATCATTGGCTGCGCCACCATGTGCGCCATCGAGCTTAGTAACAACTACTTTACTGGCAAAACTTTGCAACTGCGATACTATTTGAGACATGCCTCCACTTGAAATAATTTCAAGTTTCGGAGCGACCCAAGCGACAGTAATCTTTGGAACTTTTTCATCAACTGTTACCGGTTGAGAAGAGTTAAAAACACTAAAGGTCGTTTCTACAGAGGTAGCAATATCATCGATATTTGTTGGAGTCTCAAATCTATGTGCGGGTAAGATTTTTGCTAAAGTTCTTATAATACGAGCTGAACGTACACTTCTAAATGGAGCGTAGATATTTTGCGCCTTTTCTTGCCCTTCAGGTAGAATTGTTCCTGGGCTCAGTAATACTATTGAATTAATTGACGTCTTTGCAAGAAGGCCTTGCTGCATTGCATAGATTATGGCATCAGCGCTTATGCAAAAACCCGCAATCGTTAGATTTCGCGGTGTTGGTAAACTCAACGTTTTGTCAATTGAAGCCAATTCTCGATATATTGCGTTTGG
The DNA here is from genome assembly GCA_964525295.1 of uncultured Candidatus Saccharibacteria bacterium. Lineage (GTDB taxonomy): Bacteria > Patescibacteriota > Dojkabacteria > CAZGEO01. Next base: position 5,817 of record CAZGEO010000003.1, on the reverse strand, counting down.
ATCTACAATCATACCGTTTTTAGTTGCTTCTTTTGGTGTAAAAGGAAACCATAATTGAGTTACTTCATCTACCTTCAACGAAGGTTCTTCTAGTAGTTGTTTGATGTATAGATGATAATCGCCACAAGGTGGATTACGCCCACCATTCAGTACAAGTACTTCATTAAACGATTCCGAAACATCTTTTTCACGGCGCTTGTGATCTGGCAAACGATAGGTACATAATAAATGCCCTTCTTCGGTCATTCGAAAACGAGTTTCTAGCCCTTCATAATATGATTGCATATCAGGCTGTCGATGACGAGTACGTAGAACCTCAAGTTGTGGATCAAGTGAGGGAGCAAATGTGTTTTTTTGGTTTGGGTGCATTGTATTATTAGTCGAACTTAATCGATTTATTCAATTGTAATTGCAACTCACCACATTCTTCTTGTAATTGCTGATAGTATTCGGCATAGTTTGCTTTTGGTTTCAAGCCGATTGCGGGTTTTAAAAGATATTCCACCATTGGGAACAAAGCTTTCGTGCGAAGTTCATCTTCTTCCTGCTCTACTGTCGCAGAAAATTCGGCATCTAGTAATGGGGTCGCTGTTTCAAATTGTTGGGTATTTTCATAATTAAATAAGAAGGAAATGAAATCGTCGACATTCCTTGCAATAAGACGAACCAATGGATCGCTACCAGGTTGTAAAATGACTACTGGTGCACTTGCGAAATCATTTTCACGCTTAAACCAGAGAGCGAAGGCAGTACCATCACCGCCCGTGGAACCTATAATTTTTGTATTCGGTAAGGTAAAATATTCAAATGAGCATTCTCCAAATGCTACGCCATAATAATATTCCAGCATATTAAATCCTGGTAATTCCGAATCAAAGGCTTTCTGCATCTGATCGCTAAATGTTTTGATACCGTACAAAGTCTTGGAAAATGGTTTTCCTTTTATCTTCTCGAGGAAAATATCGAGCTTGAGGAAAAAAACGAGTTTTTTTAATTTTTTTTCTTCTATGCTTTTTTCTATAGAGAATTATACCGCGAAAAAGGTGAGATATTCAAGGAATTGGTAACTTTTCTTGGATATACAGAGCGAAGCTGGGCTTGTTTATTCAACTATGGCAAATAGAAATTCATTTTGGCGCATTTACTTCAATATACTGAGTATGATTGTCATTGCACAACAACTCCTGCTATAATTCGCTATTGTGGTGGCTGTAGCTCAGTGGTAGAGCGCCTGTCTGTGGAACAGGTGGTCGTGGGTTCAAATCCCATCAGCCACCCCATGTTTGATAGTACCCAAAAAAGCATATGCTCGATAAGGCTCTTGTAGCTCATAATTCCGTACTTTTTTCTCACCTACAGTAAGGTTCAAAAAGATAGTTCTGGCTATTTCATCCATGACCTCATGTGACTCGGCTTTTTCTACCTTAATTGCGAGGTTTTGGCAGTGGTTCAAAAAATCTTCGAAAGTCATGATTTCAGTATCATTTTCAAGCCCAAGGTTCAGTTTTTTCTTCTTTATGCTCTTTAGCTTCAACTTTAACTCCGCTTTCTCTCGATATAGTTCGTCAATTTCTAATGCAATTTCCTCTTTTACTTTGACATCTTTCGACGACTCCTTACTTTCTTCTTTTCTATTCAACCTATCGCCAAGGTCTTGAATTTTATCCAAAGTGTCTACCCTTTCAGCATCTAAGTCTTTTAGGTTTGATGACAATGACAATTTATAAGCATCAATTGAGTTATCATAAAATTCACGAGTTACATTTAGATTGTTCTTCAATAATTCTACAATTTTATCCCTTACTATGTATCCACGAACTCTATTAATCTTTCCACTCTTTTTTGCTTCACATTCTTTATTCATACAATTCAAGTAGAAGAAGTTACTTGATCTTCCCTTTGAAATACCAGGAGACATAAAACGATCACAATATCCACACTTAACAAAATGCGCAAGTATCGTATTCTTAATTTTTGTACGCTGGAATCTTCGCTTGTGTAGCAATCCTTTTACCTTAAGAAATTCCGAAGAAGTTACCATTACCTCGAATTTCTTGTCGACTTTCTTAAGCTCGACAGTATTATCGCCAAAACAATACACACCTGCATAAAATGGATCAGCAAATAACCTAGATAATTTTTTAGAATCCACTTCATACTTTTCTAATCCTAAATCCCTAACAATGGTATTGATTGAGAACCCTTTTAATGCTAAATTCCACGCATTTCTAAGTACTTCAAACTCATCTTTTTTCTTTCGGAAATGTTGATTCGCATTAATCTCATACCCAAACTTACCTTTTCCCATATAACGCCCCTCTTGAACACTTCGATTCCCCCCACGTTTTGTAGTGTCGGATAACGAATCTGAATATTGCTTAGCAAGCACGAATTGAATACCTAATGCCATTTTTCCACTTGCATCATTAGAAAATGTATACGCAGGGAATTTGAGGTCTACAATTTCGCCAATATCAATCATGTCGATTATTGTCCCTGCGTCCTTCATATTGCGAGCCAATCTATCTGGGTGCCATGCGATAATGCTGTTATATTTCCCTGCTTTTATTCCATCAAGCATTTCATAAAACACTTCTCGTTTTCCTGCTTTTTTTGCACTCTCCTCTTCAACCAATATATCTGAATATCTCAAATTGTTCTTTTTCGCAAATTCTTTACATTCTGCAAGTTGATCCTGAATAGATCGTTCTTGCTTTTCAGTTCCTTTCGTTGATTTTCTTGCGTATACTACATATAAGGGTGTTACATCTGAATTATGCACATTCCGTTTGGCCATACTTTTATTGACTCGTATACGTGCTAATCGTAATACTTCATTGTCAAATGTCTCATTCTCAATTGAAAAGTCCATAAGTAATAATACCGCAATTACTCACAAACTAAAGACCACATCGCCTAATTTATACAGATATGGATTATTTTTTTCCTTTCTCAATCTTGCAATTTCATCATCTTGTTTCAGTTGACAATCAATTTCAATTTTCTTAAGAAACTGAATGACATTGGGTTTACTTGGATTGCTCTTGTGTCCTGTTGAACTTTTCTTTGAACGCATAGTAGAAACAATTGGCTTACATATTCCAATAGTTCCTACGCTCGATACCAAAACATTTGGCATCCCATGATTCAGGACATAATTGCCACGGGAGGCGTTATTCTACTAGGATTTATTATAGCAAATTTCACCAAAACGATCGCATTCTTAAATTTCTTGCAGTACATTTATAACGGTATTTCGGTCATAAACGACACCACGTAAGTTTGCAGTAAATGAAAATATTAAAAATTAATAGTTATTTTTTGTTTAGACTCACTTTTATTCAATACATTGGTAGTTTACTAAAGTACTTTTTTTCAAATCTTTTTTATACTTAACACAAACGAACCGTGATATCGACATCTGCTCAACTAGTTGTCAACTGGTTGATAACTAGTTAGTTTATATGTACAAGAGGGAGTCGGATTTCCACAAATACTGATTGATCCAATACTTATTTCTTGTCTTTGTCTATCTTTAAGGGTAGGTATACCTGTGACATTATCGTTATATCTGTACCATTCTCCTCAACTACCTGTGTATCTAGTACTCGTCTCATCAAAGCAATACAGAAAATGACTCCACTTTGTTCTTCAACTATATCCTTCAAATACATCTTATCTCCGCTATATAGGTTAGGAAGTTGTATTGTAACGTAAGTCATTTTCTTCTTTGACGCAACCCACATCCTGTACTTTATCACTCCCTTATTATCAATTTTCACTTTTGTGCATTTTTCAAGGAATGCATGAATTGTACCTACTTTATTCCAAGTAGCTAATTCGTCTGTAATATAAACCTCATTCCAAGTATCAAATATGGGGAAGTGCAATAGTACATTTCTGATGAAGCTAAACAACTCGTCTGCAATCATTGATTCCAATGGCGGTCTTCCGCCCTTCTTCATATATGATAAGTATTGTTTAATTGGCTCATAGCCTAACAATTCTTTGTAGACCGAAAAAATCTCTCTTATTCTACAAAACCTCTCTTCGTGGTTATGCTGAAAATCATCGTTTAATAAACTTTCATAAAGATCATAAAATCTGTTATAAAAAAGTTGCAAGGCAAGGTTTTCTTTGGAGTTTGGTTTGTTGTTATCTATCACAGTACATATTACAACCATCTCATATTGAGGTGAATACCTTTCATTGAACTCCGGAGTAACAAAATAGTGTACATCGCTTTTGTCCAAGGTTATTAATCAAATAGTAGTAAATAACCGCTTATTGCAAACATATGTGCAATCCTCACTTTGGAGATTTCTACTTACGATAGTTCGCGCATATCTCGCTCAACTTCTTCCTTTTGCTCAATTGTCATATTTTCTTCAAGATTTGCTTCAAATATCTTTTGTATATCATCGACTGATATCTTCAATGCTTTTGTAATCGCGAATAATTTTGCTTCATTTACTAATTGATATATTCGACTTAATTTTCGCAGGCTTGAAACTTGTAAATCAACAAATATCATAGTCCGAATAAAGGCATATACTAGGAATAATTCCATGCTGGCAAATACAATTCCAAGGGCGATTGCAATCTCAATAGCATATGTAATATATCTGGTCAGGTTTATTGTATCTTTCATAATTTCACCGACGTAAATTATTCTACAATGCTAGCATTGTAGAATATGGTTGTAAAGGACTAGTACTAGGATACTACTGTATGAACAAAGCGATTGTATCCTTCGGAAAGAATGTTAAAAAAATACGCGTACAAAATTCACTCACACAAGAGAAACTTGCCATGAAAACTGGCATAACCGTGTACTATCTGAGTCGAATTGAGAGAGGTGATGCTAATCCTTCATTAGAGATTGTATACAAGATTCAGGAAGCGCTTAAATGCAATTGGAACGAGTTACTTGATTAATTATCTTGGATTACTCGCTAATAATTTGCAACAGATTGCTTTATATGGTCAATATATTTTTCCTCTGACATATGACAATCGATATACTCAAGCAATTGTTTTTTATCAGAGAATCTTAACTGACGTTTAATCTCAGTAAGTAATTTATCTCCATAATCTTTTCCATCATGACTTAGGTACGTATTAATTCTTGTTTTTTTACCATCAATCCACAGTGTGTAGAACCTATGGCTATTCCCTCTCGCAGTACATTCTGATCTAAACCCTTTTTTCAGCAATGCTGTTTCAATATCTTTTGCTTTTTTTACACTCATTGTGCAAGCTTTTTAATTAGGGAATGGAGCGTATTCTTTAAATCAATTGCCCCGATAGTTAGATTTGCATCAGGTTCATTATAATACTCATCATAGAGCCTTCCAATTGTAAAGCCTACTGCTTCTTCGGCAGCTTCAAACGTATCTCCCCAAACAGTTATATCTAATTCATCACTTGTTACAAGAAATCGTCCCTCCTCTCTCCTAACCTGCATTACTAAATCATGGTTAAAGGAAAAGAAACGATCTCCATCAATCACGTATCTTCTTTTATATGGTTCAACCGCCAAAACTTTTCTAATTGAATTTTTACTCACCTCTCCTGTAACCTTATCATCTACATACGCTACGACAAATGCGGTATGTTTTTTCTCTTTTTCAATTGACGGAAGAATTTGTTTCTTTAATGCCTTCGTAGGTTTATTAACTAGAAATTCACGATTCTCAATATTTGGATTACTTACTCTCAATGAAAAATCACTATCTAATGATTGGAATAATGGACTAAAAATTTGTCTTCTTTCTGCAATGCTAAACACTGATACCAATTCATTGACTCTTTTCT
>CAZGEO010000002.1:0-383677 GCA_964525295.1 uncultured Candidatus Saccharibacteria bacterium | reverse complement strand
TGATATCGCGGATTAAGGTCTTTGCAGGTGCTTCTACTGCTGATTCTTGGGGGCCGAAGGGAAAAGCAATAATGCGATCGTTACTATCCGAAACATATACTCTACCATTGTAAGTACTTACCATGATAGGTCTTCGAACTCGATTGATTGAGACTTCTTCAACGGAAGTGGTAAATGATTCCTGCCCAATAACAAAATCTGCCTCAGCGAAATTACTGGTCGGGATGCTGTTGAAACCTAAAACTCTATTGTTACCGTAATCAGCTACAAGTAATCTAGTACCATCATAGTAAATATTTTGTGGCCAATATAATGACTTTGCCGAAATGCCACCATTATTCGCTGTGTTACTAGTGAAATTTGGCTGTCCTAATACCAAATCAGCTTCAACGAAGGATGTCGTTGGAAATGTATTCCAGATTAAGATTCTTGCGTTAAAGTAATCTACTACTATAAGTTTACCATCGTTTGTTATGCTTGATGAATTTGGACCATTCAAAGTTTTATTGGAAATACCTCCATTGTTTGCGGTACCACTGGTGAAATTTGGTTGTCCTAAGACTAAATCTGCGGGAGCGTTATTTGTTGTCGGAAACGAATTCCAGACAAGTATTCGATGATTTGCGTAATCAGCAACAATCAATTTTTCTCCATAGCATATAGAAAGTTGAGGATAATACAATGAATTCGCTGATCTGCCTCCATTGTTTGCAGTATTGCTGGTAAAGTTTGGTTGCCCCAAAACTAAATCGGCTGGAGTATTATTGGTCGCTGGAATGCTGTTCCATATAAGTATTCTATGATTCGAATAATCAGATAATAATAATTTGCTGCCACACAACATTGGTGTACGAGGCATGTTGAGTGAAGTTGCTGAAATACCACCATTGTTTGCAATGGCGGTTAACATATCAGGTTGACCGACAATTACATCCGGTGACAAAGGATATGAGGTAGTTGGCATGGCATTCCAGATTAGTAAACGATGGTTATATGCATCAGCTACTATCAATTTTCCGTCAGGAGTAATTAGGTGATTCGGATAGCTAAAAACTTCTTTTCCACCGTTTTTTAGTAAATTCTGAGAAAATGTGTCTTGACCAATTACCATATCAGCTGATTCATTGTTAGTCGTTGGCACAGTATTATGTACTAATACGCGATTGTTTGCAGAATCTGCAATATATAGTTTACCAGCAACGACTAAGGTGTGAATAGGTGCATATAAACTGCTTGCTGAGATACCTCCGTAATTTATGGTTGTTGTAGTAAAATTTGGCTGGCCTAATACAACGTCCGCAGGGATGCCATTTGTTGTTGGTACGGTATTCCAAATCAGAATTCTATTATTGCTTGCATCAGGTACAAAAAGTTTACCATCTTTAATGTCTATCTTATGTGGCCCATTGAGACTTGTTGCTGAAACTCCGCCGTTATTTGCTGTACCGCTCGAAAAATTTGGCTGCCCTAAAACAACATCTGCTGGGGTGTTGTTTACTGTTGGGATAGTATTCCAAATTAATATTCTATTATTTGTTCTATCTGAAACATATAATTTTCCAGAATCTACAAATACTCCACGAGGACTATACATACTACTCGCAGAGATACCTCCATTATTGGCAGTATTAGTAGTAAAATTTGGTTGACCTAATACAACGTCTGCGGGGGTATTATTTACGGTAGGAATAGTATTCCAAATTAATACTCTATTATTAACTGAATCTGCGACAAAAAGTTTCGTTCCGTCTACAAATAAATCGCCTAAATACGCATTTGAGGTAATATTTAATGAACTTGCTGAAATTCCACCTGTATTAACGGTATTGGTTGTGAAATTGGGTTGACCGAGAACTACATCGGCAGTCGCACCATTCGCGGTTGGAATAGTATTATAGATTAATACTCTGTTATTTCCTCCATCTAAAACGAACATCTTTCCGCCCGAAATATATACGCGCTTAGTTTCAGCATTGTTTGTGGATGTCGCAACTCCAAGGTTTATGCAATCTACGTCTATAGAATTTTTTCCTATGGCAAAATCGACAGTTGAGTGATTAGTTGTAGGGAGAGTGTTATATCCTAAAACTCTACATGTTCCATATTCAGAAACGTAGAGTTTTCCATCTGCAGAATGAATACTTGTTGGCGACCACAATCCTTTTCTAAATGATAGATTTTGCGAAAAATCTGGTTGGCCAATAACTTTATTTGCATCAGTATTTGTGTAATCTATTGCATGAACTGGGTTTAGTTGAGTGAGAATCAAGGTAAAAACAGCAAGAAACGCGAAAAGTTTCTTTATGAAAGGAAATTTCATAAGCACTTACTAAACTAATGTATTAACATATTACAGAACAAGAAATACATTTACAAGCGCTAGAGAATATCGGAATTGCCTAATTGTTAATAACGTAACAGGGAAATTTTAATATCGGGGCGGCGGGACTCGTTACGAACTAATTTCCGAACTCTTGAGTAAGTTATTATTCCTTTTTGACGAGTTAAAAGGCAAGTGGCAATTTTGCCAGAATTTTATAACTTTCCGAAGCAAATATTATTAATTAAGATGAGCTAAATATAACGACCACGCAGCAAGAGTGTAGCTATGAAATATTTTACTTTCCTGTATGTTCTTTTGAATTTCATTCTGTGAAAACCATATTAGCTCGAACTGATCTTCCTCAGGGTCTCTTTTTATATCACTTTGTTGGAAATCTTGAATTAAATAGACATAATTTTTCATAGATGTCCTTCTTGCATTCATAGTGAAAAAACCTAGACTCGTAATATCATTAGATACTAAACCCGCTTCCTCTTTTAACTCTCTTAATGCGCCATCAACAATAGATTCATTTTCAGATACACCACCACCTGGAAATCCTATTACTACATCATCTATTGGATAATAGAATTCCTTTGTTAGTAAGAATAACCCTTCTTTATTTCTACAAATTAAAGTAACAGCATTACCTTTTTCTAGATATTTTAGATACTTAATTTCATCACCATTTGAAATTGTGACAGTATCTTCAACTAAAGTGATACGCGGGTGAGTGAATAGTATTTTAGATGATTGCTTTCTCCATTTATTCATATTTGATTATAGCAAAAAAATGGGGGACGACAGGATTTGAACTTTTACGAACGCAAAGTAATGCCCAACCAATTAGCTAAATCATCGTTTGTAATTTTTGACAGAAAAACGGATGACAATGTGATACACATTTTGATAACATCGAGTTATCAATGTTTTTAAGGGTTTGAAAATAAAATATCGGGGCGGCGGGACTCGAACTCGCGACCTCACGGTCCCAAACCGTGCGTTCTAGCCAACTGAACTACGCCCCGATATGAGTGAATTATATCATATTTTTTGTGGCAGGAAAGTCTTGCCTATAGTACAATTCAATATGACTCGAAATAGAACAGCTAGAAAAGAAGCTGGTCAAGCAAAAATTAATGCTATGCATATTGAGAATGCACGTCAAGGATTGTCTGCATTTGTAATCGGATTAGGAGATTTATCATTTGATGAACAGATAGCTAGAATCAGACGAAAGAATGATGCAAATGTATTCTCCCAACTACAAAATTCAGAAAAAAAGGCAATTCAACATGGAGATGAATCTTCAGTAAGAGTAGCACTTGACACGTTTGAATCATTAGCTCGCCAAGGTGCATGGATAATGTTTCAGTCTGATGTTGAGAGCGGAAAGGCAACAATTGCAGCAGCACTTTTTAGAGATATTCCGTTAAACAATTATAATGATGCAGCTTCTTTTGCCGTAACACCAATTGATCTTTGTACTAAAGTTCTGGATGAGAGTGAACTCAGCTCGATAGTTTCAGGTATGAATGATTTAGGGCGAAAACCTCAAAATGAGTGGAGTCTTAACGATGAATTGCGAAGAAAGTCATGGGCAATTTTTTCATTAAATTTGAATAATTCGAAAAACAACTCATTATTAGCGCAGAATATTAGAAATATTCAGGCATATATTGTGAGATGCGGCAAGCAAGTTATTTTGTCTATTGTTAATGTATTTGAGGCGCCATTCGATGACTCCTTTAAAAAACTGTATCCTCAAATTGAACCACAATTGGTAGATTTACTTGAAGATTTCTTAGAAAGAAATCCTGGTAATTCACAAGCTCGTACATTCCTAAAAGCTTTGCAGGCCAAACCAAGTTTCGAACCCGTGATTAAAGATCAAGTGCAGCAATTACTAGCTTCAGAAGGCAAAGAGAGGAATACCCCACAAGATGTAAAAATAACAAAGAAAAAAGGTAAATCAGGACATGCTAAACACCGGGAATTCCCAGTAGACGACGACTATTAAAGTTCCTGATGTTAGGAGTAGCCCCGCTCTCATCACAACTTAACTTCTCTTCTTCTTGTTTTCGCTTCACTCATTTTTATTGTTTTGTGCGCAACACCAAGGATTGACTTGTAAGAGCGTAAAACCGAATGATAGTTGAGAAAAAAAATGTGAAGGAAAAACAAAATAAGAAATGCCGAGGAGAGGAGTCGGCAACCCACCAATTTCAGGATTCATCTTCTTTCATTGATTCATCACTGAAATTGCACATCGAATTTTCAGAGGTTGTTAGGCGCAGCCCCGCTCTCGTCAACCGTAAGGTCACTTACGTTTTCCTCAAGTTTCAACTCCTCACATTTTGGTATTTAGAAAACATTCCATAAGTTACTTGTTAATCAGAAGTTTATGAAATCTTTTCTAAAATGCCGAGGAGAGGAGTCGAACCTCCACACCCTTTCGAGCACTACCACCTCAAGGTAGCGTGTCTGCCATTCCACCACCCCGGCATAAGTGAATTATCGCAAAGTTAAGAGTAGTTTTCAAGAGCAACGATTTTGAACGCCAAAATTCATCGTAGGTTTGATTTTGAGATAAATTATTGCTATGTCAAGATTTTCCAGAAAACTAAAGCATAATATAGGACTTATATTCTTTTATGCAATTATGACAATAACAAATATTCAGGCAGAAATTAGTCTAGTGCCCAAAAGCTCAAATCAAGAAAGAAAAAATACTACAACAGAAAAGTATCTGAGAGATCAAGTTATTAAATTTGAAAAAACAATGCCAGAAGAATTTGCCATGATTGAAGCAGAAATCGATAAAATCAATTTTAACCAGATTTCTTATCCTTTACCAACAATGCCTCTAGAACCAGATTTATCGAAATATATGAGAACTTATTTTGCCTGTAAGAAAATTGAAGAAGCTTGTAGACTTCCCTATTTAGAAGCATTGTCGGGCAATGTAAATTATGATGGAGTCACCAACGAGGTTTTAAATAACGTGGCATTTGCAATTTCTGTCATTGTGCAAGAACAACTCAATCGTAGGGATTATAGTATTGAAGTTTCACCTGACTTACTAAAACAATTATTATTGTATTACGTAATTGATTGTGATCATGTGAAAAAATATGACAGAACAGTTACGCGTCAAAGAATTCGCGAAATTGGTGAATTACTCCATAATCATTCATTACACGTAATTCCTTATGTCGTAAGCAGTGAGATTGATTTTGTAAGATATGATAATCTTAATGTTTCTGAAGCACGCACTCCCCAATTACTCGATCAAATTCTAGAATCAAGCGACTTGCAATTTAGATTAACACAGAAAATGGAAACAGGTAATATTAATGCAGTTCTTCTTGCAACGGCAAAAGCACTCCACTTGCCTGTTACAACTTTCGACATAATAAATGATCTAGGGCAATTATTTCAAAAATATCTAGAAACTAGAGTGAGGAATGAAAATCTTGAATTGACTGAATTCAGTATTTTGGCCCAAAATGCAATCAACTTCCTCTCGAATGATAGAAAAGGAAATCCTGACATTGCAGCAGGTAGATTTGCAGGCAATTCGATTGGTGTAGTATTGGTACCGGTCAAGCACAAACAGAAAGTGAACGGCTAAGTTCGCATGAATTGTTTGTCAATTTCTTCTTTTTGTAGCCTCCATACGACTCTTCTGCCATGAGGGCAGGCAAAAGGAATCTGGCACTTCAGTAAATCGGTCATAATGCTTCTCGCCTCTTGTGGCGAAATTCGCTGATTCATACGTACTGAATTGTGGCAGGCCATGGTGGCAATAATGAGGCTCAAATCTTTATTTGTTTGAAAATCGCCAATTATTGGCTCTAAAAAGAGGTCGTCATGTTCGACTAATTCAGCAATCGAATCTCGGAGCATATTCTCAATGTCAGCATTTTGCATGAACGTTGGTATTGCGTGAATAAGCAATGAATTTTCAACAAATGAGATGGAATAACCTAAACGCATGAATAGCGATTCATGTTTCTTTGCAATTGTTGCTTCTTGTTCAGACAAGTGAATCGAAATTGGTGCAAGAAGAGGCTGTTGTTCTAATAGAGTGCCTTCCAAATAAGAATTTTTGAATTTTTCGTAACGTATTCTTTCTGCAGCTGCGTGTTGATCGACAACCCATACTTCATCCATAAAGGCTACCGTGATGTAACGTCCTAATATTGGGGTAATTGTAGCTTCTGAAAGCGAATCACGAGCTTGTTCTTTAACAAAATCTGGAATTTCTGATGACTTCGCGTCGTTTCTTTCTGGCGGAATAAATGCCTGTGATGTGTCAGAAAAAAATAATGGCTGTTGAGTGTTTCGGAGTCTGTCGTACGCGTTATTTTCTTTGCGTTGCCATTTATCAGTAGATTGTTCAAATCTAGGCGTCGCAGCCGGTGAGACATACGGTGCATTTTGTGGAGTAAATGAAACAGCTTGCTCTGCTCTATTTCTCATTTCGACATCAACTAAACCTGCGTAAGTCGCCTTGATAGCATGAGTTAGTGCACTAAATATTCTAAACGGATTAATAAATTTTACCTCTAATTTTCGAGGGTGAACGTTTACATCGACCTGGTCTGAAGCGACAGTAATTCCAAAAATACCAGATGCTTTGTAAGTATCTGGTATGTATCCTGCAACACCTTGCTGGATGGCCTTCATGAGACCTTTGTCGTCAATAGGTCGGTTATTAACGAATAACTTAGTAAACCGTGCTTGCATTCCTAGCGCTTTTGGATGTAATGCAACTCCTTGAATAGAGATTCCATATTCTTCGTGCGAAACTGGTAAAAGTAATTCTTTGGTGACTTTAAATATTTGCGATACTCGTTCTATTGGGAATTTTTCAGTTTGAGTCGCGGGGAGCGTATAAATCAATTTATCATTATGAGTTAGTGAAAAATGGATTTTTCCATTGAGTAGTGCGAACGCTTGAAAAACTTCTAAAAGGTACTTATATTCAGTATCTTCCGATTTTAGGAATTTCTGGCGTGCTGGAACATTATAGAATAGCTCTTGAATTGTTATTGTTGTACCATTTGATCGTGAAGTCGGCTGAATTTCTGAAAGTTGCCCAGCGGTTGCATGGATTTGATTAGGGTCGGATTCTTTCTGTTTTGATGTTAGGGTAACTTTACTAACTGAGGCTATTGCAGCAAGTGCTTCTCCACGAAATCCATAGGTGAGAAGTTCTTGAAGATCTTCAATCTTATGTAGTTTACTCGTTGCATATCGTTCAAATGCATTCGCAAGGTCTTCTTTCGCAATACCCTTCCCATTATCGCGGACTTCGATCTTTGTTATCCCGCCCTGCTCAAGAAAGACGTCTACTACAGTAGCTCCAGCATCGATTGCATTTTCCATTAATTCCTTTAATACTGATGCTGGACGTTCAACAACTTCTCCGGCAGCAATTTGGTTAACGACTTCTGGTGATAACTTCTTGATAACTTCCATTGATAGATTTTAGCACGAAAGTAATTTGCGCTATAATCGAAAATTGATAATTAGTAATTGATGATTAGTAGTGACTCCGTATTTCTTGCAACCGTACAACATATTTGCGTACTTGCAAAAAGAAAAGCAAGTTTGGCCGAATGGAATTGTTCGTGAAGTGTACTTATCGTGGGAAGATGCTTTGTGGGATTTACTCCCAAGATTAGGATACCGAAAAAACTCACTGATTTTGGTTCCCAGCTTTTATTGCACAGACGTAGTTGAGAATATGATTTCACATGGATATCGCGTGAAATTATACGAAGTCGGTAAAGATTTAGTTGCTAATGAAGTAGAAGTCAGGAAGTTGATTGACGAGTTACAGCCCGATATTGTTATTAATTTCTCTCCTGAAGGAATGGGTTTTACACTACCCTTTTCAGTCGCTCGTTCATTGCATATAAGAACGCTACTTGTAACAGATATGGTACATCGAATTCCGTATCCCTCGGGTGAATTCTTTCCAGAAAATGATAGAAGTTTAATTCTTAATAGCTTTAGAAAAGTAACGCCGTTTACAGGTGCTATCGCAATATATACGAGAAATGCCCGAGAAAGAGGGAAGAATACTTATCCATACTCGTATTTTATTCGTGCTTTTTGGCTTTGGCATGTATATTTATTTGAATTATGGTTTGCCAAATTACTTAGATCGACGCGCTTAGCTATTATTGCAGAGAATACATTAAAAAAGCACAATGATTTAATAGGAGATTCGTTTCAGCCTGCATCTCTTTGGAGAATATTTCTCCATTTATACGATAGAATTGCAGTAAAAAAAGTTGTTGAAATCAAAATTGCACAATCGATTAAATATTTTGATAAACTCTCAAGAATAATACAGTGCAATAAGCAAGTGTGGCTTGGTGTTCATGATTATTCAAAGTCTGATGAAGACGGCTTCACACAGGTGGCTAGCTACGGTAATTTGCGTGGATTTCCGCTAATTATGAAACCCAAAGTTGCGCAGGAATTCATTGATAAAGCGCGGCAAAAAGGCTTTTTTGTAGTTTCTCAGCTCGATGATTGTGAATGGTCAAAAAAGCATAAATTGATACTTTTGCCTTTAGGACCAGAACTAAAAATTAAGCAACAAGAAAAGTTGATACAAATCGTGGCAAGTGCGTTGACCTCGACAAAATAATATGATACTATTACGGCATGAATGCTGAAGTTATGAACAAAGTCGCAGCTGAGTTTGCGAAAGAATTACCAGATATGGAAGTTCGAAAATCAGTTCGCGTTGGCGATACTGTTGTTGCACACACAAAAATTATCGTTTTGAAAAAAGTACAGAAAACCTTAACAACTGCAGAAAAGCAGGCAAAGAAAAAAGCCGAAGATGCAGGTAAAGTTTTCAATGAGATGGATAACCTAAAATCGCAACCATTCCGCGGTGTCGTAGTTGCAATGAAAGGTTATGGTTTAAACAAGAAGTTTGTTGTAAGAAAAATTGGTGCAGATAACGTTGGAGTTGAAAAAATTATTCCATTGTATTCACCAGTTTTAGAGAAATTAGAAATTCTTGCAAAAGGTGCTCCACGTCGAGCAAAACTCTTCTATTTGAGAAAACGAGTTGGTAAGCAAGCATTGAAAGTTAAAGCGAAAGACAAGAAGGCTGTTGCAGTTCCTCAAGATGCATCAGTTGAAACTGCATCTTAATGCAGTTTCCGTCATTCTCTATTGAGTTTGATTTATTACAACGTTTTTCCTTTGTTGCCGGTGTTGATGAAGTTGGTAGAGGTTGTTTAGCCGGACCAGTTGTTGCAGGAATTGCTGTGGTAAATTCAGTAAACGATTATCTTCCGAAAATTCGAGACTCAAAGACCCTTTCTGCATTGCAGCGTAATCGCTACGCAGAAGAATTGAAGAATACTCTCCCCTATTATGCGATAGGTATTGCTTCTTCTGAAGAAATTGATAGCTTTGGTATTAGAAAGGCAACATATATTGCAATGTTACGTGCATACTGGTCATTGCCATTCTCTCCAGAAGTATTACTGATGGATGGAGAAACAGCAACAATTCCAATACTGAGTAAAACATATCAATATAATCACGGTGATCTTAATTTTTATTCGATTGCTGCAGCATCAATCATTGCGAAGGTCTATCGTGATGATCTTATGGTCAAGTTAGATCAGGAATACCCTGGTTATGGTTTTGCTAATCATAAAGGGTATGGTACTGTAGCTCATTACGATGCCTTGAAAAAGCTAGGTATGTCACCTATTCATCGTCGCACCTTTACGCATTTGTAGTCAGAATTCGTGTGATAAGTTATTGAATGACTTGGCGAGAAGCTGAAAATCTTGCTGCAGAATATTTACTAAGCAAAGGTTTTGTTATTCTTCAGCGCAACTTTAGAATTGGATACCTAGAAATCGATATTGTCGCTCAAAAACGTGAAATGATTTATGCAATTGAAGTAAGATATCGACAGCGCGCCGAAGGCGCGCAACATAGCTATGTATCTCAAATAAAGCTATATCGAATGTATAGAGCAGCTGAACAGCTTTCAGTTCAATTAAAAAGAGACGTGTCACTGAGACTAATTAAAGTTTATTGGTCAGCTAAAAAAACGCAATACATTTGTAAACTTCTAATTCAACAAGATCTATATGCATTCGAATAATCTGCCCGTGTGTAAGCATAAATAGCTTTCTCACAGATAGTAGCTGGTTCAGAGGTTTATTTCGTTGGTATAGGTGTAGGTTCTGGAGTACGCGTTGGTTGAGCAGAAGGTTGAATTGTTTGTTGTGGTTTTGAGTTAGCTTCTTGTTCTGCTTTTTTGATTTCTGCGATTCGTGCATTAACGATATCAATTACTTGTTTCTTTTGCTCTTCTGTAAAGCTTGTCAACGATTCAGTTTCAGTCTTGATCTTTTCAAGAATATCTAAAGCAGTGCTAAATTGCTGAATTCTAGCGTATAGAATAGCTTCAGTTAATTGTAACTGAATTGGCGTACCAACCAGCTGTTTTAAAAGTTGAATTCTTCCTGCAATTTCAGTATTAATCTCATTCGTGTTGCCAATTGTCATTAAAGTATCGATATAAACGTAATTGGCTTCTATAGATAAAGGATTATTTACAAGAGCATTCTTAACGCTTTGCAGCGACATCGTATAGAAGGTTGAGGATTTCTCTTGTTCGGCAAGTAATCGGTACGCTTGAGATAGCAATAACCAATGATCGTAGCGAGCACTAGTGTTAGAGAAAAGTGAAGAAGATTCTGCAAGTATTAAGTTGTAGATTTGTTGCAGTTCAACAGACTCCTTTTGCTTATCTTCGGGTAAGGTTTTGTAAATTGATTCTAATGCAATAAGCGAATTCAGACGTAACGGCGAAAGTGTTGTGCAGCTACTGCATAAAAGAATAGGTCGATTTGCAATTTCAAATGAGCTTTGGAGTGTTTTGGCTCCAACTTCAACTGATTTTGCTGCCTCAGTTTGCCCAATAATGAGGCGCGATTGTGCTTTCGTGTTCAAGATTATTGTTTGCATTGCTGGAATAACGGATAGTATTAATAAGGCTGAAGCAATTACTGAAAACACTATGAAAACCAATCCAGTTCGCGAAATTGATCTATTAGTATACAAAGTCTCTTTGATTTCGAAAGCTCTTATTGCAGGCAATTGTTCTGGCAAAGATTCGTACTTGTCAAAAAATGCTGCAAATGCAAGTATCAATACGGTAATTGACGCGAGTGATGATGGTGCAATAAAAATACTTGCGAGCATAATAAGTAATATATTGAATTCCAAGAGCAAAGATTTCCTGTTACTGGCCTTTACATAAGAGTAAATAACAATAATGAATAGTGACAATAGTGAGATTACCCCAATCAACCCAGTTTCTGTGAAGAATTCCTCAATAAATGTTGCGGGTTTAAAAAAGAAAGTCTGATTACCATAACTTTTTGCTGCATCAAGTGAACGATATTGCAGATATAAATACGGATATGTTCCCGAACCAAATCCTACAAATTCTCTAAATAAAGGTATTTGTCTATTCAAAAATGCTTGTTTCAGTACTTCAGTAGATTCAGATTGAGAAATTGATAATGACGGTAATGCGCCTATAAATCCTACCTTACCCCACAGAAGACCTAATGAGAATGTCAATACAATAGCACTAGCGAATATTGCTAATGTTCTGGTCGTTTGCTTAGTTTTGTGTTGAAGATACGAATACAGAAGAGTTATTCCAACTATAATAAATATCACAAAATTCCATAAAGAAAATAATTGTGTTGAAACAAAACTCGTATATATCGTGAAAGAAAGTAGTATTGATAATAAAACCAGTGTTGTAAATTTTCTAACAAAATCAAAATTGACCTTAAGTGGAAGTTTAAAAGTGTTGGTAATTTGGTGTGACGCGACAACCAAAGCGATCACGCTTAATAACACCGTTGCACTTGAGGAACCAAGTAACGCAAAGGGTGCACTTTTCGCGAACGTAAAATATGTCGCATAATTCCCAAGCACTGAATAATATGCAGATTCCGGTAGAAAATATGCGAACAGTGAAACAAAGCTAGCAGTTATAATGGTGAGTGGTAGTGCAGAAAAAACTCTTGAAATAGAGACTTCAAGTGAAAGCCCTGCTACTTTAAGGGTGAAGTAAAGCAATAGTAACGCCAATAACACCAAAGTGCTTGATGCGAATGAAAAATCATAGCCAAATAGTGAGTCAATGAATGAAGCGGAAAAGATAAGTGAAAGAACGATGCTTGCAGCAAATACTAACATCGAAATATTGCCTGGTGTCGCTGAGTAAAAGTACATTCTTTTTTCCTTTACAGTTTTTATCGCAATAAAGAGAGTAAATGAAAGTATAAGGAAGATAAGAATGATACTTCGTAGAAATGTGAAACTACTATTGTTCGGTAACTGTACAGCTGGAATTAAAAGTGTTAGCCATATGAGTATGCTAAAGATATCGAAATAATCGAGCTTCGGTAGTTTAAACGGTTCCTTTATTGACATCGGTTTGGACAGTAAATTTATTCTTAATCTTCACCATCAGTATAGCAAACAAAACGGTGAGAACGCTAGTAACTAAAACAAGTAACCCCAATGAGAGCAAGTAAGTGGTATTGCTTGCAGTTGCGATGAAAGGTGTTCCTCCAGCTGGATCGCTGAATGCAACAAAAACTTCCTGACTTTTTGTGCCCAACACTACCGAATCTTGCTTAAAAGTGTCGCGAAAAGAGATTGACTGCCCCGGTAATAGTAAGACGCGTGGTTCAATAATTTTCTGGGATTTTGTAACAAATTGTGGAAATTTTTCTTGTTCATATGCTGTTATTGTTGCCAACACATAAGATTCTGTTGTATTTGTTATGGTGCCCTTACAATCGACCTCATTTTGCCAAATCAATATGCTTGGAGTGCAAGAAAAATCGATAATTGCTAACTCCTTTTGCAGTTTAGTGATAGTATCGGCTGTTCTACTTTGTTGTAAGGTAGAATTTGAATCGAGCACGAATATGGGGAGAAGAACTTCTTCAATATTTGAAAACTTATCGGTAATGCTTGAATCTTTTGAAGTGATTTTTAACGTTGGTACTCCAGAATGTTGCGAACAGCGTTGTATGTCTTCATGCAGCTGGTTACGATTTATTGTGACGAGTGAGTTATTTGAAATTCTTAAACTAGCTGGTGACAAGTGACATTCATTGGTGACTAGCCTATTCTTTTCTACTGAAGCCATATGCAATGAAATATTGTCTATTGTTAGTAGAAAGTCGGTTTTTAATGTTATTTGAATACTCTCTTTATTATCAAGATATATTTCTGCAGGGGTGGCGGTTATCATATTACCAATTTGCAATGGCAGTAAAAGTTATCGTTTCTGAGAAATCATTCACAGAGGGTGTGTTAGGTGCAGCTTTTGTAAGTAAGTCAACTCTGGCTTCAAAAGAATCAACCCACGATGTATCTCCTGAAACACAATCATGTGTTGCATTACTATCACTACACATGAGAAGCTGCGGTGCTGATAAAATTGAACCAATTTGATTTAATGCACCATTATTGTAGCGAGTAGCAATACCAAATGTAGTATTCGGTATCGCCTGATGAGATGAAATTTTCGCACCGAATCCGGAGATTTCCGAAGAAAGATCTAACGAATCAATACTGGGAATTGTATAATTTGAATCATTACTATAAAGCCCATTATTTGCACTTGAAACAAATACTAACGCACCTGTATGAACGTTGGTTGAAAGCTTAACATATACGGTATTCTGCAAAAATGTCGATGAAATTGTGCCGGGCAGAATCTTACCAAAATTAACGACATGAGGAGGGTTAGTTGAAGAATTAAATGCGTTTGCTATGTTGATATCAAATTGCATCGTTGGTGAAGCAGTAGTAAATGATTTTGTAGGACTGTTAGCAGTCTCTGTGAAATCTCCATGAAGCGCTCGTAAACGAACTTGATAAGTGGTTTGTGGTCGTAGACCAAGTACATTGAATGAATTCCAAGGAGCTGCTTCCCATGCAGACATCGTTTTGTAATCTGAAATTGATTTTGAAATTAGTGGTTTGGGCACTCGAGTATTTCCATCAATAACGTTTACTGTAGTCCAATTATCGGTGCTTATCTCAATAATATAGAGAGTATCTGCTGGATTACCCTGTGTATCAATCTCAATCTTTGCTCTATCATAACAACCTGCTTCGCCGCAAACACTTTGCATTCCCCCATTTGCAGTAATAGGTGTTGGCAAAGCCGTACAAGTTGTTGTTGCTTGATCTGTTGTTGTTTCTGCACAACGAATTTTTGGTGTATTGGCCATAAATGTATAGGCTTGTCCAGAACCGATTTTGTACAACGAAGATGAAATTTGCGTATTAGTAAGCCAATTTTGACCAGTTAATAATGTTCGGTAATTAGAAGACGTGGTTTCACCTGAAGTTGCCGCCAATTCTGGATCTACAAGTTTATAATTTGGACTTGCTAAATCTTCGGCTGCAACTGTTTTAATAGGTAAAATGAATGTGAACAATAGTAGAATAAGTAAATGTACACGCGACAAGCTCATGATTTATCGTATCACAGTTCTTCAGCGAAGGCGAAGTATCGCTACCGTCTCGATATGTGATGCATAAGGGAACATATCGAATGCTTTAATACTTTGAATATTGTATTTTTCAGATAGAATTTTGAGATCTGTCGCCTGGCTTACTGGATTGCATGACATATATATGAGCGTATTAGGTAAATTCTTTTTAGTTAAGAATTTCCTTGCAACCTTTTCTTCTAACCCGATTCTTGGTGGATCGAATATTACAAGATTATCTTTTTCAAATTCTTTGTTATCAAGAAATTCTGCTACAGTACCTTCAAAAACTTCTCTACTAGCAATATTATTTTGTTTGCAGTTTGCTTCAAAAAGAATTGTATTCTCAGGATTATTCTCGGCCATGTGCAATATCGTTTTGGAAGTAGCAAGCGCAATGCCAATGCTGCCGACACCTCCGTATAGATCGTATATATACGTATATTCGTGTTCTGCTAAATTTGCGCTCATATATTCTAAAACTTTTTCAAACATTACGGTATTGGCTTGGAAGAATGATTGTGGCCCAATATCTAAAGTAACTATCTTCTTATCGATTTTGAGATCTTGCTTTAATGTTAAACCTTTTAGATAAGTACTGACCTCTCCATACGATAAATCTGCTTTTGAAGGTTGTAATATTATGCAGATCACGGTGAAATATTCCCAAAGATCTTCATCTTTAAGAAATGATTTAAGCGAATCTACGAAATCTTCTTTAATTTCTGTTACAACTACAGATAGTAGGTATTGTTCTACTTCGTTATGTCGCGTTTTTCTAGTTACAAAGTAGCGAATCACCCCTTCATGAGTTACTAAATCATAATCGGGAAACTTCTTGAATTTTCGAAGTTTGGTAAGTATCTCACCGATATTTTCATCATAGATACACGAATTTTCAACATCATAAACTTTATTAAACCCACCACTTCTACGCATTCCGATCATTCCTTTTGTCGCAACGAAGTCCATACGACCACGATAATATTTTGTTTTTGGCGACGCTTCTATAGTAATTTCCTCGGAATATCCGGCATTCTCTGCCATGACATGAGCAACCCATTGACGTTTTCCTTCGAGTTGTGATTCATAACTGAAATCGTAATAGCGACACGAACCGCAACCATAGCAATGCTTATTAGTTTCTTCAAGTTTTTGACCTTGCTTAACAAGGTAATTCCAAAGGTATTTTTCAAGATTCATTTCATGGTATTATACGGTCAATGGCAAATGATAACTACTCAACCTTAATTCTCCGTACAGATGGCGGTTCAAGAAACAATCCTGGACATGCAGGCATCGGTTTTGTAATTGAAGCTGAAACAGGCGAAATTCTTGAAGCGCACAAAAAGTATATTGGTATTGCAACGAATAATGAAGCTGAATATCAAGCCTTACTAAGTGGACTTACTCATGTAGTAAACTTTTATTCAAACTGCAAAAACATTCAAATCTTCGCAGATAGCGAATTGATGATTAGACAAGTAACAGGAATTTATAAGATTCGTGAAGAGCATTTGAAACGTTACGCTACCTCAATAAAAGAACTGCTAGAAAAGTTTGCGACTGCAAAACTTACTCATGTGTTAAGAAAAGACAATAAGGCAGCCGACAAATTGGTAAATGAGGCCTTGGACGAAAAGCTAGCGTAAGAGCACTTTCTTCAGTACAATGAAGTAATGAAAGAAATCTTAAAAACTTTTTCAATTGAGTTAGCATACTATCCTGGTGATTCTGATACTCAACGCTTCATTGCGTTTCTTGAAGATTTGGGCAATTACACTGACTATTATTGGGATATCCCAAAAATGCAATATGATTTGGTCAAGTCAGATAAAGAATGGAATGAATTTAAGTCACACCCCGAACGTCAACCATATCAAATAAAAGTATTGGAGTGGCAAGGATTAACTGTTGAGGAACTGTATCAAAATGTACTCGAAGTTATTAAACTGAGTCTCAAGTTCATTAAGAAATCTTCTAACAAAGAATTCAATCATTCAGTGAAGAGAGCAATTGCTCCAATTATCAGAGGAATACTTCATTCTCGGTATGAAATTGAAACAATGAAAACAGTAGATCAGTACAAGGGAATTACTGAAGAAATGCGTTCATCAGCCAATATGTACACTACAACGGTACAAGAGGCTAGTTTTCTATTTGCAACAAGTACGGTTGCATTACAATTGAATCGAAATGTCGATGAAATACGCAAGATTTTATTAACAATTTCTCAACAAGATATTTCACGAATCGGTGAATATTTTATGACTTGTCAATTTACAGATGATGAGAAACTAATTTACAGTACTTACGTCGAAGCTCTCTCATCTGATAACACTTTAGAGGATTATTCCATTCGTTTAGCCTTTAAGGTTTGGAAAGAGTTGTTTGCTGTTGGCCTAGACATTGAGACATTTCTTGACATAATTGATTATCCAAATGCTAAAACGGTAAAAAGGCGATTGCAAGAGTTCTTAAATGATTCAGCAATGCATAAAGAAGTATTGAATCATTTCAAGGCTGAAAGACCAAATTCGTATAAGAAATATAAAAAACAAGGCTTCATCAATTTGTTGGACATTGCCCAAGAAGAGGCGCAATTATTGGATTTCCCCACGAAATTGAGAACAGTACGTGAAACACAAGAAATGGTCGATGATGCTACCGATTTAATAGGTCAATACTTCCCTATTGCGCAAAATGAGACGCCAAGACAGCTGTTCTTTGCGCCAATTCATCCATTTGCAAACAAAAGAGCTTATCAATCGCATACCTATAATAGTGAGCGAAAGCCAGTGAATATCGTTGTCATGACACCTTCTGTTGATAGTGCCGAAGAATTTATTGAAACTCTCGCCCATGAAACAACACATGCTGTTCATTCGATAATTCTTAAATTAGGTGCTGAATATAACATTTTAACGAAACAGCAAGCAGATCAAGTACCAACTGGTGTATTGGAAGATTTTTCTCAGTTGGTGGAAGGACAATTCAAAGCTGATAATTTGGAAAAAAATAAACAGCTAAAGTATTTCAAAGGGAAACTGTTTTCATCTTTTAATCAGGCCCAAAGTTCAAGATGGCAAGCTCCTTTTGGACTACTTCAAATTGAGGTAAGAGAACGATTCGAAAAATTGCTCAAATCAGGTGTAACGGCATTAACAGCTGAATTGGTAAATGAATTACGCGCAGAATTTAATAAAAAACTTTTGGTTTGGTGGGAAACTGGCGTAACATTTCGCAGGCCATTACTTAGTGCACTAAGCTGGGTTCGTCCTTTCTCACCAGATGATGGGCTCGTGTATATGAAACGATTTATAGTTCCAGCAGTTCAATCGACAAAAAACAATAATCGTGCTGACACCAAAAATCTCCCCATGAGTGAAGCCTTTGCTAAACGATTTGGTTCGAATTGGATTCGACAACAAGATGCAAGAATTCTTTTGTATTGGTTACTTCTTGAGACAGGAAGAAATCATAAGACTGAAACATTCGGGGATTTGATTTTGAAAAAAGATATTAGAAGCTGTCTTGAAGAACTACAGAAAATATCTGTAGACGCTTCTGAGTTCCAATCAATTGAATCATGAAGAAAGATACAATTTTATGTAGATGTCCGTGGTGTCCTGCAGATGATCAATTATACATTAAGTATCACGACCAAGAATGGGGAAAACCAGTGTACGATGATGCAAAATTATATGAAATGCTCATTCTTGAAGGCGCTCAAGCTGGATTAAGTTGGCGAACAGTACTGTCAAAGCGCGAGCACTATAGAAAGGCATTTGATAATTTTGAGATGAAGAAAATTGCACAATATGACGAAAGGAAAACTGCAGAATTGTTACAAAATTCAGGAATAATCAGAAATAGATTGAAGATCGCCTCTGCAATAACAAATGCACAGGCTTTCATGAAAATTCAGGATGAATTTGGTAGTTTTTCAAAATATCTTTGGGGTTTTGTAAATTTTACGCCAATCGTTAATAAACCCAAGAAGCTTGGCGATTATCAAGCGAAAACGCCACTGTCTGACATGATTAGTAAAGATCTATTAAAAAGAGGGTTCAAGTTTGTAGGTTCAACAATAATTTATGCATATCTGCAAGCGATTGGGGTTGTTAATGATCACTCTGAAGATTGTTATTTGTCGAGATTAGAGCTGTAAAATATACGGAAAATTCGCTATAATACACAAATGGGGAATTTTTGGAAGAATATAAGCAAATCAGCGCAAGAAAAAGGTCGTCCAATTACTGTACTTGCTCCCATGGAAGATGTGACAGATACAGTTTTTCGACAAATTGTTATGAGTCAAGGTCGTCCTGATGTATTTGTTACAGAATTTACCAATTGTGATGGAATATGTTCACCAAAAGGCCGTGCTCACGTCATTCACAGATTCGAATATCTTCCAGCGGAAAAGCCAATCATCGCTCAAGTTTGGGGAAAAACACCAGAGAGTTATTATGAATCGGTAAAGTTGGTTATTGAATTGGGATTTAACGGTGTTGATGTAAATATGGGCTGCCCTGCTCCCAATGTTATAAAAAATAACGCAGGTGGTGGAATGATAAGACAACCTCAGCTTGCGTTAGAAGTAATTGATGCGGTTAATCGAGCAATTACAGATTTTGCAAAAAATGATGATTTTGCATTTAGCATCAAAACACGTTTAGGTTTCTCTGAAATAACATTGTCATGGCTCGATTTTCTGTTGAAGCAGAAAATTGACGCATTAACCATTCACCTTCGAACTGTTGCTGAAATGTCAAAAGTACCTGCTCATTGGGAATTGGCGAGCGAGATAGTTCGTATGCGCGACGAAGTCGCGCCAAACACTATTCTTATTGGCAATGGTGATATAACTACAAAACAGCAGATTTATGATGTCTCTGACAAATATAAATTTGATGGCGCAATGGTTGGCAGAGGCATTTTCGAGAATTTATGGATCTTCTCTGAACAACGTGAAGACCATGAGGTGCTTCCGAAAGAGCGCTTGGCGTTATTACTACGGCATTTGCAACATTATGATGAGAAATGGGGGCGACGAAAAAATTTTGAAATGATGAAAAAATTCTTCAAGGTTTATTTAAAAGGATATCCTGGTGCGAAGCAACTTCGTGATGAACTTAATCTTATGAAAAATGTTCACGAGATGGTTACCAGAATTACTCACGAAATTGATAAAATTGACCTTTAGACCTCGCCTTCCTTTTCAGGTGGCAATTCATCTGATAATACAATTCCTACAGATCTCAATAGAATTTCTGCTTCTGTTTGAGAGAAGATAGCATCTTTCACAAAATTCTGAGTAATATCAAAAGAAATATTCTTTACGAATCTGAAGTCAGCCTTATGCAAATTAGCATGACGAAATATTGCCCTCTCAAGATTAGATTGAGTGAAGTTTACTGAAACTGCTTTTATTTCACTAAAGTCTGATTCATAAAAATTGCATTCTTTAAAGCTCGACTTACTCAGATTTAATCCGGCAAATACATTGTAACTACAATCTGAATTCTCGCAATGTATTGCAAATGTAATTGTTTTATTGGCACTCGTCCAGTCTATTCCCGTTAGCTTGCAGTGAGAGATTGTTACCTTATCAAATTTAGACTCAGTTGGCTTCATTAATGATAATGTTGATTGCTTAAAAGTACAGTTCTCGAAAGAACAGCGAACAAATTCGATGCTACTAAAATCGCATTTAATAAACTCAACATTACGGAAATCGATTCCTTCAAATCTTTGGCCTTCATTTGTGTGCAAACCAACAAAATGAATGCTTTCGTAACTTTCGTTAGAACAAAATTCTGCGCGTTGCTGCATAATATATTCTACACCGTAACAAATGCTAATCACTAAATGGAAATATCAAGGTAAAAGTATTTATTCCTTTTTCGCTACTTGCGAATATATCGCCATTATGTTCTTGCATTATTTTCTTTGCTATAGCTAGGCCAAGTCCATAGCCACCAACTTTTTTGTTTCGTGATTGTTCAATTTGATAAAAACGCTCAAAAATCTTAATGCATTGTTCCTTGCTCAATTCAATGCCAGGGTTTGATATTTTAACTTGCAGCATTGAGTCGTCTTTTTGATATGAAATCTTTACTGTTTTCTCAGTATCTCCTGATGAATATTTACAAGCATTCTCAAGTAAATTAAAAATTACCCTACCTATCATTACTTCGTCTCCTTTTATAGTCGTAAGACTTTCAGGCAATTTCTCTTGTTCGAAAATTATCTTGTTGTGTAGCGCTAATTCCTTTAATGTTGTAATTTGCTGATTAACTATTGTTTGTACATTGATCTCAGTAAAATTAGTTGCAGAAGTATTCGTGAGATCTAATAAGTACGATATTAGTTTGTTTAATTGCTTAACACCGACTAATGCATCTCTGATGCCATCTTGAATTTCTTCTTTTGTTGCATTTTTATCGTCTAAAATTGTATCTAAATTCGTTTGAATAATTGTCATTGGTGTTCGCAATTCGTGAGAAGCATCTTGCACGAATTGTTCTTGAGATTTGAATGCTGTCTCTAGTCGCGAAGATAGGCTGTTGAAGCTGTTTACCAGTGCACCAATTTCATCATCAGATCCAGTAGACAATGTCTTTCCTAAATCTTTTTGTTCCAATGCTTCAATTTCATTTCGCAACTTTCCAAGTGGACTTAAAAAGCTTCCTGAAACGTAATATCCTAAAGCAAAACTTCCAACTGCTAAAGGAATTAGTGAATAAATGCTGATGAGTTGAATTCTTGCCAAATCTTGACGACGCAGATCGATTATCCTTTTACGTTCTTCTATTCTTAATGATTGGAAGTTTTCAATAAATGGTTGTGGAGGTAATAGAAATATAAATTCATTTCGAATTTTTTCGGTTGGTTCCTTATTAAAATATTGATTAAGATACACATTAAAAACAAAAACTAATGTCGCACTAAAAAGAAACAAAATTGATGAGTACAACAAAGTAAGTTTAAATCTAATTGTTTTGTAAAAAGGTAGCGAATTTACTGTTTGAGTTTTATTCAACAAGGTAACCATAACCTTTAACAGTTTTAATTAATTTCTTTTCAGGATCTATTTTTTTTCTTAGTGTTTTCATGTTGGTTCTAACCGTTTGAGAGAATGAATCGATGCTCGAATCCCAAACATGTTCGAGCAGTTCCTCTTGAGTAACCATGGTACCTTGTTTTCTGAAAAGATATTCAAGGATTCCATACTCTTTTTTATTGAGAATTACTGGCTCTTCACCTTTAGTAACTTTGATGGCAGCTGTATCGATGACAATATCGGCAATTTGTAAGATCTTATCAACTACGGAATTTTTCGAATTTGAGCGAATCAACGCGTTCACACGATAGACTAATTCAGAAAAATCAAACGGTTTCGTGAGGTAGTCGTTTGCACCACTTTCAAATCCTTCATACAAACTTTTTTTCAAATTTCGTGCTGTTAACATAAGTATTGGAGTTGAATTGCCAGTTTTTCTTAATTCCTGCGCTACGGTAATTCCATCAATACCAGGAAGATTTAAGTCTAAGATTATACAATCATATTCGTTGATTTTTGCTTCACGCAATCCGGTTTCACCATCGAATTGAACATCAACTGCAAAATTTCTATGTTCTAGACCTTTTTTTAAAGGCTTTGCGATTGATTCCTCGTCTTCAATAATTAAAACTCTCATGTTGTAGTATAGCTAAACCTAAATGAAATCTGTATGAATTATTTTTTGGGAATACTGTTCTTTCGCGAATTAATATAAACGGTCAACTCTTTCGGACAAGTATCGTCTTTCTTGGCCAATCTCCCATTAGATTGACATATGTACCCCGTAGATATATCGGCTGGTTGTGAGTAGAATTCCCATCCATATCGTGGAACTAAATCATTCATAATATTGCGAACTATAACAATTGGCACGTTTTCGCTCCAGCCTTGTCCTCTACTTCCAAAGGTTAACGCTCCGTTGTTATTTCCTGTCCAAACACCTACGATTAGTTTTGGATAATATCCAATCATAACCAAATCTTTTGGACCAGTTGTCGTGCCAGTTTTGCCGCAAATCACTTGCCCTTGTGCGCGATACATTGCAGCAGAAGATTTATCTAGTCGCCCACCCATTTGGCACAAAACCCAATTCATTAGATATGCTTCTTGTGGCGTATAAACTGTTTTAGCAGATTTATTCGCATCAAGCTTGAACAAGTTTTTTCCTCTACTGTCAGTAATTTCGAGTATTACCGCAGGATCGTATTTTGTTCCACTGTTTGCGAAAGCACCAAATGCGTTAGTATGTTCGAGTAATTTCATTTCTCCTGCACCGAGTGTGATACTTAGTCCATAATCAGCCTTGTTCGTTAATGTTGTTATACCTAATCGTTCAGCTTCATTAATAAAAGCTTGCGGGCCACCAATTCTATTAAGTAACCAGACTGCCGGTACATTTCTAGATTTATTCAAAGCAGTACGGATGCTCATTGTGCCATAAAATTTGTTATCCCAATTTTGTGGGCGGTAGTTTCCATACTTTGCGGGTGAATCGAGAACAGGTGATCCTGGAGTATATCCAAGCCTAAAAGCAAGTGCATAAGTATAAGGCTTTACTGAGGACCCCATTTGACGAGGCATAACTGCCACATTCACATTGCCATCAACACGTTTATCCCACGTATTGTTGTAGTCAACTGATCCAACCATTGATAACACTTCACCATTTTTTGGATCAATAACAACGGCTGCTCCATTATGCACTCCGTACCATCCACTAAAGCGCGAAATACCTTCTTTGAGTCGTGTTTCAACCGCAGCTTGAGTATCTAAATCAAGCGTTGTTTTAACTCTTAACCCACCAGATCGAACCATATCGATACCATAAATTTTTTCAAGTTGTTCAACTACATAAAATACAAAATGTGGAGCAACAAGATCAATCTTACCTTCCTTAAAAGTAAGTTCCTCAACTTTTGCGTTAGCCACGTCATCAGCTGTAACTTTTGTTTTGTCAGAGTAACGTAACATAAGATCCAAGATATCGTTACGTCTTTTTACTACAACTTCTTTGTTCCCATTCTTTATTTCATTAAGATAATATGTTGGTGATTGCACGATACCAGCCAAAAATGCACTCTCTGCAAGAGTTAATTGTTCAACCGATTTATTGAAATATGATTTTGCAGCTGTTTGAAACCCGAATGAAGTGCCACCAAGAAAAACTTCATTCATTTGCAACTCTAATATTTCTTCCTTGCTTAACTTTTCTTCGATTCGTATTGCTGTAATAATTTCTAGCAGCTTTCTTTTTAGAGATCTATCATAGGCATCGTCAATACCAACTACCCGTTTAAGTACCACATTTCTGGATAACTGTTGGGTTATTGTGCTTGCACCTCGTAAATCCTTTCCGTTAATGAAATCAACGAGCGCAACAAGAATATTTTGTACATCAATTCCTCCGTGTGAATAAAAATCAATATCTTCAGCTGCAAGTAACGCCCATTTCGTGTGTTCTGGCACACGTTCTAACTTAATGTATTCGCGATTTTCGTCATCATAAATGGTATATAACAACCTATCTTTTCTGTCATAAATTCGGGTACTTTCTGCAAGATTTTCTGATAATACTTGTTCAATATCTGGTAACGATTTGTCTAGTTCTTGCACATAACTAATAAAGAATAATCCGAGTGTTGTAGTAACAATAAATACTGTTGAAATAACAAACGATACAAACGCAAATAGAACTGAAAATCCTTTAGTTCTATGTCTAGTCGAATTTACTGTAATCCGCTTGAATGTACGAGCTGCGATTGAGATTTTTTCTTTTTGTACAATAGGTAAGCTAATATTCGATTTACTAACAATTTTGCGATAAGATGACTTCTTTTGTTGTTCAACAACTTTCACAGCAATTTTTCTTCTGCTACGATTAAGCCGTAACGACTTGTACTGCTTACTCGTAAACTTTTTATGCATAAGCGAATTATAACTCTTTTCTGTAGAAAAGTAACCAAAATCCGAGCAGATTGTCGCTGTTAAACTATATACCAGTTGACAGGTTTCACCTGAGTGCTAGTATAAATTAATGGCAATTCAAAAAACAATATTAGTAGTTGAAGATGACCCAGATCTCTCAAGAGTTATTGCACTTTCTCTTGAAGGTCATAATTATCAGGTTCAGGTTGCATCAAATGGTGAAATTGCGCTCGATTTCATTAAGAAACAATGCCCCGATCTTGTCTTACTTGACCTATTGATGCCTGTAATGGATGGCTTTGAATTGCTAAAATTTATCAGAAAGAATCCTTGTACGCAGAATGTTCCTGTAATTATATTGACTAACTACGATCAATCTGCGAGTGCTCCGAATCTTGTCGGCCTACCAGTTCAAGAATACATTTTGAAAACAGATATTCATGTTCATAAAATTGATGATGTTGTTGCGAAATATCTGAGATGAGCAAAATAAATTAATCTTTGCTTCATGCGACCAAGATTTCACATTTCTATTGCAGCTACTTACGCATCAAATATCGTATTCATAACTATCTTTACCGGCTCAATGATTGGGTTAATTGCATATTTGAATACTCAAAATGTTATTAATGAGTTATCAAGCCAATTATTTCGACAATCCAGTTCTCGTGTCATTGAGAAAATTGCTGTGTATATGAAAGTTCCTCAGCAATTAAACAGAATGAATGCTGATGATATTATTTCAAATCACCTTGAAGAGCTAAGTTTACGTGATCATCTTGCGGGGCAATTATTTACCGACCTGAAGTTTAACACCAATGTTATTTCAATTGAATACGCCGATGAGAAATTGAATTATGTCGGGCCAGTTCGAAACATAATGGGTGTACCCTATGCAATCGGTTTTGCCTCACCTGAAACAAAAAATACCCTAGAACTTTATGCTTCTGATGAAACTGGCCGATTAAAAGAAAAAGTTTACGAAATACCAAATTATGACTCACGAGAAATGTCTTGGTATAAACGTGCGGTAGAGGCCAAACGCCCAACCTGGACAGATGTATACGTTTGGCCAAACGGTGACATTGGGCTTGATGCGGTTTACCCGATGTATCACAACAATGAACTTATTGGCGTTTTGGATAGTTCTATTCGAATAACAGAATTGCGCGATTTCTTAATTGAAGCAAAGCCAACAACTAACAGTAAAGTTGTCATTCTTGACGATAGCGGAAAAATCGTTGTTGGAACTGCCATTGCTGAACCTTACTTACGCGAGGGTGATGAATTAACGCGTATGGAATTAGAAGAATCGACTGACCCAATATATCGAGCAGCAATTAAGCAAATTGGCAATGAAAAAGGAGAATTGGTACTCCCCATGGCGTCCTCGGTCGAAGACCGTTTCGTTTATGAGGGGAAAACGCATCTTGTTACCGCATCAATGTATACCGATGATTATGATTTAAAATGGTATTTATTAACAATTTCACCCATTGATGACTTTATTGGAACGATCAATACTACAAGAGTTATATTTGGTAGCCTCATCTTTTTTGTAGCGCTACTATCAGTACTTCTTGGTTTAGTACTTGCTCGCAGGATTACTGCTCCGTTAATAGAATTGAACAACGTTGCAAAGCGATATGGTGATGGTGATCTTGATGCTAAACCACCGACCTCATCAAGTAATGAAATTGGTCAACTCGCAAATACTTTTACGTACATGGCGAATAAGATCAAGAAAACACTGTTGTCATTAAAAGAGAAAGAACAAATTGCAGTCGAGAAACAAGAGAAGTACCGCTCAGAAAGAGATAAAGTAGAAGCAATTCTCGAAAGTATTGGAGATGGCGTATTTGTGATTGATCAAAATCAACTTGTTACCATGATTAATCCCGTTGCTCTTGAGCTGATTGGCTATACAAAAAATGAAGTTATTGGAAAGAATTACAAAGAAACGCTTCGATTCGTTTACGAAAATGATTTAACTCAAACCAACGAGGAATTCATTCAACGTGCATTTCTTACTAAAAAAGTTCAAGAAATGTCTAATCATACAGTATTAATTACAAAAGATGGTTCACGTATTCCAGTTGCAGATTCAGCAGCACCACTTACCGATGATAATGGCGAAATTATTGGCTGTGTCATCGTTTTCAGAGATGTTACTCAAGAAAGGGCTGTAGACAGGGCAAAGACTGAATTCGTATCACTTGCTTCACATCAATTGAGAACACCGCTGACGTCAATTGGTTGGAATGCTGAATTATTAAATTCTGCAGAAGGTAATAAAGGATTAACCGACAAGCAAAAGGAATTAATCGCTGGAATTACTAAAGGAAATAAAAGAATGATTGCGCTTGTTAATGCCTTATTAGATACATCTCACTTCGAACTAGGAATATTTGCAAAGAATATCACAAAGCTATATCTTCCAGATGAATTAAAGCAGGTAGTGAGCTTACTCAAAAACGAAATAGGCACGAAGAAGTTGAAACTTGAAGTCAAAGTAGAAGATAATTTCCCAATTTATCAAGGTGACGAAAGGCTAGTGACCATTATTATGCAAAACATCATTTCAAATGCTGTGAAGTATACTCCTGATAAAGGTTCAATTGCGATATCTTTGTCATACACAAAATCTGACATCAGATTCACCGTTAAAGATAGTGGTATTGGAATTCCAAAAGAACAACAACAACACGTTTTTGATAAACTCTTTAGAGCAGATAATGCTCGTGCAACAGCAACTGATGGTACTGGACTAGGCTTATATCTTGTTAAACTGATTATTGATTCTGTTTCAGGAAGAATATCATTTGTTTCAACTGAAAATAAAGGAACTACCTTTACTGTATTATTGCCACGAAAGGGAATGTAATCTACAAAGAATCAGTACCAATAACAATTCTACGCATTCTATAAAAGACTTCCATCAGTACCATAAGCACTTTATAGAAGCTAACCGAAAGCAATGGCAAAATAAGAACTAGTGCAATAATATAGATTTCGCTACTTACAATACCCAAGAATGAAATAAATGAATAGGTCAGAATGATTGTAGCAAAAGAATAAAGCAAAGTTATTAGGTTTGGTAATTCAGAGTTTCGTCGATAGAAAATTTCGTACAATAATTCAATTGTAAAACTTGCAGCTGGAACAAGAGCAAGAATAATTACGAGTGCAGATTGCGTCGCGGGCAAATTTTCATAGACCTCAGTAATATTTGAGCGCAACAGAGTAATAATTAGCCAACTAAACAAGACGCTAAAAAGTAAAAGTAACCCACGCCCAGACAATAATGTTCGTACAATTCGTGTTATAAGTTCAAGCATTGAGTATTTTATCACACTATAAGTCGAGTACCGACGCTAGGTACGTTGCATAAGCAGAAACCTCGCTTGAATCAGAAGTCATGCGAGGTGAGCGATTAACCTCAAGTAAATATGCTTTGTCGTTCTTCTTACTTACAACAATATCTGCTCTTCCCCAATCTAAATCAAGCGCTTTATGTCCATCTCTTGCAATATTAGCAATTTCTTCTGGGATCATTTCAACTTCAGAGAATTGTTCAATCGCACCAGAAAATGAATGATTCATAAACGTGGTAGATGCTTTAGTTCGATAACTACGTTCACCTGAGACAACCTGCAAGTTTGCAACAATAACACCCCAGTCATAATCATTTTCAATGTACTCTTGAAAGAAGAGATTTGAACGTTTCTTGCTTGCCTTCAAAAATTTCTGCAATTCTTCTTTCGTTCTGGCCAAAAAACTGTTACGACCTCTTGTGCCTGTAATACTTTTGCCAACTACAGGTAAGCCACATACTTCAATAATTCTATTCAAGTCTAAATCACTGGTTGGTGTGTAATAGGTTTTTGGTTGCCTAATTCCAGAAAGTGTGAACAAGGTCATATCTACGAGCTTTGAGTTGCCGTGACCTTCGCTGATTATACTGTGTTTTCTGTTATTCTTTGATAAATATAACGAAAGAACATAGGCAATATCTCGACGACTCCACGAGGCGGTAATCCAAACATAATCATAATTAAGAATATCCTGCCCTCGATGCAAAATTGTTATTTCTTTGTGAGAAATTACGAATTCAATGTCAACATAGTCAGCAGAAACAAGAGTAACGTTCTTGGGAAGGTGAGAAACAACTTCTTGCAAATTCTTTGGCGCGTTTAATACTAATACTTTCATCAGGAATATAATGAATTATAGCACGTTTCCGCTATATTCTCAAGAAAACCAACCTGAACGTTGAAGTTTTTTAATTTCAGGAAGCACTTCTAATGCACAGCGCTCACCTTCTTCAACTAAAGCAACACGATTTTTAACGTTATCAATCCAACTGGAGCTAGCAATAAAGGGAGATAAGATTATGTCAGCATCAGCAACATTGGCTCGAGCGATAGTCTTGAAAAGCAACAGCAAGTAATGTTGCATTTTAGATAATTCGTTTTTAAAGTCAGCTTGAATTTTTTCAGACAAATTTACCGCAATGACTTTATCTGCACCAAGTGCTTTTGCCGCATTAACTGGAACTTGCTCACAAACTCCACCGTCAAGCAATTCTGAATCATCTTTTTTAAATGGAGTAAAAATGACTGGCATTGAAGAACTCGCACGCATCGCCTCAACTAAACTGCCAGAATCGAGCAAAACAGCCTCGCCAGTAACTTTATTTGAGGCAACAGCAGCAAAAGGTATCTTTGTATTTTCGATAAGCGTGTCACCAACGTACTTGGCAAGTAGTTTTGTAAATTTCTCACCTTTCGTTAACCCTTCGGCAAATGTTGGATCGAAAAGTGCCCCCAACATGTCAACATAGGGAAAATCAGTAACTAAGGCTTCCAATACCTTGAGATCTTGATTTACGGCATAAATTCCACCTACCAACGAACCAACGCTGCTCCCCGTTATTACGTCAATCGGTATACCTTCGTTATGAAGTACTTTTAATACTCCTATGTGTGCAAAACCTCGAGTGCCACCGCTGCCGAGTGCTAAACCTATTCTTTTACGACCGAACATATATCAGAATACGATAATTTTGTGAGCTATGCAATATCATCAACAAAATTTTCTCGATGATGTCTAAAGGAATTTGCTCAAAAGCGCCACAGTTTGTTCTGTTAATTCTCTACTGACTACAAAGGTCAATTCTGTAGCAGTTGAAACAACCTCGGTAATATTCACTCCGTTGAGTGATAGTCTCTTTACTAATTCGTAGATAAGCATCGGTTGTTGTAGGTATTCATTACTGAATTTAACAGTTATTCCTGCTAAATTCTCTTCAGCATATAACGGTTGTATTTTATTGAAGTAGGTAAATATTTGTCTGAGGAGTGAATTGTCAAAAATTATGGTTAGCTCATTTATACTGCTAGTTTGCGCGAAAAAAGTAGCACCAGTTTCTGAGACCATCTTGTTTACTTGTGCACTGTTTGCGCTAGTTCGCTCATAAGTGAGTTCTGCTAAGTTTGGATGAATGGTTATACTTAATAATTTAACCGTTACGGTTTCATGATTTTGCTTAAGGAATCTTTTCTCGAGTCTGTGTAGTGTTACAACAATTGATTTCAACTGCACGGGCTTTAATAATTCTTTAGCTATTAGTGGCTGGATCTTTTTAGCGTATTTTGTAATACTGAGAACACCATTCTGAAGCGCCGTTTTAGCATCTTCATCATTCATCAGGTACTTCTCTACTTTTTGTGATATTTTCTCCATATGTTACTGTGGTTACATTTGTATTCGAATTGTAACATCTTGGAAATTATTTCACAATGCATGAACATCTTCATATAATCTCGCCATGACAAAGCTATTACAACTATTCAAACAATTGGTAACCATAGATTCACCG
The DNA here is from genome assembly GCA_964525295.1 of uncultured Candidatus Saccharibacteria bacterium. Taxonomy (GTDB): domain Bacteria; phylum Patescibacteriota; class Dojkabacteria; genus CAZGEO01. The sequence continues at coordinate 352,877 of CAZGEO010000002.1, read as the reverse complement.
TCAGGCGAAGAAGAAGGTATGAGTGACTTCCTTATGAAATATTTAACAAATCTAGGGCTCACACCCCGTAGAGATAAGAACCTTATGATTTACTGTAAAGTTGGCAAAAATCAGTCACAGGCTATATTTTGTGCCCACCTCGATACTGTTGAACCAGGTAGAGATATTCAAGTTATTGAAAATTCTGAATACTTATCTTCAGCTGGCAATACTATTCTTGGCGCAGATAATAAAGTTTCTGTAAGTGCAATTCTTCATAGCACTTCCAAAGTTATTGAACAGAAGATTCCTGCAAATTTTGAGATTGTTTTTAGTGTTCGTGAAGAAACTAATTCTGGTATTTCTGAGTTTGATACTAGATTACTTCAAGCAAAGCGTGCATATATTTTCGATGCAGGAAACGGCGATCTTGCAAAAGTTGTGACAGCTGCTCCGTATATTATTGATTTCGCTATTACTGTTACTGGTCAACCTGCGCATGCGAGTAGTCCAGAAAAGGGAAATAACGCGCTTATTACAGCAGCTTCGATATTAACACAAATGCCATTAGGCAGAGCAGACGCTAACTCGACCCTAAATGTTGGACTGATTTCTGGGGGTTCTGCAACAAATACTGTTCCAGGAACAGTAGAATTTTCAGGTGATTTGAGAAGTACTGACAACGATAGCTTTAACAAGATTAAGCAACAAATCATAGATATATGTAAACGTCTTGAGGATTCAAGCGGTTGTATCATCAAAATCAAATGGACTCCTTATTCGCTCGGTTATACACTAAATACAGATACACTTGAATACAGGGAGCTTTCTAAAGTGTATGAGGAATTAGGATACAAACTAAAGCAAATTAAAACAACTTCAGGAAGCGATGCAGGTTTCTTTAATTCATTGGGTATAACAGGCTTTTGTCTTGGAGATGGCGTAGAAAACGCCCATGGATATAATGAAAGAATCTCGATTAAAACATTCCTTGAGCTTGAGAAAATTGTATTTCAGTTAATGATCAATTCAAAGTAAAAATTACTCTTCGTCTTTCTTGATTCTATGTGTTTTCTTTTCAGAAATGATCGTTAGTAGTTTAATAACCTGATCAAGTTTTTTGTCTAAAGATCCAAAAAGTTCTTTAAGCAATGTGGAATTATCAGGTGTTGACGGATTTGAATAATCACGTGAAGGTCTATCAAAGCGTTGACCATCACGGCGCGAGCCTGAAAATCGATCTGATTCTCCCCCACCATGTTTACTAAAACATTCACTACAATATATTGGTTTTTCGCCACTAGGTAAAAATGGTACTTTGCAGGCTTTACCACAGTCATCACAAACGGCATCATACATTTTGCGATCGCTATTTCTTGAGAAGTCTTTCATTATTTCAGTATACGTTACTTAACTTCTAATTACCAGCACTTACTTTTTTTCAATATTTAAAACTTTTTTCACCGATGTTACTATCTCATTCAGGTCTGAGTTCGATTTAACTAGATAGCCTGATACATTCAATTTTAGTGAATCTGACATTTTCTGAACATCAGTTAAGTTTGTTAAAATCATTACTTTTACTGTACTGCCCCATTCATCTTTTCTTAACTTTTCGAGCATGGTCATGCCATCCATTACTGGCATCAAAATATCTAGTAGTATTAGGTCAGGTTTTTGTTTTAAAGCAGAGTCTAGGCCAAGCTGACCATCAACGGCTGTAATGACATTAAAACCAGCATCTGCAAGAACATTTTTAAGAATTCCGAGTATGGCCAAATCATCTTCTACCAGTAAGATTTTATTCATAGTTACTCAATAAAATTATTTATTACGTGAACTAGTTTTCATACCACTTTCGGGTAATGAAATATAAAAAGTTGTACCGTTTTCTGATGATTCAAACCAAATATCTCCGCCACCTTTTGTAATAATCGATTTCGCTATATATAAACCTAATCCTGAACCGCTCGGATCTAGATTTATTGCGTTATCAGCTCTAAACATTTTTTCAAATACTTTATGCTGTTGTTCTTTAGGTATTCCGATTCCTGTGTCTGAAATCTTAAATACGACCTTACCTGCTTGCTTCTTAAACGAAAGGAAGATCTTGCCACTAAGTTTGCTATATTTAATTGCATTCGAGAGAAGATTCCCAATCACAATGCCAAAGAGCTTTTTATCGACAAATAGAGATTTAATTGTTGGATCATAATTTTGTGTCAAGGTTAACCCTTTCTGTGAGATTACCTGTAAATGTTCGGTAATTAATGAATTCATAAATGACTGCAATTGCACTCGCTCAGGCTGAATATCGATTGTATCAATATCAAGACGTGATGCATTGAGTAGCGAATCAACTAGGTCAGACATTCTGTTGGTCGCAAGATAACTTTCATTTAGCCTATCTTTTTGAGTTTTTGTAAGTGGAGACAAATCAGTTGCAAATAAAGATTCTAGGCTCCATTTCATAACTGTTAATGGTGTGCGTAGTTGGTGTGAGGCTATCATGACAAATTCCGATTTTGCTTTATCAATACTACGTTCTTCGGTTACATCTCTAAAGATAACAACACAACCAATTGTTTTACCTTCATTATTAATGACTGGTGATGCGGTTGGATTAACTGGGATAATTTTATTCTCTTTACTCACTATTGCTAACTTATTCAATGCAATAATTACCTTCTTTTGTTCAATTGCTTCTGTAATAAAATCGCTCGATTTTTCACCAGTCTTTTCACTAATGAAATTCACAACACTTCTGAAATTTTTACCTAGTGCATCAGTTTTCAAAATACCAGAGATTTCAGCAGCAGCATTGTTAAAGGTAACAATTTCACCTGTTGTTGAAATTGCAAATACCGCGTCACCTATCGAGTTCAGAATTGCTTCGCTACGATTTTTGAGCTCATTAATATGCTCTTCCATCTCTTTACGTTCAGTAATATCGCGACCTTCGGCAATCAAGTAGGTAATTGCACCACGATTATCGCGAACTGCCTTTAGTGTGTAGTCAATTGTATGGATTTCATCATCGACACCTTTGTGAAACGTTTCGTAGCGAACAAATAATCCTTTTGCAGCAGCCTGTATCGACTTCTTTAATGAATCCATGACTTCTTGAGAAAAATTCCACCAGGGAGTATCCCAAAAGTACTTACCAATGACTTCTTCACGTTTTTTACCAATAAACGCCATAGCGGTATCGTTGACTTCTAAAAGTTTTCCGTCAAGTGAAAGTAATCCCATGAATTGAAATGATTGGTCGAATATTGCGCGAGATTTACGTTCGCTTTCAGCCAATGCGAACTCGCCTTCTTTACGTTTCGTAATGTCTTCAAATATAGTTGCAAAATAACCTTTTCGTGGTGAATAACAAGTAATATTGAACCAACGCTTTAGCGCTTCTGAGTAGTTTTCAAGTTGCAAGCTTTTGCCTGTCATACCAACCTCACCAAAAACTCCAATCCAATCAGTTGAATCTTTTTCAATTCCTGGAATTAATTCAGTAACTTTCTTGCCAATAATCTGTTCTGATGGCATTTGTAACATGCGTGTAAATACCTCATTAACTTCAATGTATTCGTAATCAATAGGCTTGCCTGTTTTGTCAGTTATTACTTTATGCAATGCAAAGGCATTGATCATATTAGTAAATAATTGACTGTACTTCTTCTCTTGTTGTTCTAATTCTGCTCGTGATACTTTAACTTGAGTGATATCAGCCAATCTCCAAATAACTCCGAGGAATTTTTTACCTTGTTCAATTGGTAATGAATGTAGTTCATAGGCGAGGTCTCCGTGACATCTAACTTCGATATCAATTTTCTTTTTCGCAGGAATTTTTCCGAACGCTTCTATCAGTGCTGGTCTATCTGCATCGATCGCTTTGCTTTCTACGCATGCAATTATCGTTTCATATTTTGAGTCATTAGAAACTAGGCTGTGTAATTCGGGAATTTGTGTGACAGCTTTATTATGAAATACTACGTCACCTTTTTCATTGAAAACAACGATGGCGTCACTTTCGTGATCAAACAACGCTTCTAAAATTAAGACATTCAAGGAATTATTGCCATGGGGTGAAGACATCTCAGTTTGCAGTTAAGTTACATACAGCCGAGATAAAGCCCCATTTATCGGGCGACTCTGGTATGTAGAATTGAGTATTTCGGGGCTTTGTATACTTTACTATACTCTTGTATTTGCAAGTCGTCAAAAATACTCAGACTGCAACTGCAATTTCTTCACGTGATAATTTTTTGGCCACAATCTTTATCAAAAAATAGTCAATAATACCAACAATAAACGTTAACACTAATAATAATGTTGGTGATAAATAGGCAACTCCAGAAAGTTGTGAGATAAACAAAAGAATTATTGGCAAAACCAAAAAGCCTGAATTTTGTTGCGCTTCTATTGCGCTCTTAGCTTTTGCAGATGTCAAAACCATTAAGCAGATTGAAGCGAAACTAATAACCGGTGAGAAGAGCAAAACGCCAATTATCCATGTAATGTTAGGAAATATTAGCGCATTAGTTGCTGACCAAAATAGTGAATTAATTATAAGTGAATATATAAGAAAACTAATAAAGGTGATTGCCATAGAAGGAATAAACGAAGAAAGTATTTTTGAAGTAAGTAATTCTTTATTTGAAACTGGTGTGTACAACAACCCTTCAATCGTTTTGGCTTCTTTTTCACCAACAATGCTATAAGCGCTTGTTATTGAAGAAAACATAATGGGAACAATAAAAAACATCGGCATAAAGGAATATACCGTCATAACATAAGCAAACGTTTCGCCTAACGATAAACCTTTTGGAATTGTCGCCTTTTGAATAAACACATTAACCATCGCTACCGTATCAGCATCGGCGAGTAATTCTTTTTCAGGTAAAGTTTTGAACGCAATCCCTAGGCCCAACGGCAATACAACACAAAAAAGAAGTGGCACAATAAGCATAGGCAGAAGACTATTTTTGTAGCGAAAAAACTCTTTCCAGTCTTTCAAGACAAGAGCTTTAATCATTGAGAACTTAAACATGTTCAGTATTAATTACCTTAAAGTATAGATCTAGTAGTGAATGTTTCACTTCTTTTACTTCATATAGGGAACAATCTGAGATTACTATGTCTCGAATGATTTCTGAGATATTCTCTTTTGCTGAGAGTGTTATTCTGCCGATTAATTGACTGTCTGAGTTTTTGATAAGTGAATCAAATCGCTTGGCAAGTTTTGCGGGCACCGTGGACCCAATCTTTAAGTCGTATTGTTGTTCTGGCCATGTTTTATTAATTAACGCATCTATACTGCCACTTGTAAGCAATTTGCCATAATGAATAATTCCGATTGAATCACACAATTTTTCAACTTCTTCAAGCCTGTGTGAGCAAAGAAACACGGTTGCACCATAATTCTTTACGTAATCATGTAGTAGAGTTAATAACTCGCTCGCTGATTCTGGGTCTAAACCAGCTGTCGGTTCATCAAGAAAGAGAAGTTTTGGAGAATGAATTAATGCTCGAGCAATTGAAAGTTTTTGCTTCATTCCTTTACTGAATGTTGCGACCTTATCATTCTTACGTTCATGTAAATTGAATGAGACTAGAAGCTCCTGAATTTGTTTTTCAATTGTAGGATGCGACATTTCAAATAATTCACCCCACAAGTAGAGATTCTCATAAGCAGTCAATCTTTCATAGAGATTTGTGTCTGTTTGAACGCCCACATTCTTTCGTAACGTGTCATTTTGAGAATTCATTTGTTCGCCAAAAATTGATATTGAACCCGAATCAGCGTTTAATAAACCATTTAGTAAACGAACGGTTGTTGTTTTACCTGAACCATTCGGGCCCAGATAACCAAATATTGAACCTTCTTGAACATCAAAACTTACATCGGTTAAGGCTTCAGTATTGCTGAATGTTTTTGTTAGGTGCGAGACCGAAATTACTGCTGGCATAAAGTCTATTGTAGCACCGGAAAGATAATTGTTAAGAGGGATAGGCAACATCTCTAACTACAACTGCTCTGACCAGTCGGTGTAATTGATCAACGATTTCGTCATCTCGGAAATATCTAAGGTCGAATTTTTCAATTCCTCATACGTTGTTATTTACTTCCGCGCAATATCTTCTCAAGCGCCCTTCCTTTGGCTAATTCATCAACCAGCTTGTCGAGCCACCTAATTTTCTGCATTAGCTTGTCTTCGATTTCTTCTACACGAATACCACAAATAACGCCGGTAATTTGAGCTGCCAAAGGGTTCATAACAGGAGCCTTCGCAAAGAATGTCGTGAGATCAACTTTCGTCTCTATCTGTTCTTGAAGGTTCTGCTTAGTGTAACCTGTCAGCCACGTTATAACTGCATCTAGCTCTTCTACTGTACGGCCTTTCCGTGTAACTTTATTGCAGTATAAAGGATAAAGCTCTGCAAACTGCATTGCAAATAAGCGACTGTTATTCTTCATTTTTTACTTGGTTTCAAGCTTTGCCTTAAGTTTATTATACTGCCCTTTGGTTAAAAACAATCGATGAATTTCTGGTTTCTCAGTATCGCCACTAAGCGTTGCTGTTTCAGTAATTCCGAGGGAAACGATTTTCAAATCGGTCAACTTAATATCAAGATAATAATAGTTGTTATTCTTGTTTGCCATAAAATAAGTATACCTACATGAGAGATAAAAAGAAACTCATGACAACAGCTAGCTGATTTGTTATAGTGATTATCATCTGAAATATTTACTCATGAGCAATCCAAAATTTACAAAAGGAATTGAAAGACTAATTAACCCAATCGATGTTGGTTCACTGCACTTTATTCAGCAGTTCAATAGTTTACTTCCAACCGCAATACAAAATAAATTGATCGCCAACTCTGCGAAACAAACCCCTTTTATGGGCTTTGTTGTTGAGCCCTACAGCGTCTTTCTATGTTACGAAATTACTGATCTTGAACAGGCAAACAGACTTTTACCAAAAGGATTTAAGCTGATCAAAACAAGAATTTTTGATACAGATGAACCCAAATACTACTGTATATTTGGTTGCGTTCGCGCGCACACAAGCGCCTTCTGGGGAATGCGCGTCGAGTTTTACCTGATTGCCGAAGATGAAAGTACGGGACTTCTCAGTTGGATTATTGTTGACTACGATTCTAATACAATCAGCCACGACAAGAAGTACGGTTTAAGAGCACCAAACAGTTCAAAAGCAGTTCACACCATAGACCATCGAGGAAGAGTTTTTGTTGATGTCCCCCGCGATGACGCATCTCGTTCATTAGTATTCGACTTTAATGTCGAGGTCGGTAAGATGAGAAATCTTGACCAACGCTTATGGCTAGAGGGAAATCTCTCGATTGGGTACGGGAGTTTACTGGATGGCACACAAGAGGATATATTTGCCTTAAAATTTGACCCCTGCGAAGTTGAAAAGGCACTAACAATTCCATTAAAAGATGTTCATTTCGATCAAAACAGTTGGTTCCCTGGTCTATTTGCCGAAAAGCCATCACAAGTTGTGTGCTTCCCTTATGCTCAACACTTTTTATCTGACAGCCCAGGCCATTCTAGTAAAATTAAGAGCGAAGCCGAAATGGTTGCAGCAGCAAACGCCGTTGATTTTGATAAAGTTAAGGTTTTCTCAACAAAATCGTTCAAAACCATGTTCATGGTTGGAATGGCTGCATCGTTTGTGATTACAACGCTATTATTGGTTCTTCTTGTTTTACAGTAAAACACTACAAATCACCATTTGAACGAAAATAATACCCGAATTACTTATTCTGAATTTGTATAGAAACTATATAATTGAAGCCCGTTAAATAGGTAACAGTAACAGGTTTAGTACATTGGTAGGTAAACGGGAGATTCCCCTCATTAGAACTTTTTAATTCTTTTAAAGTATTAATCAGACCTAAATTTTTTGTATCGTAATGCTGCCCATCTGCAGTAATGATTCTATTATAATATGATACTCTAGCAACTCGGACATCGCATGTGCCTGTGTAACTCTTTACGCCTGTGGTAATTGCTTGAAATGAAAATATTGCATGAACAAATGATATCAGCAGCATAGATAGAACTGCAGCAATACTTTTAAATTTGCTCATTTGAATAAATTGGATTTCTCTCAAAGACAATAGTACTAGTGGAATATTAATAATCGAAAGTAGTAATATCACATAGATTAAAATTTTCCACAAATTGGGAGTGAATACAAATAATAATCCATTACAAAACAAAAATAGAAGTGAACTGCCTGCGCCTAGTATGGTAATTCGAATCTTCTTAAGATTAGTTTTTTTCATGCCACAGTATAGTACTTTTAGATGTCATATGGAACATATTCCTGCTATACTCACCAATGCGTCTCCCAATACAAATTTTAGCGATTCTTTATAGGCGAAAAGAATCCGCTCTTGAAATTCTATTGTTCAAACGAATTCCCGAAAAGGGTGGGTTTTGGCTTTCAATTTCAGGTGGGATGGAAGAATCGGATCAAAGTGTATTAGAAACCTGTTATCGCGAAATCAAAGAAGAGGCAGATATTGATAGAGAAAGTATCTTAAAAGTTGACGAAAAAATCTATATTTTTCAATTTACCGAAACGATTAAAAACAAAGAAAATACAAATTACCGAGCATTAAATACAGACCAACTTACCATGACTACTTATGTGTATGGGTTCGAGTTAAAGCCGGGAATTGAACCAAAATTGCTTGAAGAACACACGGAATATAAATGGTGTAGCGTTGAAGAAGCGAAGGGATTGTTGAAATACGAAGACACGTTCAAGGGAATTGAAATTATAGCTAATAATTTTAGCAACCTCTAGAAACTGGTATACCTTCGACACGAGAATTTCCGTAGGCTTTCTGACGTGAGACAATATAGTTGTAAGTTTCATTCTTAGCCGTTTTGATTTCTGTTTCTGGTTTTTGTCCCATAATACGAATTATATACTATTCCAACCCAGAATGTGTAATTTCTTTATATTTCAATTCTTTTGTTAGTTCGTATTTTTTAAAATTCCAAGCTCTTTTGCTTCGATTTTCAATAACGAATAGATTGACGAGAGAGTTTTACTAAAGTTGACGCGTGGAAGTTGTATATTGTCTAAATCTGCTTCTGTATGAGATTCAGTTACCCAACCCTGTTTTGTTACCACTCTCTGAATCGCAGGTGATAATCTATCGATACCCTTAACGAGTTTAGCTTCAAGCGAAGCGAAGCTTTCCAGTTCCTTAATCAAATTGTTGTATTCAGTTGACTTCTTTTCGGGTAGGTTTTTCGCAATTTCTTCATTTGCGATTTTTTCATTTTTATCTTTATCTGCGTTGTTATCTAAATGTGTCCAGGTTGAAATATCTTGGGTAATTATTTCTGCTAAGTCATGAATTTGGATCATGTCATACACTTTACTAACGTTTAGAGTGGGAAATTCCTCAAGAAGATCTTCTTTAAGTGTCCAAAAAATTAGTGACATCATGAACGTATGCTCTGCCACATTCTCTTTTCGAGCCAAATCTGCGCTAGCAAACACTGCCCGCTCGATTGTTTTCGTTAACATAGAAAACTTAATGTGTTCGTACTTTTTGCTTAAATCAGACATCTAGCAATTGTATACCTATTTACTATGCGTGCAAATTTTTACCAACAATTGCCCGGGTTGGCTTAGAAAGTTCAATTTCTCGCAATGATTCCCAACTGAACCATTTATAATTGTCGTGTTCGTCTGACAATATAATCTTTAGATTCTCCTCCATAACATTTGTTGTGAAGCCGATAACAATGATTTTAACATCTTTTACTTCATCACCGAAAGTAAATCTTTCAAATATAGTCTCTGATACCTCAAGCAACCTCCAGTTCTGTAATGTAAGCCCCGTTTCTTCAAGCACTTCTTTGTTTAGTCTAGTTTCAACACTATCGTCAAATTCCATCAAACTACCGGGAAGATCCCATTTGTTTGAGTCACGAAGTTCTGTGTTGACCTTTAATAGTAACACTTCATTCTTCGAATTCTGAATTATTGCCTTAACGGCCACAAGGAATGCTTTGTCTTTATCAAGTTCGTACATTAGGAGATGGTAACATAGAATTCAGAACAGTTGTAAAATTACTGCTAGAATACTTTATGGAAAAAAATGTAACTAGCGAAAGAGCCAATAAATCATTGAAGATGTTTTTAACACTCTTAAAAAGACTAGCAGCGAGTGATAGTCTGAACTTCAGTTTAGTGATCGGAGCTGCAAATTCTGGAATTTCAATAACATATTTGTATGATATTGCCTTATCACATCTTAGAGTTACTACGCCAAAATACTTATATTTACCAATATTTCGTGCAGAAAAAATTGGATATGACGTTAATCATGAATCTCTACTAACGAATGTTACGAACGCGCTGAATCAAGTTGATAAATCGTTAAATATTCTTTTCTTAGATGACGAGATTGGTGCTGGCACGGCTGCGCATATTGCACTAGATTTGCTCGTTAAGGCAGCTGAAGCAAATCATTTATCAATAAACAGGTATACAATAATTGCGGAAGATTTGGGTTTCCAAAATACTTACCGAAAGGATATTGAGGTAGAATTCATTCCAATTTTAAAGCATCCATTGGATAACGTATACAATGTTCTATCGGGACTAATACCGGCTAAACTATCAAAGATGATTCAAGCCGAAGTTCCTGAACAAAATTTACGTCGCACAGAAGTGTTCAATATTGCATTAGGGCTTCCAATAAAAATAATTGAAAAAAAAAAGCCTTCCCTGCGAACTGTTGAGTTGAGCACAAATTTACAGAATAAATGTCGCGAATTTCAAAACGAATTGAAAGAAAAGATTAAAAATACGTTGGATGGGTTGGAATAAGTAGGGGGAAGTGGAACTAAGACTGCTCTCTTCTACTGACATTTCTGCCTGCAATCTTCCCAATACCCCTCGAAGAGGTGCTCAGGATTATATGGACAATCACAGAGAGGGTAAATGATTATTGCAATTTTTTAATAAAATAGAGAGGGGATTTTGGGACGAAGTGGAAACTGGTTTATACTAGCCTTCCTTTAATTTTGCAACAAACTCTAAAAGTTCAGGCGGAACTAAGCTTGTATCAGTGATATAGCTGGCTATAAGTTCTGCACATTCGGGTTTGCTTGGTAAATAAAATGCTCCTTTGGTACTTTTTGCTACATATCCACCTAGCAATTCATAGAACTTCTGACTTTGAGTACTACCAAGTTTACTGCGAATTTCGTCATTTATGGATTCTTCTGACAAATCAATACCGCAAGTATCTTTTACAAGTTGGATCCAAAGTGAATTCGGTAGGCTATCTTCAATATCGAATTTTCCTATCTTAAATATATTTGCACCTTCATATGTAACATCGTTATCGAATAGAAAAAACAATGAGCGTTCGGTGTGACCAAAATCTTTGACAACCTGTGTTAGGTATTCCTTCATAGTTTTGTATTTGCCAGACCCATTCAGATTTATTAACATTATTCCGTCTTCGCTCATCGACCTATTGTTAATAAGTTTGTAGACTGCTGGTATTAGCTCAAACTCTGTTGGACCTTCTACACAAACAAATTTATCACTTATTAAAAAATCACTATTTCTGACATTTAAGGTCTCTAGAATATCATTCACACATGTAGATTTGTTTATCGAAGTGTAGCCGCTCGACAGATACACCTGATTAATTTTATCAATATTGGCTTTATCAATAAATATTGTTGAGTGCGTAGAAATCAGAATCTGAAAACCGTTATGGGTCATATCGCTGAGAATTTGAGATAAATTTCGTTGAGCAACGGGATGTAAATGAGTTTCAGGCTCATCAAAACTCCAAATTCTTGAAGGCTGTACTTCCGAAGCAGCTGCGCTGGGAGTTGCTTCACCTTTTAGAATAGCAAACCATATTTGTCTTTTTATTCCATCACCTTGATTATTGATTTGAATATCGCCATCTGTTCCATCTTTTGTAACTGTTAAGTCTTGAACAGATTGCGATACAGAGAATTTTACGCTAGATTGTATTGATTTGATATGTGACGGTAATTCTCTTTTGGTTGCTTGCATAAGTTCGTTAAATTTGGTATTTACATCAATCTGAGCTTGTTTTTCTTTTTCATTTGTAATCGTTTGAATTTCGGTAAGGTACCTTTCTGTAACTGATTTCATGGCTGATGTTGCCATATCCTCCAAGTCTTTAAGTGTAAAATTCCAATCTAAATATTTAAATTCAGGAAAATATATTTTATTTCTTGAAAAATCATCATATTTGACCCAAATTTGTTTTAATTCAGGTTCTAGTTTTTTATAGATGGCTCTAATCTTTTCTTGATTAGTATACCTTCCAACACCGTTTTGATTTTCTATATCTTGAGCCGTAATACCAAATTTTCTAATTAATTCAGTTAGTTTTGTTGCACTTGCAGAATATGCTTGCAAATAATTATTTTCAGTACTATCAAAATAATCCTCAGCTAAAACATAGTAACCATTCGCGCTTAGTTCCCCTTCTCCGGTTTGGTACTTTAGAATCACTAATTTGTCAGCTGTAGCGGTTGCCCATTTAAGTAAGTTCGCCTTACCATCTGCCTGCAAGTTTGTATTGCTAATATCTTGAGCCTCAATCTCAAACTCACAGATAACCACAATTGACCTTTCAGTATATAGATCAAAATATAAACAATCATTTTCGGTCATAAATTGACTGAATTCAGCAACATTTACAGGTGAATTCGATATATCATTAATTGTTCCACTTACCAGTAACTGCTTTCTCTCATCAAAAAACCAATCTAGGGACTTAAAAATCGTACTTTTTCCACTATCATTGATGCCAATATATATATCTGGGGTATCTTGCGATAAGTCTATACTAAGCTTTCGACAAGATTTATTGTTTATAATTCTTACTTTTTTGAGTTTCATATTTGTTTACGAATATTTCCCCCAATTCCTTTCTATATGCCACTTATATGGAGGATTCCACGTTACGTAATCTTCAGGCAAAAACGATTTCTCTGTTAACGTAATTTCTAATAATTGCTCAGGTAGTATTGAGAGATTGTGCTTGCCTTCAGGACTATCCAAATCATAAAAATGATATCTGTGTGGATTTGGTTCCAACTTCCTGTTTGAAGGTCCAAAGTCAAAAGGGATGCACAATCTTGTTATTATCCCTTTTTCCTTTGAATCAAATTTAATAGCGACTATTTTTCTTTGGTCTATTGCTGACAAAAATGTTTTATGCATTGCTTCGGACATATCGTTGAAGTAAATTTTAAACAAAAATATTGTACAACTTTTTGTCGTGAAATGACATTAACAATAATTACTACCTCTGATATAATTATTAAGAACATTTCGGCAGTGAACAAGTCATACACAACTAATTAAGAATCTCTTCAAAGTTTTTCTTGTTTTTTGTGTTCGTACAAAATTCACATGTCTGCCAAACCAACGGATGTTCAATTACAAAAACTCCAACAATTTTTTAAAAAGAAGTACGGTGTTATTCTTTCTCGCGATGAACTCATAGAATCATATAACTCGCTACTTTCCTTTGTAGAGGCTCAAATCGCCTATTTTTTTCACGCACTAAAAATCATGATTGATTACGATTTATTCAAACAGGTATTTAACTCAAGCGTCGATATTCCTAAAGAATCGGTAAAGGAGGAAGACGCGAACCCCTACGAGGTTCGCGATCTTTCCGACCGACAAAAAGATGTTCATCTATTCTTAACTAATATAAAACGTTTAAAAAGTTTGCTACTTACAAAATTCTGACGGGATTCGAACACCCACCAAATTTCGGACTCACTAATCTACATTCGCAACACTTCTACCTGGTTAAAGTTACGCACACTCGTCACGAAATTTGCACTTGATAAATTCAAAGGATTTTAGGCGCGTTCCAGCTCTTCGTCGAATGTAGGTGACTACATTCTCCTTGAGTCTCGAATCCCTACATAAAAACATGGGTGTCTGCCACCGTTTACACAGTGCCAAACACCCATACGGGGCTGACGGGATTCGAACCCGCAACCACCCGCGTGACAGGCGGGTGCTCTAACCAAGTTGAGCTACAGCCCCATTGATACCGTTATTTTACCGTACGACCTCATCAATGTCAAAGAACTTCTCTGCCTACTGTAGTACTACAACTAAAATACATTTAACACTCACGAAATAAGGACTGAATCGTCACCTGCTATAATGATTTATGCATATCGTAGTATTAGGCGGTGGTACTGGATCTTTTGCAGTTTTACAAGCATTAAAAGAGCTACGTAATAATTCTATTACGGCAATCGTAAATATGACCGACGATGGCGGAAGCAACCAAGTTATCCGCGATGAATTTGGACTTTTACCCTTAAGTGACTTGCGAAAATCAATTCTCGCTCTTTCAAAAGACAATGAAAATGAACTCCTACGACAAATTTTTATGTACCGATTCGACAAAGGAGAAGGTTTAGAAGGACACACATTAGGAAACCTAATTATGATGGCACTTTCAACAATAAAAGATACTGAATTGGGCGCTATCGATGCAGCGTGTAAACTCTTTGCGGTTAAGGGTAAAATTTTACCGGTAACACTTGAGCAAGCGAAATTAACGGCAACCTACGAGAATCAAAAAGTTCTTTTAGGTGAACACAAAATCGACGAGCCTAATACCAAGGATGAGGAGAGTCACATTGTCAATTTGCGCCTTACCCCACAGGTGAAGGCTTATGATAAAGCTATAGATGCAATTTTATCAGCAGATTATGTAATTCTTGGCCCTGGTGATCTCTACACAACAACTCTTGCAAACTGCATTGTAGATGGTATTGCTGACGCAATAGCAAATTCAAAAGCAAAATTCATCTATATAACGAATTTGATGAGTAAACGAGGGCAAACTCGAGGATTTTCTCAGCAGAATCATGTTGATGAAATTGCGAAATATTGCAAACGATACCCAGACATCATACTGATTAACAATGGCAAGCTACCAAGAGAAGGCTTGAAACGCTATCTCGAAATTGGTGAACATGTTATTTCAGATGATTTACCAAGCTCATCCACTATTTATAGAGCTGATCTTGTCGTCGGGAACGTTATAAAAAAGCAAGGTGGAGATAAATTAATAAGAAGTCTGTTACGACACGATAAAAAGAAACTGAAAAAGATTTTCAAGAAGATTTTTTCTAGTCACTAAGTGTCTTAACAAGTGGAAAATTGGCTGAACTCCACGAGAGAATTCCACCGTCTAATTCAACGATTTTTGTAAAACCCATTGTTTGCATTAAAGCTACTGCAGATGCAGACCTGTTTCCTGAACGGCAATAGACATACGTTGTTTTTGCTTTATCAAGCCGATCTAACTCGACACGAAAGGCTTTACTGTAATAATCAATATTCTTTGCAGTAGAAATGTGCCCTTCTTCATTATATTCTGATGCGGTTCGGATATCTATTAATTGCGCGTTGTCATCACTTTCAAACATTATCTTAAACTTCTCAGCTGAAACTCTTTGAACAGACAGTTTTGTTGTAGGTTGGTTCGATGTTTTTGGGGAAGAGGTTTGTTCTTTTGAAGCACTGGCTCGATATGTCGACCAAACAAAACCAATTAAAAAAAGGAGTCCAATACCCAATGCTATTGCTATTGCTTGCTTATTCATATGATTTTTAACTCATGATCTCTTAATTTATTTTCTTTATCAAAATAAAAAACTCCTTCAATTTTCTTACCAGCCAATATTGATGGTAACCAGATCCGATCAGCATCCCACATGTCAGCATAAGGAATCACTGAGACTGAGAACCATTTCGGGCTCATTTCTTCGGTTTCAACAGGTTCATTTTTCCATTCAGTCGCAATATAGATGTGCACATTCATTTCAAGTGCTGGATCAATATCAAATGGAAATCGATTAACGCCAACTTTTTCCATTTTTATAATATCGATACCAATTTCTTCTCGAGCTTCACGTTTTGCAGTATCTTCAATGGTTTTGTCTTTTTCAGCATCGAACTTTCCGCCAGTACCGTTCCACTTTCCTACACCAAAGCCTCTCTTTTTCATCGCTAAGAGAATTTCTTGATCACCGGTTTGCTGATTTCTGCGAACTAAGAAAAGTAAGGTTGCTTCTTTCATTTCTTATGATGATAGCACAGGAGGCTTTTTATTTCTAAAGTAATCAACTGTTGCCTCTATGTAGGCCATAGCCTTTTCGTTTAAAGCATGCCGTTCAAGTAATTCAAGAATGCGAGGTTCATCATAGAAAAGTGCAGACATTTCACGAAAAATTTTTAGTGCATCAATTTGTTCTACATTCACATCGATACTTTTTAGGAAACGTGGTGCGAAAATGATAATCATTTCACGTAACCCATGAAAGAGTGACTGCCCTTCTTCTAGTAAATATAATTCACCACCATCTGCGTTTTTATTTTCCCAAAAATTCAATAAAGTTTCGAACTGAGCAGCAGCATTAACTGTTACCTCAGAATTATCATGCGTACTATTGTCTAATATCAACCTATACATTGATACACCAGCAACTAGAGGTGTTAAGTTATTAAATGCTGATCTCCATGAGCCTGCAGTAATACGGGTACTATCTAACGGGCGCACTTTAGTTAAGCATTCAACTTCAAATAAATTCACCAATTTATCTGGTGGTGCGGTTAACGCTTTTTCAAGTCTTGTAGGTTGTCGCTCAGCGCGCATAACGAGAATTATACTTTAATTCTAAGCCATGCGCCAATTATTGGTCACTTAATGGTAAAGCGTACTTTTCGAGCATTTCAAGCGTTAAGTCTTCAACAATATCCTCTCCATACCCATAGGGCTTCATAATGTTCTTAATGTCGCGCTTAAGTAATGAATATACTCGTTTTGACTCGCGGACATCGACAGCTTGTGGGAAGTCGATGACAATAGGGCGATTTTTCCACCACAGGATGTTGAATGGGGAAAAATCGCCATGAATAATTCCATTGGCAAGAAACAACTCGATCATATCCAGTAAGATATTTAGCGTTGGTTCAACTAGATCATTTACAAGCTCAACATCAGAAAGACGAGGGGCAGGACCATTCTCGTCGCCAATGTATTCCATCAAAACACCATTACGAAGTGGCTTAATAAGTTTTGGCATATAGATCGTTTGCCCAGATAACTTCTTCAAGAAATACTGCTCACGCATTACCCAAGTATCTTGAATGAATTGACGACCTACATCGTTACCTTTCTTGATCGCCCGACGAATCGCAGCTGTTTCAGAACCCACATAGCGGTCTTGAAAATAATGCTTTTGCGTTTGAAATGAACGGGATTGAAAATCGTGATAGACCTTTAATGCCTGGAGCTCATTTGTTTGTAAGTTTTGTACAACATATACTTTTGCTTCTTTTCCTGATTTTAATTCCTGCAGGAGTTCCACCTGTATCTTTTTTTGTTGCAATTCTTCAATTGCTTTTTCGATTTCTGTCATTTTTTAGGTTGAGCACACGTATAAACATACGGAGCTCTCAATAATAAGTTTATTGCAAAGCGTAATGCCACGTGCAGAAGCACGAGTATTACATTTAGTTATGGGGAAATTTGATCAGAAAAGAAGTTAGTAGCGGCGGCGAAGCCGCCGCTACTAAAGAAAATGACTCAGCCTTAGCTGAGCCCGAACTATTTCGCTTCAATGCGAATAGTTTTTGGTAAAGCTTTCTCGCTTTTTGGCAAAGTCAGCTTTAGCACGCCATCTTTGAATTCTGCAACAGCTTTATCTGTTACAACTTCATAGGGCAAGGTAAATGTTCGAGTGAAAGATTTCTCTGAAATTTCACTCATATAATAACGCTTACCTTTATTTTCTTCTGTCTTTTCTTGTGTCTTTCCGGTAACCTTTAATACATCGCCGGTAATTGATATGTCGATGTCATTTGCTGTGTACCCCGGAAGTTCAATTTCCACAAACACTGTATCGTCTTTTTCGTACATGTTTGCCCGAGGAACTGCCCCAAAGGTGCCATTCATCAGGTCATTAGCATCTTCCCAGACGGAAGGAAGCATGCCCCATGGATTGAATACTCGAATGTTTGCCATTTTACGTGACAGTTAATTTATTTTAGCAGTCTATACACCAGTCTGCTAACGATATAATTTATCGCGACTTTCAAAAATTGTCAAGAGAACACAACGAAAGTATCGATAAAATGGTTTAGAATTAGAGTATTACCTACCGTGAAGTACGGAAGATACAAACTCTACTGATAATTGTGCTGTCATGTACTCCGTACTTAATTTAGAATTTGTAATTATAGCATTTATTGCCTAATAATATCAATGACTCGAAACTTTCGAACAAAAAACAAGCTGTTTTCAAGTTCCCGTTCAGTAATCTTAGCAACTGGATAATACCTGTCATACAGTGAACCGAACAAACTACTCTGGTTATGAAGTAACAGCTTATCGAAATACAATGACAGTCCTAGTAATGATAACGAATGAGATAATTCAATCATCTCAAGTAGAATAATTTCATTGAAACTTAGTTTCGGAGAAATTTCCGTACCATTTATTCGAGTACCATTACGAATAATCTCTACGCCTAATTGAAGCTTAGATTTCTGTAAATCTATTGGAATTCCGGAATATTGCAAATTTATATGCTGAAATATTGCACCATTTGAATACTTATTTACTTGTGCAAATTCATTGTGCGTAAATCTTACTAACGGGAAAGCTCCACCGGAAATCGATCTATTGGCTTCAGCTACAAGCTTAAGCGACATTAACCAGCGATTAGTGCATTTAGTAAACCTTGATATTCACCACGCTCTTTCATTTGTTGTAACACGGCAAGAACATTATACGTATCTGAGAGTGAATCATGCGCTTTACCAACAGGAATGATGCCATACAGCTTTGGAAGTTCGCTACTTTGATACGAAATTCCTGAAAAACCTTGTTTTTTTAATAATTCTTTCAAGCTATAGAATTTACCATAGTCAAAAGGTAAACCTCTGTTTGCCAAATCACAGGTCTCGAATAATGAAATATCATCGTTGCCCCAAAATACTAGTTTACGACCATCAACCCAAGCCCCAAATCTTGCTAAAGCATCTGGATAACTTTCGGCTAAATCAATCTTATCTTGTGTAATACCAGTTTTCTCAATGCAATAATCAGATAAAATTGGATTCTTTTGTGGTTTACAATAAGCAAGAAAAGTGTCTTTTGCATCAAAATTCTCAGGATCAACAACAACTGCGCCAATCTCAATAACCTCTCTGTATTGACCTTTTTCTTGATCGTAGCCGTACTTTTCGCACTCTTCCCACGTTGTGTACTCTACGTCAAATAAAACAAACTCTTTCATGAAGAACATTGTAGTTCAATAGAGATAAACTTGCAAGCAAAATTTGTCATAATTCAATGTTGAATTTTACCCAACTATCACTCGAGCAACCTCAGAAATATCAGGTACTCTTGTTACATTTGAATCATCAAAACTGTAGGTTGCATTCCAAGGTTTCGTAACCACAATTGCTTTTTTATTTACTGCAGCGACTTGATTTATATACACCGGAGCATCATCAATTAAATATCCGAAATCTTTCTCAAGGCAGAGGTCAGCTTTAGTTACCTTGTGATTATGACCATCACGACTAATCTGATTTGTTAAAATTACTTCCTTAAATATCGATGGAAAATTCTGATTGACCCAATTTTCAGTCAAATCTCTTAATTCGGTAGGTCTTGAAGTGAGAACAAAAAGTTCATGGTTGGAACTTAACTTCTTAGCTAAATCTTGAGCACCAGGAACTGGTAGTAAATTACTAATATATGGTGAATCATAAAATTCGAAGATCCGTCGATATACTTCATCTCCTGGAATATTATAGACCTTGGCATAATCATAATCGGTTATATCATCATACTTCACAGAAGATTGGTAACGTTCAGCGTTGTATGCTACCCAACCATGCTGAAAAGAAGCCAATATATCGTCAAGATCAAAAGCAAGTTTCATAGTGTACAATTGTACATGGTCATAAATGAAAATACAAAGATATTCGGACGCTTTCACAAAGCAGCGAGTGCGAGAGGGTTAAATATTTACAACCCTTTCTTTGAAGAACAGCAATTAAACTCGCTTTACGTTTTATTTCAAAATGAGAATCCACTCTCATTGGTCGAAGGAATGAGAAATCTAAATCTTTCAGGAGCAATTACTGCAGGGTTTGAATCAGACCCAGTACTTCCTACGCTTTTGGACGATCTAGATGATGTTTCTCGTTTCGTTAATAGAGTCGGGTTTGTGACAAACGATAATGGCCATTTAGTTGGTAGATCCCAAGGTGGAAAGGGAATGTTGAGAAATATTCTCCATACGACACAAATCGAGGGAAAGACGATAAGCCTAGTAGGCGCGGGAACAATCGCAAAAGGACTCCTCTTTATGTTAGAAAAGGAAAAGATTAACACAGAGATAACAATTTTCAATAGAACACTTGAAAATGCACAAAAACTAAAAGACAGATTTCCATTTATAAAATCAGTGAAACCATTGAATGAACTTGAGAGTTCAAGCGGTGATGTTTTCGTAAATGTTTCTGATATTGGTGGAAGCGTGACAGACTTTATCTTTAGCGAAAATGCGATTGCAAATCATGATTCGATCGTAGACATCACATTCGAGATAGAAAATACACCATTAGTAATGGAAGCAAAAAGAATGGGCAAAAATGTTGGAACAGGCTGGGATATGTTTGCGTTTCAAATGCAGGTAATCGTCGAAGAATTCTTTCATAGAGAATTTGATTTTGATTCAATCAAGAAACATGTAGTCAAAGGGTTGTCTACAATCGTAACTTAATGCTATAATTCCTTAGCTTCTTTGAGTCCTGCTTTTTCGCAGTTGACTTTGTTACCAATCACAAATAAACAGCAAATTACTCATTTCTTATTGAAAATTAAGAATTATAAATTGAAAATTGCGCAGCATGCGCTTAGAACTTACTAATATTGAAAAATTTTTCGGAGCTGACCTCTTGTTTGAAAAGGTTTCCGGTTATGTTGACGACCACGAAGTAATTGGTTTGGTTGGTAATAACGGCGTAGGAAAAAGTACCTTTTGTAATATCATTACTGGGCATGATGAAGAATATGATGGCAACGTGCACGTCTATCCTGGCACCAAAGTCGCATATTTCAAACAAATGCTAGAAAAGGTTGGGCATGATGAGATGACTGTTTTTGATTACGTTTTGCACACGCAGCAGCATTTGTTAGATTTGGAACGCGAATATCATACTGTGCTAAACAGATTACAAACAGAAGAAACAACGACTGCTCTCCTTAACGAGTTTGGTGAACTTCAAGAAAACTATTTCAATAGCGGAGCAGCCGATCTTTTAGAACGAATAGAAAAAGTTCTTCATGGGCTTGGAATTTACGAAACTGCAGAATTGTCGCATGCAGCGGGCAAAAGGAATATCACCTGGGATATGCAACTGCAATATCTCTCAGGAGGTGAGCGAAAAATTGTTGAGCTAGCTACCGTTTTACTCAACAAATCTGCAAATGTACTTATTTTAGACGAGCCAACGAACCACCTTGACATGGAAGCACGCGCCTGGCTAGAAGAATTTATCAAAGGTTTCCCTGGAAGCATAATTATCGTTTCTCACGACAGACACCTCTTAAACACGATTGCAAATCAAGTTTGGGAAATTGATAACTACACGCTAACAACCTACAAAGGCAATTATGATCACTTTGAAAGGCAGAAAAAAGCAAACAGAGATGCACTCCTTCATAATTATGAGATGCAAAAAAAAGAAAAAGACAGGTTAATTGCGATTCTACAGGCATTTCAGCGAAACGAACGGAATGGTGGAAACTATGTTACCGTAAAACTCTACAATGCTACCAAATCTCGCTTAGAACGTTTTGAAAAGAATATGATGGCAGAACCTCCTAAAGATCGTGCAGAATTGAAACTCAATCTAACCGCCCTTCCTCCACAGGGTTATGCTGTTCTTAAATTAGAACATTTTTCGTTTGAATTCTCAGCTGAAAAACCTATTTTTACTGACACCTCAATCACCATAACCAGATCAGATAAGGTCGCGCTATTGGGTGCAAATGGTATTGGGAAAAGTACCCTACTGAAATTGATTTTGGTCAAATATTGCTATCAACATGAACTTGATCCGCGTTTGTTTGGCGTCGGCGATTTTTCTGACCGATATTTGTCACAATTGAAAAACAATGATGCATTCTACGTTGGGCCGGGCATAAAAATCGCCTATTATTCTCAGCATCACAATCAATTACCAAATGAGCTGACAATTCGTGAACTGCTGTATCAACACGATATCAAAGAGGAAGGCAAGTTTCAAAGTATAATTCGTCGTTTTCATTTTGAGAAAGACACCGTTGATAACAAAAAAATCGGTGACCTTAGCGGAGGTGAAAAAAGTAAATTACAATTTTTGATGCTCACCATATCTGATGCAAACGTTTTGCTTCTTGATGAACCAATAAACCACTTAGATATTGCGTCAATGAAAGTTGTTGAAGATGTTCTTCATGATTTTAAAGGAGCAATGTTTGTTATCTCGCATGACCGTTACTTCTTGAATCGAGTCATAAACAAAATTGTCTACGTCAAGAATAAGAAAGTGAATGAATTTCTTGGCACAATTGATGAGTATATTGCGACGGTAAATTAATTACGTCACGTAAACGACACTCGTCGTATCATCTGAAGATTCTACCAAAAAACCTCTTCGCAAAAACATTACAAACGGTGCCACAACAATTCCTTTATCAAATGTAGTTGAAAAGACAAGACTTTGACCAGTTACATTTTTAATCGCTTCAGCAAGTGACGGCACAAAGTGCGCAACGAAAAACGGTAAATCTACTGATTGCTCATCACCAACAAATTTATTAATATGCATCATCATTCCCCCTGCACTATTTTTTCGTAACGCCAAATTTACAACACAAGGTGTTCTATCAGTTCTTGGCTCTTCACTATCGATATAAAATTGAATAAACTGGCCATTCCGCGTTGTTTTGATGTGTAAATCTCTTACTCTTTCACCCCGATAGGTTACATGAAAGCCTTGTAAATCAGCGCCATAAAAGCTTTCGCCTGGTTGGCCTTCGGCTGAAAATTTCTTTTGACTGCGGATGAGAATATTTTCAAAAACTCGCTGCATTCTCATTTTTGATTCGACATCACTTGTACCTGCAATGAACCGATTTATCGCAATTTGTCGAGCGTCAGCGTAATTTTGTTGTCCTGTGTCACGGTTCATATGCCATTTGACACCATTAGGTCGATCAGTAATCCATTTTTTAACTATTTCAGGATCAGCTGTTCCTTCTGCAATCTGTAGAGATAAACCAAGCGATAGAACAGACCAGAAAGTGTCTTTTGCAGCAAAGTCTTTGCCAGCTAAAATACCTTTATCGTCAGCTACAATTCGTGCGAATCTACCCCAAAAATGACTTAATATAAAATGTATTTGAGCTTTAGGTTGCATTGTGACAAAAGTATGACCGAAGAGTGAATTACGGTAATCCTTATCAGCATCACTTGCAGGCTTACCTTTTTTTGACACTAAAACACTTCCTCCAGACATCATTGCTACTTCAGCTAATAACGCCATCATAATTTCTTCGCTGTTTATATTCTCCTGTACTGCTTTTTTCACTTCGTTAATAACACCGGTTTCATGAAGTTTTCTGAGAATCTTTGGAGCTGAAAGTGAAACATTTTTCGAATCATTTTTTCGAAGTAAATCATTATTGTCATACTCTTTTTCAAGTTGCAAAACCTCTTTGTACGACAAATCTAACGCTCTTTTAAATGTTCTTCTGTACGATTCAAACATTCGTTGTGTATAATGAAGCGCACTTTCACGCTCATTGCCAACTCGTGATTCAAACTCAGACAGAGTAAATGGTTCTAAAACTCTCGTTGTTGACGGATCAAACTTAAATTTGGGTAAGATATCTTCAAGTACTTCTCGCCCCTGATTATTATTTTGTTGTGCCATGCTCCCATAATGTGTCATATATTGCTATGAGCAGTTGGGCAATCAATTTGTCTTTTATCACAATTCCCCAAAATTTTCCTCTTTTTAGAGTACTAAAGGCGACCAAGGTGTCGCCAACGGTTAAAGTACTAGGCAAATTGAGGTCTTTTGGATAACTTCGACATTCTTTTAAAAGTGATTGATTACTCACATCGTATTCATCTGGTTTGTCATTTTTACCATAAAGTACTCGAATAGAAATTTTACTAGCAACACGTTGTGGTATAAACCACTCATTTACCTTCTTAACTTCGTCATAAGAACTTCCGATTTTATGACTTACATGTGAATTTGCTATTGTGCGTAGCATAGTAATTTTTTTAGCAAGAAATTCTTTATGGTAGTTATAAATCGCCTTATCTCCAGTAAATATTTTGACATTGTCATCTTTGTACGCCTCAGCAGCATACTTTTCGAGCTTTGAAGCAAAAACTGCAAATGTTTTCTTTGCAGCTTCAATCGAGGCGATTTTTTTATCGAATTCATTAATGACTGCATTGTGATCGGCTGGATAAAAGCGCTGTTTTCGTTTACTACCTGTAGTCGATACCAATTTTTGATCAATTAAACTCTTTAAAGATTTATACAACGATGATTTTTCAAATTCTGTTAGCTGTTGTAGCTCAGCGCCTGATGCACCACCATAATTCAATAAGGTCATATATACGGTGATTTCATTCGAGGTTAATCCAAGTTCTTCTAGCATTTTTTGCAACTGCATTATGTATTATAATAATTAAGTCCACATATTGTCAACTTGTTGGACTTGCTGTGCACACAGAAAATAGAGTATACTTTTTAATGAAAAAACAAACACCAAAACTTTCACCTTTAGCAATTATGATCATTGAAGGTTTCAGTTGGTATGGAGTTTTAGCAATTCTTGGCGCATATGCAGTTACAACACTTGGTATCTACCCTCCCTCAAGTTATCTTGTCATATTTCTCAATATTTCTGGCGCCCTTGCAATGCTTTTCGATGCCTGGAAAGACAAAAATTGGCAACCAGTTTTCTTGAATATCATTTGGATTGCGCTCGGGTTAGTTGCAGCAATACAAGGCTTTATTTAGTATCGTTCTGTACAGACAGCACGCTATAGGGTAAAATGCTCAATAGTGGGCAACCTTAATAACAAAAACCAAATATCTACTACCTTCGTTGGATCAAAAGCATTTGAAAATCTTGTAACTGCGCTAAATATCCAAGAAGTAAGAATGGATCCGACATTGAAAGATAGCGTAAAAGAATATGTGACTGTAGATTTAAGAAAACCACACGATTGGAAAGTTTTTACTTGTAGGAGTTTTTCGCATAAAAACTTTAGGGAACTACTTTTAGAAGATACACAAAAAAATCAACTTTCACCTGAATTGAGAACATTGCAAGAGGCCTCAGCAAATATTAACAGATTAAACTCGCAAACTCCTATTAATTCTGTTGCGCTTATTTACGAGAGATTGAGAATTCAATACATTCAATCTGCAATTGTGCATCAGTACTTGTTTGATAACATCACAAGTGACGCTGCAAAGTTTCAGCTCTTAAATCGACTTTTCGAGAAGAATAACATACCCCCGATTATATTTTATCGAATGCTAAATGATATTACCGCAGGGGTAATACTAAAAAGGATTGCTGCCTCCAGATTTCAAGAATTCCGTATAGGTTCAGCAATTGAACGAGAATTCAAACGAGGGGATTTTTTCATAGGAGACCAACCAATAATACTTGGATTTTACAATAGTTCTCCCATTCACTTATTCGAAGATTCCGAATCACTTGGAAACTTTTTGCTAAGACAATTGATAACCGAGAATCAGCGATTATTACAAAATATTGCAAAAGATATTACAAAACTTGTAAGATTCCTAGAAACAAGTAGTGCTGATGCAATAGCAGCAGCATTTAGTGGATTAGGTATGGGAAAACTGACGCAAATAGTCAAAATTTTGTCAAAAATTTATCTTACTTACAAACTTTCTCAACAACAGAATATCGATGGGAAGACTCCATTTTTCATGATAACTAACGGAGAATTGATCAAAAGTGCAAATGGCGATACCTGGAATAATCAATTTAACGAAATCGTCAAAGAGCTTGCACCTACACAACATATGACTGGCGAATAATGGTTTTGAGTTTTTCTGGCGCCGTTTTTCTCATATCACTAAGATAAATCTCGTGATGTTTCTGTACCAATCCATTGAACTTCCCACCACTTTCCCTAATATAATCGTGTATTTTTTGAATATTTTCAGCTTCTGCCGAATATGGCCCAACATGTAGTAGTTGTACTGCCTGCCCTTCTTCGTATTCTATTAACCTGAGTGGCGCAATTTTTGCATTCTGCTTCTTCGATTGCGCCTTTTCTTTCGCTTCTTTTACCATCTCAATTGTGATGAAATCGGGCTGCAATATAAGCAACGTCCAATCCCAATTCGACTTGTCTTTTACAGTGAATTCTTCCATTGTAGAACACCACCATAAACCTTCTAGGGGCATAACTTTGTAATCAATTTGCATAGGGCCTTTTTTTACCATGAATTTGAGTGTGTAAGACACCGAAAACAGAGCTTCTACTGCATCTTTAAACTCTTGTGAGGTATTTGGATCGCCATGGCCATCAACTGCTAAAAAATGCAGTTTGGGGAGAGTGACGAGGGTTGGCTCGGCCTTGGCGGAGTAATAGGTTTTGAGGTTGTTGAGGAGGTTTAGTGTTGTCATGTGAAAGTTTAGCACATTTTATTTTCAAGATGTTTTAGTTGAAGTAAATTAAACCCCATAGTATAATAGCTAGCACACTAAATTTTTGACGTTGTTAGTCAGATTTCAATTAGTGAGTGAACATTAAAAAATTCAAGTCGAAGGTAGTGTTTGTAAGAGTTATTACTCTTCTGAACAATGCCTTCGCTTGAAACAAGCAAATTATGGGCATCAGGAGAAATAATGAAATTAAAGATTTTTCTTTGGGTGCTCGTAATTGAGTGTATCCAGAACATTCCTGCTATGGTAGGGATGGTGTTTGCACTAGGTACAGATGGTTTACTGCCATATGTGCTTAGTTTTCTTGGGATGATGACTACTGCAATAGTCATTAGCCTAACAGAAAATATTAAGCTCCGTTTCACCAGCCTTGACCAAGAGGAATCAACTTTTCTTGGTACATTGGGATACGGGGCTGGTTTGTCAGTTTTCTCGTGGGTATACATTTATGTATCCCAATGGGGAGACTGGCAAAGGGATCTCTTGGTTGGTGCTATAATGGGAGCCTTGCTCTCAGTCGCATCATTCAAGAGAGAATCTTGGTTAACTCCGAGATTTTTTTCCCATACAATCTCCTTTGCAGTTGCAGCTGCAGGAATCCTCTACCTTCTCCGCTTAGCTAAAACAGCAGAAATGCTTGGAGAAAAGGTACTGTTTGTAATATTGACGACAATAATTATGACTGTAATTATTGCCGTCATCGACTACGGGCCGTTTCTACAAAAAAATGACCCGTAGGGTAATGTTCACTGGGTAGCGTTATTGATGATTTTTATCTTGTAACGCTACCCTGTTTTTACCCAAAGAAAGATTTGAAGATAATAATTGAAATATTCGACTAGTCAGGAATCTCATAACATTTGTCTTACGTTGATTCATCACCGAAATTGCACCTCGATTTTTTTGAGGTTATTTGGCACAGTCCCACTCTTCTCTCAACAATAAATTATTGTTGTTTCCTTTGAGTTTCGAACCCCACACCAAACCCATTTCTTATTCCCCCAACAGCATTTTTACTATTTGCTCGAAAAGCCAAGATGCAAACGAACTGAGCGTAACAGGTAAAGTGCAGGCAGTTTACCTGAAGCGAAATAGTAAGTTTGCTGAATGAAAATGTGTAAGGGGAAATAGGAAAAAGCTGGAGGAGGGATTCGAACCCTCGACCCCCTCTTTACGAAAGAGGTGCTCTAGCCAACTGAGCTACGCCAGCCTTAATGATGTTGGAATTGTATCATGTTTCTTCTCGAATCGGTACAAAGACAGCATAATACCAATAATAATTGTATTCGCCAGTAACGAAGAACCTCCATAACTGACAAATGGTAAAGCAAAACCTTTTGTTGGAAGAACTCCCATATTCATACCTATATTGACGAATGTCTCAAACCATAATTTAACCGTTAGTCCAACCATAATTAATCGCGTAAATTCATCTTCTACGGTTAAGGCAAGGAAAAGTAATCGTCCATACAATAATAAATATACCGAAAGTAGCAAAATCATACCTGCATATCCACGTTCTTCGACCAATGATGCGAAAATAAAGTCAGTCGTGTATTCAGGCAAAAACCGTAATCTCGACTGTGTTCCCTGAGCCAACCCTTTTCCCCAAAATTGACCTGAACCAACAGCAATTTTTGCCTGGCGAATTTGAAATTTCTCTTCAGACTCACCCAAAAACGACTCAATTCTTTCACGTACATATGAAGGTAAATTGGCTCGATAAGGTGAATTCCAAAAAGCTACGCTTCCCCAGATTATGGCAATTACTCCTAATGCAACAAAACCTCCAATTAATGTTGACCTGATATCTTTTTGCATTCTTATACCAAGAAACGCTGGAACGAAAGCCAGCAACCAAAGCGATGTAAAAATCGCTACAATTGTTATCAACGCAACACCAGCTGTTGTAATTATTGCTTCTCGAGGGAGCTGATATTTCATTAACCACAGAAGAAGTATTGAGCCAACAATCGTCAGCATCACTATTGTCGCTCCGAAATCTGGCTCAATTATGATTAATCCAGCCATAACTAGTACTCCACCTATCCCGAATACAATCCTCTTTATCATGGTCGCCTTTTCTTGTGTTAGCCAATACGCGGACCACAATACGGCAACGATTTTTGCGAACTCAGATGGTTGAAAAAGAAATGGCCCAAGTTTATACCACCGATGTGTTTCATTCACTAGACCTCCAAGAAAAAAAAGTCCCAAAAGCAAAAGGGTTACTGTTCCCCACGCTGCAATTTGAACAATTAGCGTTCTTAATAATTGCAAGTCAATAGAAAGAATTATGACTAGAATAATAGTTGCTAGTACACCGAACAATAATTGCTTGGCAAAAAATGAATCAAGCCATGATTTATAAACAACACCAATCGGGGCAGTTGTATATAAAACAAAAGCACCCAATGCAAATAATATTGCGATTGCAATCAACACAAATGGATCTGGGAATTGCGCCTTGCGCATACCCTATTTTCGTCTTAAGAATGCAGGTATATCGAGTTCATCACCTTCTGGTTCTTGTTGAACGGGTGTAGCAACTCGTTCTGGCACGCCAAAGGCTGGAGGAACTGAACCACCCGAGATGGTATCAAATTGAGGTTCGCGTACAATCTGTTGTGGTTTTTGAGCTTCTGGTTTGTGAATCATATCAGGAAAGCCTGCTGCGAGCACTGTAACATGTAGATCATCATCAAGCGATTCGTCGATTGTAGCACCGATTTTAACAACAGCTGTTGAGTCTACCATGCTGGTAATTAATTCTGCAGCTGCTGCGACTTCTGACATGGTCAAAGAACCTCCACCGCGAATATTGAACAACAAACCTTTTGCACCCTGAATAGACATTTCGAGTAATGGGCTTGTAATTGCTTGCCTTGCTGCCTGTTCTGCTCTGTTTTCACCAGTAGCACGGCCAATACCCATCATTGCGGTACCTGAATTCTTTAAGATACTTCGAACATCAGCGAAGTCAAGGTTAATAAACCCAGTTTGAGTAACAAGATTGGCAATACTTGAAACTGCATTTGCAGTAACTTCACTTACTTTACGCATTGCATCTTGGAATGAAAGATTTTTATCGATAATATCAAGAATTCTCTGGTTAGGAATAACAATCATTGCATCGACATTGTCTTTCAATCGAGAAATACCTTCAAAGGCAATCTCCATTCTTTTCTTATTTTCAAAAGCAAATGGTTTTGTTACAACTGCAACTGTTAATGCACCCAAGTTTTTTGCAATTCCAGAAATGACAGGAATTGCACCTGTTCCAGTACCACCACCCATACCACCAGTTACAAAAACCATATCAGCACCTTCTAATGCTGCTGTAATTTCTTCAACGCTTTCTTCAGCAGCTTTCGCACCAACTGTTGGATCGCCACCAGCACCTAACCCTTGGGTTAAGTTCTGACCAATTTGCAATTTAACACTTGCGCGTGAATTTTTAAGAACCTGCGCATCGGTGTTTACTGCAATAAATTCAACACCATCGATGTTGTAGTCTGCAATCATTGTGTTGACGTCGTTACAGCCACCACCACCGACACCGATTACTTTAATATTTGCAGCGATATTTGTTGTTGGTTGGACGAGCATAGCTTATGGGAATAATGACTTAAAGATAGATTTAACTTTCGAAGTGATTGAATTTACAAACCCTTCGTTTTCACCGCCTGCTGAAGTAACCTCTTCAGGGTTGCCTGCAGCAAACAAAACTAAACCTTGAATTGTTGCATATTCTGGACCAGTAATCTCTTCGATCATACCTTCTAAGCCGTGTGGCATGCCAACTCGCGCAGTAGTTCCGATGTATTCTTTAACCATACTTGCGATTTTAGGAAGTTTTGCAGCACCACCAAGAAGAACAATTCCTGCGGGCATCTTTATATCAAATCCGGCACGATTTACATCTTGTTTAGTCAATTCTAGAATCTCTTCTAATCTGGCTTTAATAATCTTTTCAACGAAACCTTTCGAAACTTTTTCAACACCTTGAATATTTAATGCTCTTATATCAACATCGTCGTTAACTGGAGCATCGTCTTTTGCTTTTTTATCTTTTGCAGATTCTTTCGTATCAGCAACCGCCGTCTTGGTTTCAACAATTTCTCTGAAATTCATCTTTATTTTCTCAGCATCTTCGAGTGAAGAAAGGCTTAAGCCTGCTGCTAAATCAATTGTCATATTCGCTCCACCTACCGGTAATGAACCGCTGTACACGACACCACCTTCTTGGAACACAATAACATCAGTAGTTCCTGAGCCAATATCAATCAAGGTAACACCTAGTTCTTTTTCAGTATCTGTTAATACCGAATATGCATCTGCCCAGCCTGTAAAGACAAATGACTCAACGGAGATGCCTAGTTTTTGTACACACTTTGCAAGATTCTTAGTAATACTCGATGGTGCCAAAACAATGTGGCAATCAACTTCGAGACGAGTTCCACTCATTCCTATTGGATATTTAATTCCGGAAACTGCGTCAACAGTACATTCACGAGGAATAATATGGAGAATTTCATAACCTTGGGGAACTGGGATTGTCTTTGCTGCATCTATTGCACGAAGGAAATCATCTGGAGTAATCTCATCATGGGTAATAGCAATGGCAGCTTTGTTATTCTTACTTGTAATAGCTTTACCACTCACAGAAACTACGACACTACCGATAGTAACATCTGCCATTCTTTCGGCAGCACTTAATGCCTGTGCGATACTGTTGACCGCTTCATCAATGTTTATAACAAGACCTTTTTTTATACCTTTTGCTGCTACGCTAGCAACACCAATAACTTTTGGATCACCAATGTCTTCTGCTGTTGCAATTACCGCAGTAATTTTCGCAGAACCAATATCAATCGCCCCAATAACTCTCTTGCCCATATCAATTGTTTAATCAATTAATCGTCTATTCGAATCTACCAACACTTTATCACCTATAAATTACGGTGTCAATTCTGAAATCAACAACCGAATAGCCTTCTTTTGATTGTTCTAGGCCTTTCAATGATTCATAAATGACGAGTATTTTACTATCAATGTTTGCGCCATCAGGCACAAGAATCTTCTTTTTTGTTGCTAAATCTATTTCATAATATGACGAATACCCATCACTTTGTACAGTCACTTTTTCAGTCATAATTTCTTTTGTTCGTAATTTACTAACCAGTTCTACGACATACGACAACATAAACGGATTATCAGCTTTAACTGCTCCTGTAATTTCTGGAATGCGAAGAAGTAAACAATATTCTTTTGCTAATGATTTCATAACTGCAAAAGACTCAACTACGAGGCAAGATTCATCTGAATTTTGATTAAGACGAAGTACGGGTTCAATAACTTTATATGAAATTACTACCTTCTGAGGAAAACTTGTTTGCACGTTTGCAGTTGTAATTCTTGGATCACAATCAATGACTTTCTTTTCAATACTTTTTTCATCTAGTGAGAAAAATGATTGATTGCTTACTGAACCAACACATAGCGGTACTGCCTGATCAATGGCAGAATCTAATGAATTATTAGGATTAAACTCAATTGAAGTTACTCTTGTTCCCCAGTATACGTACAGAGAAAATGACAAAACAACGGCAAATACGACTCCGAAAATAATCAACTTACTCTTCATTCTTAATCATACTATATTTGGAATAGTCGTAAAAAATGCCAAGGGTCAGAATCGAACTGACGACCACGCGCTCTTCAGGCGCATGCTCTACCGACTGAGCTACCTTGGCATCTCGTAATTATAATCGATGAATTAATACAATGCAAATATCTCTTCTCAAGTAA
This sequence comes from uncultured Candidatus Saccharibacteria bacterium, assembly GCA_964525295.1. GTDB lineage: Bacteria > Patescibacteriota > Dojkabacteria > CAZGEO01. Next base: position 320,177 of record CAZGEO010000002.1, on the reverse strand, counting down.
AGATCCTATTGCGATACTGTCGGCGTCACGCTAACTGAAGGCGAGGGCGTAACCGAAGGAGTTGAAATTACCGGAATTGTTAAATTTGAAATCAATTCTTTTTGAATCGGAACCAATTGCCTTCCGGCTTCGACTTCTGTTAATGGTTCTAAGTAGTAATATACTGCGAAAAAGTTTACTGTCCAGGAATCTTTACCGGCACCAACAATACTTACTTGATCAAAATTTGTTGCATAACCACCTAAAACGAGAAAATCGAGAAAATCAAATATTGCATCACGCGAACCGCTAAAACTAAAGGGACCCTCAACTCGCCCGAGAAATATTTCTTTCTCACTTTTCAAACTACCAAGTAATCTTGATTTTTCTGCCTCGTCAACTGATGCTTTTATCTCAGCGACGTCTTCATTAATGCCTAGACGAGCTACAGCTAATTCATATTTAGTTGCGTTTGCATTAATAAACGTTGCTAAATTTGCAACACGGATAGTATCTGGAATGTAGTAACTAACCAGCTTCAACTGCGCAGCCAGCTCATCGCGATCATAACCATTAATTTCTTTATACTTCTTTTCTAGTGCCGTAATATCAGACTCAACCGCTTCAACCTTTTTCGATATTTCTGCAGTTTTTTGTATGTAGGGAACAAATATAAAAATTGCTACTATCAACGAAATTACGAATACAATTACCGCGACTATTCCTTGCACATATACCTTATTACTGCCTTTTCGTTGCTGAACATAAGCAATCGTTTTAGCATTCTGTTGTTGTGTATTAGTTGGTAGCACCGTCGACATTTCGTTCGTAAAGTTCATTTAGATTCAACACTCCTTTCAATTGAAAGGCTACTTTTCCTTCTGAGTCTTGACCAAAAGAGGTTAGGTTCAATTCTTGCATAACAGTTTTGTCTTTTAACAAATCATGCCAAATCAACAACGCACTATTAAATGTTGGAGCTTCAATTGATAAGCGAATTTCGCCATTCGCATCAAAATAATATTGCTGTACCGTAGCTTTTGACGCAACCTTTTCTTTTACATAATCACCAATAACGCTGGGTATATACTGTTCAGTTTTAATTCTCGAAAGAATTACGGTTTTATAGGCCAACGTGTAGTATTCGTCATGAAATGTTCCAAGATTACCGATTTTTGTAAGTAAATTGGTTCGACGAGCTTCAGCTTCTTTTAATTTTCCGCTTTGTACTGCCTGATTAAAGAATAGCATTACAAATATCATGGCGAGAATACCAAGCCAAACAACAATCATTACTAAACTACGCAGCGAATTGTCTGCCTTTTTGTAATCGTGTTCGCTAGCTTGTGGCAGTAGATTTACTCCCATACTAATCTTCTTTCAAACATAAACCAATTGAAGTCGCAAACGCGGGACTGCTTTTTCGAACGATCTCTGCAACGTTATTTGGTACTACGATTGGCCTCCATGGATCTGCAACGCGTACATCGTATCCAAGAATCGCATTCAAATATTCTGGTAATGCAGGAAGTAAAGCAGCTTCGCCAGCCATCAAGACAGTATTTGGAGGAACAGCACCAACTTCTGTTTTATAAAATTCGATACCACGCAAAACTTCGGTGATAATCATGTCAAGTATTGGCTTCATTGCATTACGAATTTTGCCCTCTACCGCATCTGATCGCATGCCATAAATTCTCTTATACTCTTCTGCTTGAGCAAATGAAAGTTGGAATTCGTTGACTAGTGCTTTCGTCAACAAATCACCTCCTGTTGCAATGCTTTGAGAGAAATATAGTTCTCCTTCTTTCATTATTGCCATATCTGTAGTATTTGAGCCGAAATCAAGAACAATTGCATCAGAAACTTCGTGCGCGAGTTTCAGTGATCGTAAAATAGCTAGTGTTTCTGATTCGATTGCTACTGTTATGAGCCCCGCTCTTTCAAGAAGTTCAACGTATAAATCAACCAATTTCTTTGGGGCAGCTACAGCTAAAACTTTTCGTTGACCACTTGGATCAACTGTTAGCGAGGTGAAATCACTTTGCACATCTTCGACTGGATACGGAAGATATTGTTTTAATTGCCAATAAACGGCATCTGTTAACTCTTCGTCACTAACTTTCGGAATCGTCAGAACACGACTGAAAACTGCACTTTCTGGCAATGCAATAGCAACTTCTTTCTCTGGAACACGAGATTCTGCAACTAAACCTTTGATTGCATCAATTAGCTGTGTTTTATGTTCTTCTTTATAACTATTTAGAACTTCTGGAGGAGTTTGAGCTGATCCAATATTTCTAAGTTCGATCGATTTACCTCGCTTAACCAGATTAACGAGCTTAATTGAGTGAGTTCCAAAATCAATGGCGAAATGCTGAGGCAGTGCCATAGGGCGTCTTTCTATTTTATTTTCACCGCAATCATGTATTGCGACAATATAACAGTATACGTGAAGGAGCATGGTTAATCAAGAAGTTACAGCCCACTCCCCACCCCGTCAGCCCACTTTCACTTTAGTATATTTTATTTCCACCAGCATCATCTAAATGATATAATTCTGTCTATGCCTCGGAATTCGTCGCCTACATTGGCAGCACTAGAAACAACTCGAGTCAATCACGATAACAAACAAAGTATTGAAGCTGAAGCACTAAGCATTCAGAGAGAAATTTCAACAAATTTAGGGGTTCGTACTTCAGTATTTATTGGCATTCAAAATACTGTCACCGGAAAGTTTGAAACAATTGCCGGTAATGCTTCAAGTACCTATGATAGGGTAATCTTTAGAAGTGTCTATCGAGATCCAATCAAAAGAAATACGAATTCAGCCGTGTCAGTTGAAAATAGTGTACAACAGCGTTACGCTGCTGCATTTGCAAATCCTGCTGAATTATCGATTGTGAATGGAGTGTACTGTTATGTTTTTCCAATCAATGGCACTTACAAAGGGATCTGCACAGTAGGAATTGATCGAGGAATTACCACCGAATATCAATCATGGTTAACCCGTTTTTTGGGCATTAGAAATGCGCAAATTGCAGAAAGAGTGACATTATTAACGCTACTAAATGGTCAGCAATACGAAGAATTGTCTGCTGAGAGAAGAAAATACATAGAAATTCAATGTGAAGATGCTGCCACGAATGCCTTATTAACTACGCTTGCAGAGCGAGATATTGAAACCGTTAATCATTCACACATAATGGGGAGTCTAGCAACACTTATTGGACAGAAATTTGGTTATTCTGGAGAAGCATTACGACAGCTTAGAAAAGGTGCGGTGCTTCATGATGTAGGAAAAATTGAAATCGATGAAAAAATTTTAAAAAAGCCAGCACGATTAAATCATGGTGAGTATATTGAAATGCAAAAACATGCGAACTTCACCTCAATGATATTGCAATCATTTCCTAGTTTAAGAAAATATAGTAAAACTGCAGGAGCTCATCACGAAAATATTGATGGAACAGGTTACCCCAATGCTCTATTTGGAACAGAAATCCCATTTGATGCATTGATTTACTCAGTAATCGACAAAATTGCTGCTCTTGCTGAAGATAGAATTTATCGCAAGGAACGTATCGACATCAACGAAATTTCAGCAATACTTATGGATGGTGTTCGAAAAGGACATTTACACCCAGCAATCGTTTACGTTGCGTTAAATCTACTTAAAAAAGGTCCGGTTCAGGAATTGATCTACAACAGTAAACCCGTCAGCTTACCTGATAGTATTGTAGAACTGCCAAAAACAAAAGCAGCGTCACCTGCGGTCATTCGAATTGCCGAACAATGGAGGAATAATACTGGTAACAATCTCAACGTTTTCTCGAAATTAATGTGGCTTCGTTGGAAATTGTTTGGAAAAGACGCTTTCGTAAAGACTTGCTAACCCCCAGTTTGCTTTCTCATTATTTCTTCGAGTGAACTACTAAATTTAATATCTTGCAGTTCGTTCCTAGTTAATGTTACAATTCACTTGCTGCGGGATCGTCTAATGGTAGGACAGCGGCCTTTGAAGCCGTGAGTCTTGGTTCGAATCCAGGTCCCGCAACCACTTTATAGTCAACTATACAATCAAAAATCTCAAAAAGCTCATATATACACCATTCCCTATATATTGATCAGTACAAATTTTAGTTGAATAATTTTAAAGAACAACCTGTACAGAATATACAGTTGACTATACAATATAATCATTTGATTCGAAGACATTCAATACATATTGTTGAAAAAGGTTAGGTTAGTTCGATCAAAAATAAATAATCCTTAAATAGAAATGCTAAAAATCGTTACAGGTAACCAAGGTAAATTCCAAGCAGCGATGTACTACCTTAGTAAGCATAACATTGTTGCGGAACAGGTTAAGCTTTCACTTGTTGAGCCACAAGGTGAAGACGCACAACAAATCGCCCTTTTCAAAGCAGATCAGGCATTTTCACAATTAAATGAACCCCTTGTAGTTATGGATTCAGGTTGGAGTATTCCAGCACTAAATGGATTTCCGGGACCATATATGCATTCACTTATGGAGTGGTTTACACTTGAGGATTTGATGAATTTAATGAAAAGTAAAACAGATAAGTCGATTATTTTACAAAATTACGCTTGCTATAAGGATGCAGCGCAAACAAAGATATTTACAAGAAAGTTAGTTGGAATAATCAAAAATGAACCAGCTGGTGAAGGCAATATTATTGACAGAATAGTTTCTTTTAGAAAAGATTTAAAGACTAATGCTGAATGCGATGCACTCAATTTACCAATGGCTGACGAAAATGCAGACACTTCGCAATGGGAAAAGCTCGCAATTTGGTTGTCATCAAAAACGAAGTAAGTTGTTCCTTAAAATGTCCATGTCCCTCGCTTTGAATCCTTATGCATTTTGGCGTAAAGATTTTTATGTCTTCACCCTAAACGTATTGATAATCCGTTGTTTTCTTGATTATCTTTTCTCATAAAACCTAAAATATGCTATTAGTACGCCACATTGGTGATTTCAAGAAAATGGGTCTTGATCAAAATACTCAACCCCGTTGAAAGAAAGCTGTGGAATACGTATACTTTCGAAAGGATTGAGATGGAAAAAGTTCCTGTGTTTGTCCAACTCTTTCAACCAAGTTTTCCCCTCCATTTCCAATTATTACCCGAAATTCTGCAAATTCGACAACGTTATTTCGCCTGCGGTATAATTGCTCACTCACATGAAATTCAAAAAAGCAAATTTCTCAAAATCAGAAGTACTTGAAATATTAAGCTTTTATCGTAATTCTACTGATAATGTAAAAATTTCTGACCTTAGTGGTATTGCTAATAACAACTACCGCGCCAAAGGAATTGATTTTGATTATGCGATCAAAGTCTACAGTCACGGTCAATCTAATCGCGAAAAAATCGAGAAGGAAATTCAAGCGATCGAAATCTTTCAAAAATCTGGTATATTAATTCCCCCATTGATTACCGGTCTTGACCAAAAGATACTACAAGAATACAAGGGTTTTACGATCGTTACTTCAGAATTTATTGAAGGAATCGGATTTGAAAAAATCGTGTTCACTGGCGAGAAAATGTATGAAGTTGGTAAAATAGTTGCTCAAGTTGAGTTGTTTGCGCAGAAAATCAATGTAAATGCCTTCCCTATCATAAATTTCCGCGAAGAATTCGATGATGTTAATTCCGGTTTATACGATGAAATAAAACGAAGAAATTATCAATTCGACCTAGCTGTCTACGAAGATCATTTACCCTTAATCGACGACGTCATAAAGAAACTTGATAACTCAACCAAAAAACAATTTCTTCACAAAGATATCTGGCCTTGGAATCTTATTGATTCAGCAGACGGCATATACCTTCTCGATTTTAACGATTGGGCAATCGGAGATCCAATTATCGAGTTGACCGTCGCATTATTAGAATTTGGCATGTTTAGATCTGCTGATATGAATTTTTCCGTTGCAAAAAAAATTATTGAAGGTTATCGCTCGATAAAAGAATTGCCCTATTCGCCTAAATCGCTTTGGGAATCAACACTTTTTATGTGTTACCTTTACTTTGCCTACAATGTCATTCAGGCCGATGATTATAATGAATCAGAAGTTTACTTAAGAAGAATAAAGACTTTAATAGATAACCCTGAATTATTTAATTCCCTACTTTAGTCATGGATCGCAAAATCAAACAGTTTATCTCTGAGCTCGAAACCATAGATCCCACAAAGGCAGAAATCATAAAATCTCTATACTCTCTGTTTTACCTAGTTTCCCCTGATCTAGAAGAAAAATTCATCTACGGTGGTATTGGGTTTTATATAAAAAATGTTTTAATTGGGGGGCTTTATGTAAGTTCAAAACATGTGTCACTCGTATTCAGCCGTGGCAATGAGTTGACCGATAAATACTCAGTATTACAAGGTGAAGGAAAATGGCGTAGGCATATTACACTTCAAAATGTTGAAGAGATTGAGAAAAAGAGATGCAAGTATTATATTGAACAAATTATTCAAATTGAAAAAGAATCATTATGAAAAATGCTCTTATACTGCATGGAACCTCAGACAATCCAAATAAAAATTGGTTTCCTTGGTTAAAAAATGAATTAGAGGCGGTTAACTATCAAGTCTACGCGCCACAATTACCAGATTGTGACAAGCCAAACATTCAAAAATACAATGACTTTCTTCTTGGCAATAGTGCTATCAAATTTAACAAAGACACAATTCTGATCGGTCATTCTTCAGGTGCAGTAGCAATTTTTGGATTACTCGAAGCGCTGCCAGAAGACGTTACAGTTAATACCTGCTACCTTGTAGGTTCATTCAAAGATAATTTGAATTGGGATGCTCTCGATGAACTTTTTCTGAAACCTTTCAATTTTGAAAAAATTAAAACCAAGGCCAAGAGCTTTATGTTTATTCATTCTGATAATGACCCCTATTGCCCACTAGCCCATGCACAGTATTTACGAGAAAAAGTTGACGGCACACTAATCTTACTTCGAGGTCAAGCGCATTTCAGTATAAGCACAGCAGGGGAAACTTACAAAGAATTTCCATTCCTACTAGATTTAATAGTGAATAACTAACATGGCGACCATTAACATAACCGAACTAAGAGACAAGAATGTCTACCCAACTCATGAAATCTTAAAGAATATTCTTCAAGATGGATATTCCCCATACTTAAAACTCCTAGCGCTATTTGAAGATTACGGTTTCTTAATTGAATGGCGCTACTACAATGATGGAAAATCATGGTTATGTAAAGTACAGAAAAAAAATAAAACTATACTTTGGATGTCAGCGTGGCCAGGATATATGCAAGCCACGATATATTTACCAGAAAGATACATAAATGACGTATATAAACTATCTATCGACGAAGTGCTAAAAAATACGTTCAAAGCAGCCAAAAACGTTGGCAAGTCTAAGCCATTAATATTCAAAATTACTGAAGAAGATATCCTTGAGAATTTGAGAAAAGTGATCGAGTATAAAGTCAGTGTTATGAAATAATCTTTTATATAATTATTTATGCAAAATCAATTGAAAATTGCCATAATCGGCACAGGCTTCGGAAAAGTCATTGCTCAGAATTTCAGGGCCATTGATCCGTCAATAGAAATATCAATGTCAGGACGCACCCCAGCAAAGCTAGAAAAAATTGCGGAAGAAATTCGAGATGTTAAGACGTTTCTTGACTGGCAAGAAATGCTCAAATCACAGAAATTTGACTTGATAATAATTGCGAGCGTTAGTTCAGCCCACAAAGAAATGTTTGATTTTGCACTACAATTTGACACGCCAATTCTCATCGAAAAGCCTGCGGCACTCAACAGCAAAGAACTTTGCGAAATGATTGCCTCTGCATCAAAGAAAAAGCAACGCGTTGTAGTTAATCACGAAGCTCGATTTAGTCCAGTTGTTGCATACTTAAAAGTTCTTATTGCCGAGCGAAAGTTCGGCAAAATCCTTACAATCCGCTCGAATGCATATCTCAATTGGTATTCGCGCGAAGATTACAAAGAGAATTGGAATCAGAAACTCGAACTCGGTGGTGGACAAGTATACTCAGTTGGTACGCATCAATTAGATCTTGTTAATTATTTGCTAGGAACCCCCTTCATAACTACGGGTTGTCTGAACAAAATCGCCTATCAAGATTCTCGCTTTGAAGAACCTGCAACTTCAGACAGTCAATTTTCTGCTACATTTGTAACAAGTGATGAGGTTTCTATTCAGCTTGCAAATGATACCTATTGCCAGGGCTATAAAGATTTTACTCTCGAAATTATCGGAACAAAGGGTATTGCCTTATACTCAGACCAGAAAGGGTTGTGGGTAAGCTACTCAAATAATCAACCACTAGAACAGATAAAAATTGAAGACACCATGCCAGAAATTACTCTTGGAAATTCGCTTATTAGTAGATCCATGAAGTACATGGTCAAAGCAATAATTGCTGGTATCAAGAACAACGATTTTGACGACAAATTCTGTCAATTGTCTGATGAATTCAAAGTGATCGAGACTTTTGAAAAGTTTTCGTAGACAAACAGAATGTTCAATTACGAAACAAGACTTTTCGTAATTATTGCAGCTAGCGGAAAATACATTGCCTCAGAAATAACTCCGGCAAGTGCTTCTTTCCATGAATAAGTTGGGATAATGGCCTGTCCAATTTCGTTGACTGTATACATCCCGAACCAAATGAGGGCATAAATCAGCCAATTATCGCTGAAATACGCACGCGCTAAATAAAACAATATAACAAAGCCAATGGCCGTGCCAATTTTTGTAACGAAAACGCTTAATAAAAATAGCATGGGAGATGCTCCTTCTGGTGTCTTAATACCTAGTACAGGCGATAAAATACCATAGACGACAATGGGGACCACAAAAATGACAACTAAAACTAAAAGTATTGCAATAAAGATTTTTAACATACTACGTTATGGCATTAATAAAAAAGATTTTCAACTTATTCCCCGAAACATTTTTATAAATTTGAATATCTTTCGAATTAATGCAAAAATTTGCAATGGAGCTACCAAGACAATACCGTGAACTATACAATCATTGGGAATTCCACACTATCAAGCCTGTGTCAGCAAATAAGGAAATTTCATTAAATCAGCATGTCTTAGATGAAATATTTCAGTTTATTGCGGAACGACTTCGTATTTGGGAAAAGAAGCAGAACAATGAAGTTCGCCCGTATACAAAAGATAAAATTTTGAACGATTATCGCTTTTGTAATATCTACCGCGAATTTGACAGGCAAACCCTCTACTTTCACAAAAGACAACTTGATATGAAATCCAACTTTCAACTTTGGTTACTTAATATGCTTTTTTCAAGGAGTATCGCCCTGACAGAAACGATCGACAAGCTTGGTTTTCTAGATTTCAACCATAAAAATAACATTAAACTCGCTGAAAAATTGCGTAGTCTGCCTTCTCCTAAATATGGAACTGCGTATATATTTCCGATCAGCACGATTCAACGCTCTGAGTGGAATACGCGCGAAAATTTCTTTTGTTTATACTACCCTACTGTTATTCCAAAAATCGCAAAAACGATTTCGAGATTCAATAGATTCTCTGTCACCGAAGCACTTGATCGTATCCTGCCGGAATTTGGTTTCAAGTTAAAATTTCTTTGGACAGAGGTGCTTATAGATATTGCCTATCAATTCCCCCAATACATTGATTTGTATAAAGAATTCCCCATCGGCCCCGGCTCAAAACCTATCATGGCATTATTGAATAAAAATGAGCCCCCGGAACAGGTTAACCTGAACTTAGTTGGCAAATTCGACAGACAATTATTACTCCCAACCATAAATGGCCAGCCTATATATCTTAGTGCAGAAAACTGGGAAGGAATAGGTTGTGAATTTAGAAAGTATTCAAATCTCAAAGCCGGAAAAGGCAGAAAACGAAGGTATTGATGCTATACTAAACAATAAATTGACTATTCTATTATGCAAAAGATTACTCCATTTCTCTGGTACGTTACCGATGCGTTAGCTGTTGCAAAATACTATAAAGACATATTCGCGGCAGATGCAATAATTGAAGACGAGCAAAAATACGAAAATACTCCACCAGGAACAACACACATTGTCATAATGACTATCAGAGGTCTAAGAATCGGTCTTATGGCAGCCGGAAAGCACCATGAATTTAACGATTCAATTTCTTTCGAAATAACATGCAAAGATCAAACTGAGATCGATTATTTCTGGCAAGCATTTACCACAAATGGCGGTGCCGAATCTGAATGCGGTTGGTGTCAAGATAAATACGGTGTTCGTTGGCAAATTGTACCCGAGAATATTGCTGAATTAATTGATACCCCCGGGGGTATGCAAGCTATGCTAGCAATGAAGAAACTGGATATAAATACATTGCGTCAAGCCAATAATATCGGCAAAAAAAGTAATGCTATTTCTTAACAAACGTGATTAGTAACTGTGATGTAGCACCGTAGGCTTGCGTTAATGGGACAATTGAAAACACTTCCCAGCAATCTTTGACGTAATTTGCAATCGTTTGATTAATTTCTGCTTGAGGGACCGTAACCTCTCCCCAAAATGATTGTATCGTTTTTATGACTTCAACTTTGTATTCCATCAATAAGTCTACCATAGTACGATATAATTACTATAATGTTGAAAAGTTTCTTAGTTTCGATCTTTTTGTTCTTAACAACCTTTTCAACCACAACTACTGCCTTTTTAAGCCGACCTAGCGTTGAAGATTTGTGGAACAATGAAGCAACACTTTCTCTCTATCAAACCTATACACACAATAATCCCGATTGGCAATTAGGTTCTGAAGCAGGAGTACATATCGAAGTATTTGGAGGAAAGTGGTATTTATTCAACAGAAAAATTGTTTGGCAAAATACTCCATCATTCTGCGCAAATAAACAATTAATGCAAATTGAAGTAAGAGAATCATCAGATAAGGGTAAGACATGGACATCACCAATAGTCATAATTGATAATATTCCTGGAAGTCCTTGGGAATGTGCAGCAACAGATGGAGATATCATTTTTAATGCACAAACAGGTATATGGCATTATTTATTTCAATGTTTAGATCGTAACGGAGTTTGGAACGGTTGTCACTTAACTCATAAAGGACCAACTCCTATAGGTAATTACAGCAAGGACAGTAGTAATAATCCTGTCATTAATTCTGGTGAGATATGGGGCGTAATCTGCATCAATCAAGAAGCAGATTGCGCCCGCATCGCAAGAACTTCACCTTATGGAAAAATTCTTGATGAAGGAACATTCGACATTGTGGAGTTAAGGAACGATTATTATTTTGTTACATTTCATGGCTACGATGGTATTAATGGTTACCGAAGCATTGCAAAAACAAAGGATTTCGACAATTGGGAAGTAATTATTAATGACGCAATTCTTGATCGTTATGATGCCTTAAAAATAAATGTTGATTGGGCAACAACTGGTCCAATTGGTTTCGGTTCAGCGAGAACGATTAAATATAATGGCTACTATTACACGTTAAGTGAGGCAGCCGACATGAACCTAGCCTGTATTCACAGCCAACAATGGATTTCAGTATTACACCGAAGTAAAACAATCAAAATGACAGAGGCTGAAATGATTCCTAGTGGAAAGCCTATATTCACCAAAGATTCATTTCCACGAAAAGATCCAAATCCACTCCCTTGCAATCCTGCTTATGCAGGAATTTTTCAAGATTCTGATGGCACCTTCTATGTTCACGTTTCACGTTCAAGTAATAGTGCTACGCTTGGCGGAATCTATCTGTATAAAGTGGTCAGAAATCTGTAAATTACTCATTATGATATAGTTATAGTAATGAGTAACTCAGCAAAAACAACGTTCTTAGTGCTTTTACTCCTGTATTTTTTGGGTATTATTGCTCAATTAATTTCTAATGAAAATTTCGCGCGTATTACTCAACAGTTAACGCCGTTATTTCTTTTAATTGCGACGATATTCACGCTATGGCGGGCAAACTTCTTTGAATCTTCTGCGTTAAAATGGTCAGCGTTTGTCATTTTTCTTGGAGGTTTCATTGCGGAAGCCTCTGGTGTCGCATTTGGATTTCCTTTCGGCGATTACTGGTACAGTTCAATACTCGGGCTCTCTTTTCTTAACGTACCCTTATTGATTGGCGTTAATTGGGTTCTTGTAGTATTTGGAGCTTTCTTCTTTTGTGTAATGATTAAGGTGCGAAAATTGCCTCTTCAGATTCTCCTAACGGCAATTTTCGCTACTCTCTTCGACATTGTTCTTGAACCAGTCGCAATTGCGCTAAATTACTGGCAATGGGCAGGTGGCACACCACCATTGCTCAACTATTTAAGTTGGTTCGTACTGAGCGCAATATTTGCAAGTATTCTCGGCTTTCTATGGAAAAAACAAAGTAACAAAGTAAAAGAAAAGATTAAAGTCGAAACCTTCGGTCATTCATTCCTAATACAAACTGCATATTTTGTCGTTCTATTTCTACTTGTAACTTTCTTTCGCTAACCTGCTATAATTCATTATCTTACTCGACACAATCACAATTACAATTCAATCAGGAAACGGAGGCCGTGGCTCGTTGGCTACATTACAATTGCGCCCAGATGGTGGTGATGGAGGCAACGGTGGCGATGTCTACTTCAAAGGAGCAGCGCATCTCTATGGTTTTCGCTCCTACATTGAAGGAGAGAAATATCGTGCGCAAAATGGTGAAGATGGTAAAAAAGGAGATAAACACGGGAGCAAGGGTGAAGACTTGATTTTACAAGTTCCCTTAACAACCGAAATTACAACTGAAGAAGGCAAGAAAATTATTATCTCAGAAGAAGGACAATTAGTGAAAGCCCTATCTGGTGGCAAAGGAACATTAGGCTCAGTCACCATGAAGAAATACAAAATCAAGCCAGAAAAAGTGATGACCGATACCGACGGTAGAACAGCACGAATTACCCTAACGTTAAAAATCAAATCTGACATTATTTTCATTGGTTACCCCAATGCTGGAAAATCGAGCCTACTTACCGCCATCACTAATGCTGATGCGAAAGCTGGTGCTTATGCTTTTACCACACTTGAACCGCAGTTGGGTCGAATGAATGGACTTAGATTACTCGACTTACCGGGATTAATTGATCACGCACATAAAGGCAAAGGTCTAGGTACTGGATTTGTAAAACATACTGAATATTCTCGCCTAATTGCTCATTTTGTAAGTTACGACAATGATGATCCAGTTGAAGCATATGAATCAATGCGAGAAGAACTGGCAAATATTTCTGAAAAACTCTCAACAATGCCCGAAGTCGTTTTACTCACCAAATATGATGAAGCGACTCAAGAAAAACGTGAGTCGGTCAAAAAATATTTCAATAAACATAACGTACCTTTTCACGAATGCTCCATTCTTGATGATGACTCGCTTACCGCAGTCAAGGAATTTTTAACGAAACACATGCCCAAAGATGAATCAGCCACTTCTTGAAGTAGCTCAAGTATCTCTATCTGTTGCCAACAAGGAAATTTTGCATGATCTATCTTTTGCTCTTCCATTAAGTGGGGTCGCTGCGCTCCTTGGGGCAAATGGCTCTGGCAAAACTACATTGCTCAAGGCGATTTTCGGCTACCCAGATGTTTCAATCAAGGGGAAAATCGCCTGCTCAGGCAAAGAACTTACGTCACTAAGCGCAAATGAACGTGCAGCTCTTGGCATCAAATTCACCTTTCAGCATCCACCAGCCTTAAGGGGAATTACCTTAAGTAATATGATAAATATTGCGCTCAAACGTAAGCCCGATACACTACTCTTATTTGATGAAATAGATTTAGTCAAAAAATTCAAACTCTTCGAATTCCTTAACCGAGACATCAACCATGGCTTCTCTGGTGGCGAACGTAAGCGGGCAGACATATTACTCACACTATTCCAAAAACCGCAGCTACTTTTGCTCGACGAACCAGACTCGGGTGTTGATATACAAAGTTTGAAAATTATTGGAACCGAACTGAATACGTATTTAGTCGAATCAGGTGCATCTGCCATAATTGTCACCCATCAAGGTGCAATTCTCGAGTATGTAAAACCCGATTCTGCCATCGTTCTTAACAAAACAACCAGCAAGCAGTTCACTAATACCAACGACGTGCTCAATAAGATTAAAGAAACAAGTAGCTATGACCTCACCAATTGAGCAAAATATCCCAGTTGAGTTTGTCGCAAAAGCTACTAAAGTCGGTTTTACACCAGAATTCGCAAGTTGTTCGGGTGCTTATGTCATTAAAGACTCCCAAGAACTACTATCTGCTGTACCTGAACATTTACGTGATAAAGTTATCGTTTTAGATACGCGCACTGCGCTTTCTCGTTACGAATGGGTTGCAGACTATTTTTGGAAAGCCATCGACAAGAACAAAGATGAATACACCAAATTGACCGACGAAAATTTTGGTGGAGGATACTTCATTTGGGTAAAAGCTGGCGTCACCCTAGATCTGCCGATACAAACCTGTATCTTTCTGAAAGATGCTACGGCACAATACCTGCACAACCTTGTTGTCGTTGAAGAAAATGCCCATGTAAATGTCATTACCGGCTGTTCTTACTACGAGTCAGACTGTATCAGAACACATGTTGGAATAACCGAATTTTACCTCAAGCCTGGGTCTTACCTTAACTTTACCATGATTCACAATTGGAACGACAAAAACTTTGTTAGGCCCAGAAGTGCCGCGATTATTGACGATAACGCCACTTTCATTTCAAACTATGTTTTATTGAATCCAGTGCACGATATTCAAATGGCTCCAGCAGTAAAATTACTTGGTAGCAACAGTCAAGCAATACTTTCAAGCCTTATTACCGGAACAGGCGCTTCAAGAATAGACGTAGGTGGCTCAATTACCCTTTCCGGAGAAAATTCACATGGAGAAATCGTATCACGCGTAATAGCAAAAGATTCAGCAACAGTAATTACAAAAGGTAAAATAATCGGAGCGAACTCGGCATCTCGCGCGCATATTGAATGCCAGGGGCTACTCCTTTCACAAAAGTCTTCCATAGCTGCGATTCCTGAACTCGAAGCAAACGCCCCAGGAACCGAACTAACACACGAGGCATCAATTGGGAAACTAGCAGAAGAACAACTCTTATATCTTGCAAGCTTTGGTCTTTCAGAAACAGAATCAATCAAAATCCTCACTCAAGGATTTTTAGACACAAAGATCCTACACTTGCCTACTGCAATAGCAAACGAAATAAAGACAATTATTGAAACTACAGAAGGTCGAGACTCTTGATAATACATAAAGAATTTAAGCTTTAAAGCACTAAAGCCATATTGAATTACACCTGGCGTTGCGCAAAATCATAAACATTAATAATTGACCAGTGAAAATTATTAATTATTTATGAGCTAGTAAACCCACCATCAACCGGTACTACTGCGCCATTCATGTAACTTGCCATATCGCTTGCCAAGAATAATGCCACCTTTGCGATCTCATCTGGCTCTCCCCAGCGCCCCATTGTTAATCTTTGTGCAAAATCATACCCTGCCTTGAACAAATCGAATCTTAGGTGAATCAATGCATCCATTTGCGTTGAACGTGTCCCTTCGGTCATGATGCCACCTGGCATAATTGCATTTGCTTTAAATCCATCTTTACCATAATCTCGCGCAACGCTTCGAGTAATTGCGATAACTCCAGCTTTACTAGTTGAGTAGTGAACCATATGTTTTGTCATTGGCAAAACAGCTTCAATTGACGAGATATTAATCATATTCCCCCCAAGTTTCAACGCTCTTCTTCGCTGTACGAAATTCTGTGACATCCAAAAAACAGAATTCATATTAACATCGAGCACTTTATCTAAAAACGCTTCATCTACTTCTAGAAACTCTTTAATTGGATAAATTCCTGCATTATTTACGATGATATCGGGAAGTTCATCATCTTTTAATTCCGACCAAAATTTGTCAACCTGTTCTTTAACTCCTACATCAACGGCAAAAAAACGAACTTTAGGCGATTTTTCAGCATATTCAGGCATTTTTTCATCTGGCAGACTTCTATTAAGTAGTAATAATTCCGCTCCAGCTTCTGCAAATCGCATAGCAGTTGCTTTACCAATACCTGAAGAAGAACCGGTAATTAGGACCTTTTTACCTTTAAATGAAAGTAATGAAGAAAGTGGCAGTATTGTTTCCATTTATCATCGTACACAGCTACGAATCTTTTAGCAAGTGCCTTTGGTCATTTTTCTTACTAAATAGTGCCAAACAGGCAATGAAATTCGTAATTGGGACCGCTACAATTAAACCAATACTGCCAACAAGCGTTCGAACAATTTCTGCAGTCATCATTTCAAAATTCAAAATTTCAACAATTGGCCTTGGATTTGTTGTAAACAGCAGAATTAATGGTAAAGAAGCTCCCGTATAAGCCAAAACTAAAGTATTTATCATTGACGCAATATGATCTTTTCCTACTTCTGTTGAACGTCGAAAAAGTTCCCAGAAAGTAAGTCGATTATTAACATCATACAACTGAAAAGCGACTGCAGCTTGTGAGGTTGTAATGTCGTCTAGAACTCCTAATGCCCCAATTATGATTCCCGCTAACAATAATCCCTTCAAATTCATGACTGACTCATTACGCGCCTGAAGCATCATAGTTTCCTCATCAATCATACCTGTAAGTTGAGTAAGATTAACAAATAAATATGACAAAATACCCGTGATTACAATTGCTATCAGTGTCCCGAGAACTGCAACTGAAGTCTTTTTGTCGAAACCGTGTGATAAATAAAATGTGACGGGAATTATAATCAATGATCCCAAAATTGTACTAAACGTCGGGTCATTTCCTTGTTGAATCGAGGGAATTATTACAAAAAACAAAACTAAAAAGGAAACCCCCATGGCAAAAAGCGAGAGTAAACCTTTTTTAGAACCCACCAAAATTGACATAAAAATAAATATTGCAAATAAAAGCCACAAAGCGCTACTTCGATTTACTCCAGCAATTAAGTAAGTAAAATCACCGGCACCATCTGAAAATTTCGAAATAAATAGCTTATCTCCAGGTTTGTAGGTTATTTGTTGCAAAGAATACTCATTACCATTTTCAATAATTATGATTTTACCTACATCAGTACCCGAAGTGACCTGTAACTGAAGCTTTTGATACTTTCTTAGGTGCGTTTCTGATACGATTTCTTTCTCTTCAAGAATACTTTGCACCGTCGCCTGGATAGTTTCAGTCTTTTCGCTTTCAGCCCGAACAGTCGGAATAGTGACAAAAAAATTTATAAAAAGTAACGCAAGAAATGTAAGTACATTAAATTTCATGACTAATTGTAACATTCTATGTCCGTGACAAATACAACTGGTGTTATAATTAAAACAATGAAAGATGAGCAGGCAAAATTTCAAGAGTATCGACAAAAATATCCAACCTTCTACTACAGAAATTACTCAATAAACCAAACTGATAACGAAGTACTTCTTTCCTTCACCTTTGAAATTCCTGGGCTAACAACATTTACCCCAGAGGTTAGAATTCCGAAAAAACAGTTCGCTTTTGAACTCACCCCAGAATCCCCGTTACTTCATAAAATAGTATTCAATATTGGGCTTTCTGAACTACTAAGCTACTGGAAAGTAACGTGCTCACCCGAGATCATAATCGAGGCAAGTTTTCTTGATGAAATTGAATTAGCGTTCTGGAAGAAACAATTCTACAAAGGGTTAGGTCAATTTATATTTGAAAACGGAATCAAAACATCACAAGAAGAATTCAACCGCATTACTATAGCTGCCAATTCCAAAAAATTCGAAATAGAAGAAATTCAACTGCGTGATGAAAATATTATTCCTGTTGGTGGTGGTAAAGATTCGGTTGTAACCTTGGAACTTCTCAAAGAAATGCCTCGCAATACAGCCCTGGTGGTTCATACGAACTTTACCCTACAAAGTGCGCTAAATACAGCTGAAATTGCAGGTTTCGAGCAAGCTTCAATATTCGAAGTCTTCAGAACGATCGACTCAAGATTAATTGAACTAAACAAGCAAGGTTACCTAAACGGGCACACTCCAGTATCAATCGTATTCGCTTTTTACGGTGCTTTGGCCTCAGCCTTATTCAAAAAGAAGAATATTGTACTTTCGAATGAAAGTAGCGCAAATGAAAGTTCTGTTCCAGGAAGCGAGGTCAATCATCAATACTCAAAAACCTTTGCAGTTGAGCAAGATCTACACAACTACTTCCAGCATTCTTTTAGCAAAGAAATGAATTACTACAGCCTCTTAAGGCCGCTTGCTGAAATTCAAATTGCTCGTGAATTTACTAAATATCCACAGTATTTTGAAAAATTTATTAGTTGTAATCTAGGCAATAAAACCAATAAATGGTGCGAGAATTGTTCCAAATGCCTATTCTCAAGTATCCTTATGCAGGCCTTTATGTCACGCGCAGAACTTGCCCGAGTATTCAAAAGTGATTTACTTGCCAATGAAAACCTACTTGCTGATTTACGTGGGCTAATTGATGACAAATTCATTAAACCACTTGAATGTGTAGGCACTAAGGCAGAAACTGCGATGGCTCTGTCACTTATCCTTGCAAAACATCCAGAAACCGAACCACTTCCGAAGCTACTACAAGTCTTTAAAGATGAATACCCTACTCTCATCTCTTCTACAGATGAGGTGAATACTTATCTTTCGACTTTTTTTGATACTGAGAATCTTATTCCAGAGAAACTAATTTCGAAAGTTAAAAATGTATTATGAACTGGTTAGTAAAAAAAATTATTGCAAAGACTGAAAACAAAAAAATCCTAATATTGGGCTTTGGTAAAGAAGGGCAATCAGCTTACTTATTATTGCGCAAATATTTGCCAGAGCAAAAATTTGCGATTGCCGATGCCTCTGAAAAGGTCAAAGAATCACCCTTACTGACGAACGATTCAAACTTAACGTTGCACCTTGGCGAAAACTATCTTTCGGTATTGCCTGATTTCGACTTAATAATTAAAACACCTGGCATAGCATTAGAAGGAAAAATTGACGATGAAGTTAAGTCAAAACTCACTTCTCAGTTAGATTTACTCCTTGAATTCAACGCTGTTAACGTAATTGGTATTACAGGTTCAAAGGGCAAAAGCACGACAACCGCTTTACTTTATAAGATGGTTCATAAAGCCAATCCTGATTCTGTGCTAACTGGCAATATTGGAATTCCGATATTTGATGTCATAGATACCCTCAACACCACAACCACCGTTGTTTGCGAGATGTCTTCATATCAATTGGAATACTCACGTGTTTCACCTCATATTGCTATTTTGCTCAATCTGTATGAGGAGCATCTTGATCACCATGGAACTTTCGAAAACTACGTTAATTCAAAACTTAACATATTCCTACATCAAGGAAATAACGATCTATTGGTCTATAATCGTGACCATTCTTTATTGCATGAGTTTGTCGCTAAAAGTACGCACAACGGGGAAAAAAGCTTCTTTTCAAACGATCGTGAATCTATAAATGGATGTTATGAGAAAAACGGCATCCTTTATTATGGTGCAGAAGCAGTATACGACACTGCGTCACCGCGACATCTTCTTGGGAAGCATAATCTATACAATATTATGGCTGCCATCTGTGTGGCAAAACACTTAGGATTGAAAAATGAAATAATTACACAAGTTATCAGTGAATTTGAGCCACTCCCTCACAGAATGCAGTATTTTGGTACATATAACGAAATAGCCTATTACGATGACTCAATTTCAACAATTCCTCAGGCTGCCATTCAGGCAATAGAAGCTCTTAAGAATGTCGATACCATTATTCTAGGGGGACTAGATCGAGGGATAGATTTCACCCCAATAGCTGAATACTTGCCTACCTCGACCGTTAAAAATATTGCCTTTCTTCCAACTTCAGGAGCAATCATCTGGGAATTAATGAAGAAGAAAAATCCCTTGATAGTAGAGAGATTTACTACCTTATTTGCAGAAACACTGCACGATGCAGTCACTTTTGCAAAAGAGAAAACTGCAAAGGGCAAAATCTGTCTGCTTTCACCAGCCTCGCCTAGCTATAACATGTTCAAAAATTTTGAAGAACGTGGTGACCTATTTCAACAAGAGGTAAAGAAATCTTATGAAAGCTAAATCTCTAGTCACCGAATTGCTTGTCGATGACATGCAAAAAATGATCGATTTTTATACGAAAGAGCTGAATTTTTCTATTGTTAACTCGTCACCAGAAACAGCAGCTTTTTTCGCTATAATCGCAAACGGCCCTGTAACCTTAATGCTTTATCGTCGCAACGAATTTGTAGAAGAAATCCCGCACTTTGCTGACTTAAAAACTTCTGGGACCATTGCCTTATTTCTTGAAGTAGAAGATATTCATAGTCTTTACAAACAGTTCGACAATTACCCTTGCCTTATACAGCCATTACATCACACAAATTATGGCACTATCGAATTTTCTATTAAAGATCCCGAAGGATATGTGATCATGTTTAACCAGCATGGGAACTGAGCTACTTGAAGGATTGCTCTACTTCTGGGGATTTTTGTCTCACGCACTTCTTGCCTCGGTAATAAGTATTGTGCTCGGGTTCATACTGGTGAGCCTTCCCTATATTGGCATTTTATACATTCCTTTGGGTAAGGATACCTTCAGAAAGTTCTTTGTCAAAAAAACGACTACTACGTCGAAAATTCCACCCGAAACCCTATCACTTGCTAAAAGACTTGGTGATTATTCAATTCAAATAATTCAATCGAACTCACTAATTGCTTACGTCAAGGATTTTCATAAAAAGGTTTTCTACATTTCGTCTACCGCAATAGAAACATTAAGCGTGACCGAGTTGAAATACTTTGTAGCCCATGAAATCGGTCATATTCAACTTGAACACCTGCCAAATCGAGTAACTATTGTTAGATATTTTCTGTATGCCTCGACCTTAATATACTTGTTTATGCAACCAAGTTACTCCGTTGCCTTGCTATTTTCCCTTGCATTCGCATTCTATTTTTTCCATATGTTTAGAGCAGATGAAGATGCCGCGGATCGCTTCGCAGTAGAAATCCTTGGGGCAGCACTAGTTATTAAGGCAATAAAAAGACTCTCTGACAGGAAATCCGCAACACCAAAATTCCTCAGGCACGTTATGTATCATAGATTTGGAAACGAGAAAATTGCCCAAATAATCGATTCGGGTTATAATTAACTATGAGTTACAAATACGACGCAATTGTTCTTCCTAATACTTCTGAAGATTCAATTCCTGAACTAGAAACGCGGATACAGAAGTTCTTCGCTGAAGATACTCAGATTTCTATTACAAAAACAAAACCTGAACACGAAGAGAATAATGAAATATTTACTGTATTGGTTTATAAAGATACTACTGTCATAAGAAGCGGCTACCCTATGCCAAACTTCCTCAATCATTTATCGCAACTAGAGGGAAAACTACCAAATGGTAAAACCTATCGAATTCCAGGTAAAGCCTTTGCATTTTCTTCAAATGAAAGTGTTGGATATCAACTATTTCTAGAATCGACCAACGGTGCTATTACCTCCGCCTTTGAGATTAAGGATCTTCCAGACATATACGGCCTTGATATATCCGAACTTCTTGAAGAATATTTAAAAATGATTGAACGTGGCGAGGCTCGTAACTACGAATTATCAAAACCCGGAGGCCTTGAAGCTTACCGTGCTGATCCGATTAGTCATGCACATGAGTTTGCCTATGCCATGATTTTACGCCAGAAGCTTGGTTTTCCAGAACATCATCTGATTGAAATCCTTGAGGGGGAAGTTTACAACGATAAAGGCGAACCATCACCGGTTGAAACCTATTATTTCTGTATCAGAACAAGTGAAATTATGTACAAAGCTGAACCCTTCTTTAAGTATTCAGAAACAATGTTCGAAAAAATTGGATTGCCCTTTTCTACGATTACAAATGAACGACCTCTTTCGAATGATTCAGCTACAACGAGTAATGAAACAAGCGTCGTAGACAAATCAAACAATCCTCCACTCAAACCAGACGAACGACCAGTTCCACAGTCACTTGCATTAACAGTTGGACTCTTAGGATTTGCCTTAATTGGCGTATTCATCTACGTTACAAGTAATGCAGTAATCAAACTGGTAGTTTCTCCAGCAAGTGTAAACTTTGGGGATTGGGCTCTTATTGTTATTGCTATCGTACTCATTGCTCGTAAAATCACTATTCGCAAAACCGCATAGCCTAGGATTTCAAGATAATCGACTGTGGCGGATTGTCATGAATTATGATATAATTCGGTATATTCATGACAAATTCAAGTTTCCACGGTTCCCCAAGAAAACGCAATTTCTCACAAAAGAAGCGAAGGCAACCAGTACAATTCGATGAACGGCAATTCATTGCCGAAGCAAAAACGACATTGCCAAAGGAGCAATTCGTTCCGCAGATTTCTTTTGATAAATTGCACATAAACGCAACCCTCAAACGAAATATAATTGAGAAAGGCTTTACCGAGCCTACACCAATTCAAGATCAGGCAATTCCTGCAGCACTCGATGGCAATGATGTGTTAGGTATCGCCAATACAGGTACGGGCAAAACAGCTGCATTTTTAATACCTTTGATTCAAAAAGTTATTCAAAATAGAGAAACACGCGTACTAATCGTCACGCCTACAAGAGAATTAGCTGAGCAAATCGCTGATGAGTTGTATCTACTATCGCTCGAACTTCCAATTGGCGCAGCCCTTTGTATTGGTGGAAGCAACATGTATTCACAGATTCAAGCGATCAAGCGAAATCCTCACTTCATTATTGGAACTCCAGGTCGATTAAAAGATTTATATGATCGCAACATATTGCGCCTTAATCATGTTGACTCATTAGTACTTGATGAAGTTGATCGCATGCTAGATATGGGCTTTATTAATGATATTACCTACCTTACGTCGAAACTTAAAAAAGAAAGACAATCATTATTCTTTTCTGCGACACTCGATCCAAAAATTGAAAAAATTATCAAAGAAACATTGAAACCTGATCACATCAATATTTCTGTAAGAACCCGCGAGACAGCAGAAAACGTAACACAAAAGGTACTTCATTATTCTGGCAAACTCGACAAAGAGCACAAACTCCTTGCATTACTAAAGACTCCAGAACTTCAAAAAGTACTGCTTTTCATGAATATGAAATGGCATGTTGAAAAAATGGAAAAGCTTTTGCGAACGCAAGGCTTCAAAGTAGAGGCATTACACGGTGATAAAAGGCAGAATCAAAGAACTAGAGCACTCGATGCTTTCAAAGCAGGAAAAGCCAATATTCTGATTGCAACTGACGTTGCCGCACGAGGTCTTGATGTCAAAGGAATTACTCATGTTATCAATTTTGATGTTCCAAACAACTACGAAGACTATATTCACCGAATCGGAAGAACTGGTAGAGCTCAAGAAGCAGGAACAGCAATCACCTTTGTTGAAAAATCTTTCTCAGGTCAAGAAAGACTTCCAAGCGAAAGCGCAAAGCCATTTGAAGCAAGACGCCCAAGAAGAGGCTTTTCTTCAAGACCACGTCGAGAATTCACACCACGAGCGAAGTAGCGTATACTTCCTTCATGCAACACAAGGAAATCAGATTAGCACTACTTTATTCTGCAATTGCAATCGCAATAACCTGGGGGCTTTGGTTAACAAGTTTTTACCTTGCCAAGCAACTGGGTATTCAACGTATTTATACTGGTACATTATTCGATTTGCCAAAAAGCTACGGAACCCCCGAATTTCTTGCCAAATTATTGTTTACACTTGCCGTTTACGGCCCTGTACTGAGCGTTGGTATTGTATGGCTACTCAAAGCAGATAGAACGAAATTGCCGATTTCCTTTTCCGTTAGATATCCACAATGGTGGCTCGCAGTATTGATTCTTCCCTCAATTTTCCTATTGTCTGCATCACTGCTTGCCGGACCGAGTTCGTGGAACAGTATTTCACAGACCTCACTGTTCTCTCTTGGATCCTACTTTCTGGCAAATCTACTAACAAGTGGCTTCGAGGAGCCTCTTTGGCGTGGTAAGGTATCTCGATTATTCAGCATGCATCATAATCGTTGGGATACAGCATTTTACAGTGGCGCTATTTGGGCGCTTTGGCACTTTCCGTTCGTAGTTTATCAAACTGGCACCACAAATTTACTAGTAATCTTACCAACTTTACTAGGGTTCACCATGAGCATTATTGCAGCGAACTACATCTATACTTACCTATATGAAAAATCGCAGAATATTGTACTCTTAATGGTATTACACGCAGTGATGAATACCACCAACCTACTCCTCATCTCATTCTCGCAAACAGCCCCAATACTTTCGTTTCTTCCTCATATTTTGTTCTGGGCAATAGTCATATTAATAGACAATTTTGATAAAGAAAAACATGGAAATAGCAAAACAAATTGAACAAGAGATAATTAAGGCGAAAACGATCTTAATTACATCGCATATTCGCCCAGATTGGGATGCTTTGTGCTGCACATTAATGACTTATGACTTGCTCAAAAACAACTTTCCCGATAAAACACTCGTTGCAAATATTGAAAATTGGAGCCTAACTAACGCAGAGCTGTTGCCAAATTTCGAAATAGTAGGAAAACTCGAAACAGAAATCGTTATTGATTCAATCAAACCAGATTTAATAATCGTAGTAGATACACCACATCTTCTCCGTTCAACTTTTAAAGATGTTGCACTAAAAGAGAAACTCTCAAACGCCGCAATACCTACAATTATTACTATCGATCATCATCCGCTCGAAGACACTTTTCCGTCAAAGATTGTTTACAACACCAAATCTTCAGCAGGAGTCGAAGAGATTTACACGTGCCTTATTGAAAAACTCAAACTAAAAGAGACTGAGAACACAAGATTTTACCTTGGTGTCGGCATTTATGGAGACACGAACGGCTTCATGTTCTTTTTTAATTCGACTCAAACATTTAGGCTAGCTGCTTTATTCACCGAAGCAGGCCATTCATACGAGAAGATAGATGCAGCAATGGGTAAAATCGCTTTGGAACACGTACTACTTTCAGCAAATGCATTAAAAAACATGCGATTTACCGATGACATTCTCTACACATATATTGACGATGAGTTGACACGTGAAAAAACAGGCTTTCTTCCTGCAATTTATTCCGAAGTCAAAGAAATCGTCGCAAAAGACTTTATGCGTCGCATATCCGATGGAATAACTTTCATTCTTTATCCAGAACCAGATGGGTATAAGGGCTCAATTCGAATTCAAGGTCCTAAATACGATGCACGAATCTTCGCCAAGTATCTTGGTGGAGCAGGTCATCGGCCAGCCTGTGGCTTCAAGCTTATTGGGCCAAAATCGATGGAGGAAGCAGTAGAAATAGTACTAAATGTGATGCGCAAGCATAAAAACGAAGCTGAAATTAAAAACTAATTACGCCGTTTTTCTTATCTTCCGCGCTGACTTTGGAATTTCTCCATACCTTTCATACAATGGATCTCTAAAGAAAGAACTCTTCGGAGGAACAAACGTTAACACCGAATACGCAATCACAAGTGCCAAATACACTACTATTGCATACCCCTCATACTCTACAAATATTTCGGGATTTTTTAACACTAAATACGCCAGGAATTGTCCAAAAGCTACACAAAGTCCAAAAAGAGGTATATCTATCCAAAGTATATTTCGATGCGTAAACTTTGTATAAATTGACACCGTGAGAGGAATTATCAGCGTGACTGTAAGTGCTGCGCAAGCTTTTGCAACAAAAAAAGCTTCAACATGATCTCCATACCAAAGGAACTGACTCACTGTAAAGAAAAACATCGGCCAGAAGGCAATTTTCAAGTGCTCCCAAAGACTTTCGTTTACTGCACCGAATACCGCAGCGACACGAGATCTATTACTCCATTTGTATATGAAATGAAAGGCTACTCCCGCAAAAAATAGTATAGGCGCACTCCACAATTCTAATTGCAGATAGTACGTTGGTATCATTGCTATGCTGCTTTAGTTCCACATTCACCACAAAACTTTGCATCTGGAGCCATTTTTGCACCACATTGAGTACAATGTTTTTCTTGCTTAATTGCTGCGCCACAATCAGGGCAAAACTTGGCGGTAACGCTTGCAAGTGATTTTCCACAATTTGGACAATCTGCTCGCTTCCCTTGGCGCCAATTGGCCTCGTCCAAATGCTTATCTTCTTCAGCCATTGCTGCATGTGCCCACACTTCTTCAACCGATTTACTAGCCTGTGCTGCCGCCATTTCTACACCAAGATCTGGAGCACAGTTTTTACACAATCCCTTCTTATCATTCCAACATTCACCAACACAAACCCATGTATGACATCGTGGACATTGCTTAAAATCGCTACGGACTTCATCTTCGGCCTTCTCTAATGCTTCATCATGTGCTTTTTGCCAACCTGCAGACTTAACATCGTCAGCAACCTGCGCAGCAGACCCAAAAATCCCCCCAAGAAGGTTACTCGCAGTATTCATGACTGTTGAAACAGTACCTACGGCACTTGCCTGAAATTTCGTACGAAACCCTTTGCTACAGCGACCACACTTAAATTCAAACTGAAAACCATTATCTGTTGAAAGGTCTTCATAATTTCCATTGAAAGATATTTTTGCCATGCACGAGTGTATAACAATTTCATAAAACCGACCAGAGGCGCTATGAATTACAAAAAAGGTAGATCATATTACTTGATATACAAAAATCTGCCAATTTCCTCAATCAAATAATTAAGAACTTCATCGTCGGTGATATCAGCATTTCCATCACCCTGTTGTTTGCCATAATTACCCCACTGCGCATGATTTGCACCTTGCAGAACTTTATGTTCAGCTGTTTGGGGCAGATTACTCTTGCTTTGGTCATATTTCTCACTATTTAGTACTGCATCGTTACTGCCTCGCAAGCTAAGAACATTCAATTTTTCTGATGAAATAGTACTTGCACAGTACGATGCAAGTAAAAGCAAGCCCGTTATCGACTTCTCCGATTTGGCAATATATTCACACGCCATCGCGCCTCCAAGGGAATGTCCTCCAATGTACCAATTGGTGATTCCCGTTTCATAAGTCATAATTGAATCCGGTGCATTAACCGCAAAAAACGCAAAATTTAGAAACGGCTTAACAACATACACTACAACATTGGGATAATTCTCAACAATTTCTTTCAATTTGTAAGCATATGCGCGCGAATCGATTCGACCACCTGGGTAAAAAATAAAACCAATTTTCGTTTCGTCATAATAAGTTGTTGGTTCGGCAGCATACTCCTTTGACACAGCTGATATCTCGTAATATGAATTTCTATCAATTAATTGAACTTCTGTCTGATCGCGAGTAGCTTCTTTTAAATATGACTTATCTGCTCTGATTGGAGAAAATTGAGCATAAATGTATTGCAAGAACACTACAAGAAGCGAGAAGATAACGAATAGTAGGTATTTCTTGTATTTAGTCACTACTCAGTATAACAAAAAAAGGGGCGATGCCCAAGGCATCGCCCCTCTGGTTTCTAAACAGCAACGCTGCTTAGCTTTTGCTTACCAGCGACGGTTGTCGCGGTTGTTGTCGCGGCGAAAACCGCCACCAAAACCACCACGGTTACCACCACCGAAAGATCGTGCTGGACGATCTTCCTTTGGTCGTGCAATGTTGACAACGAGTTCACGTCCGTCAACTTCCTTTCCATTCATCGCTTCGATAGCTGCTGCTGCTGCTTCATCTGTCTTGAAAGTAATAAAGGCAAACCCCTTTCCCTGAGGCTTGTATGAGTCGGTGATTTCACCGAACTGCGAAAATTGGGCAACTAATGTCTCGATCGTTGTTGCGAACGCGACGTTACCGATAAACAGTTTGTTCTGCATGGAACACACAAACATTTAACTAAACTAGCCGAACAATGGGAAAAATACCGACACACCAACAGGTGAAGCGTTACTCTCTCACTGACAAAGCTATTATACTATGTTTTAGCTGAAAAGAGAATGAAGGAAAAAGTTAATCAATCACTTTTGATCAAAAAGAATGAATCAATGTCATAATATTGATCATTATTAATTGATAATTAACAATTAGCTATTGTGTTCCGCTTCTTCAGCTTCCATTGCCTCAGCTTTTGTTGCGTGAACCGTTCCTTCTGGATGATTTGGTGGTGTATAAATCGTATACAATTTCAAAGTTTCCGTACCTGCATTAATAACATTGTGTTGTACTCCAGCTGGAACGATAAAGACGTCATCATCAACTACGGTTGTTTCTTCACCGTTCATAACGACTGTTGCAATTCCTTCTTCAATTCTAAAGAACTGATCAACGTGATCATGGACTTCCATTCCTATTTCTTCACCTGGCAATAATGACATGACTACTAATTGCATGTGCTTACCAGTAAATAGAACTTTTCTAAAATTGTTGTTCTGTAAAGTTTCGTTAACAATATTTCCAACGTACCCGACCATAATGTTTAAAAATAACTTAGTTTTATTACTATACTCCATCAAGTATAATTAGTAAATGCAAAGAACAATTTTCTCGAAAAATTCGAACATAAACATTCCCCATGCTACCGAGGTACTCTATTGGATGTCACGAGATCAGCGAATTGAAAACAATCCAGCCTTACTAGAAGCACAGTCATATGCCATTGAAAGAAGATTAACCCTGCGAATCATATTCTTCTTACAAAAAGCATTTTTGGAAGCAAACGAAAGAAGTTTCCAATTCATGAAAAAGGGCTTAGCAAATATTGCAAACGAAGCCAAAAATTTGAATATATCCTTTTCAATTATCGAGGAAGTACCAGCGAAAGGGTTGCTGTATTACATTACAAATAATAAGGTCGCGGCAATCTTTACTGATTTTTCGCCACTCAGAATCAAAAAGGCATGGGAAGCTGAATTATTACCGCATTTAAATATTCCGTACTTCGTTGTCGATGCGCATAACATCGTACCAATCACAATCACTTCAGCTAAACAGGAATATGCAGCACGAACCTTTAGACCAAAAATTTCAAAACACTTATCGAAATATTTAGTTGCGTTACCCGCATTCATTCAACACCCATTCGGAATAGCTTCAGTTAAAGTTCCGGTAGATTTTGAACTAGTCACAAATGAATCAGTACATTCACAAGCACAAAAAACTCTCGCCACGTTTGTACAAAATATTACACAATATGAATTACACAATAATCCGTTAAAAGATGCGACTTCGAGGCTCTCGAAATTCCTTCATCTTGGGCACATATCGGCACTCGAAGTCGCATTAACAATCAAAAGACAGCAACCAACGATAGCAACTGAACAATTCCTGGAAGAACTAATCGTTCGCAAAGAACTTGCTGACAACTACTGTTACTACAACGATAATTATGACAATTTCAATGGATTTCCTAATTGGGCAAAAACTACATTAACAAAACATTTACAAGATCACCGTGAATATATTTATTCCAAGGAACAATTTGAGAATGCTGCAACACATGATTCGTTCTGGAATTCAGCTCAAATTGAAATGATGTCATCAGGTTATCTTAATGGATACCTACGTATGTACTGGGCAAAAAAGATATTAGAATGGTCACAATCACCAGAAGAGGCCCAAAAAGTTGCAATCTATCTCAACGATAAATACCAGTTGGATGGACGTGATCCTAATGGTTATACAGGAATTGCGTGGGCAATAGGTGGCGTTCATGATCGTCCTTGGTTTGAGAGACCAGTATTCGGCTCAATACGTTACATGAACGCCTCAGGAGCTTCAAAGAAATTCTCAATTTCTGATTACGTTGCCAAGGTAAATCGCTTAAGTAGTAATTCCGACCATTTTACGGCGAAATAACCAAGAGCAAAACCGCCAACTATATCGATAGTGTAATGACCTCGGCTAGAAAGCAAGGCAAACGCAAGTGTCAGTAGTAATGCAATGAGCGTCAAATTTTCGAATTTGTTCTTTTCTTTATAGCTCCAAAACAAAATTGCACTCAAAAACCCCGTATGACCTGAAGGAAACATTCCATACATGACAACTCGTTCAAGAAATCCATAAACATATGTATCACCAGATGGATCACCAATTGGAGTAACAAAGATTAGTAACGCACGAATAAACCACATAATTGCTAGAGCAAGCAGTAATGTACTTAGGTCATATTTTTTCTTAACTACGAGATATAGTGCAAGTACGAGAGCGAAAACTTGCGTAATATCGGCCAAAAAGGGTGCAAATTTAATTTCTGGTATTACATTAAAAAAGAAATCAGGTAAAAGCGGCAGTTCACCATATACTTTCGGAATAAGTGAACTCATTACTAACGTTACAATCCAAGAAAGCGTAACTAAACAAATTATTACGACGTATTTTTTCATGATTCATTGTACAACATTTTCAGAACTAGTGAGTTTTCTGCTATAGTAAGTTATTAAGCTCTATTAGAGAAATATGGCACACAAAGTCACTTTATTACACACCGCATTTGTAACCCACGATGTTAAGCGATATATAGTGTCTAAGCCAGACGATTACGAATTCACACCAGGTCAAGCAACTTCCGTTTCTCTCGATATCCCAGAACTTAAAGGCGATTCACGACCATTCACCTTCACTTCAAAAAATTCAGATAAAGTTCTTGAATTCACGGTAAAATCCTATCATGACCACAACGGTGTAACTCACGCGCTTTGGGATCAAAAACCAGGAGCGACACTTCACATTACCGAACCATGGGGAGCTATCAAATATACTGGGCCAGGGCTATTTGTTGCTGCAGGTACAGGTATTACTCCATTTCTTGGAATTTTCCGAGAGCTATGGAATGCTGGTGAGCTGCGAGGTTCTTCACTTCTCTATTCAAACAAGACCAAGGCCGATATCATTTGCGAACACGAATTAACGCACTATTTTTCTCAACAAGAAAATGGCATGTTGTTGACCTTAACAAGAAAGTCTGCGATTGGCTATATCTCTGGACGCATCACAGAAGCAATTGTTCATGAATTTTGTCATAAATGTCCAAACAATGCATATATTTGCGGTCCAAAAGAATTTGTCGCAAGTATGAAGGAAATTGTGCAAAAAATTGGCATAAAAAGCAGTGATATTATAGTTGAAAAGTAAGCAATCGTTCGGTCCTGATTACTGGAGATAACAAAAAAGGTTGTCACTACATACGTAATAACAACCTTTCAAATAGGACTATTTCTTTACAACAGCCTTCTTTACGGTGAACTTCTTTGAGATGGCATTCCATTCTGCGAGAAGTTTGTTTTTAAGGGCAAGCAAGTCTTCTTTATCAAATTCCTTGACCTTGTTATAGGCTTCGGTAACTTCTTCGACTGCTTTTTCGTAAACTTGCTTGGTTACTTTACCAGCATTTTTTAATTGCTTCTGCAATTCTTTACGAAGGTTTTCTGCATGCTCCATAAGATCTTTGCGAAGTTCTTTCCCTGATTTTGGTGCTGTCAACAAACCTGTTGCAACACCTGCTGCTGCACCGATAACGGCACCTGCGGCAAGTCCTTTCATAAATGATTTGACACTCATTGATAAGGCAGTTAGATTAGCTACTCAGTTATACTATATATGATGCAATTCTTCAAGAATTCCTACGTAGGCAATTGCAATTGCATCGGCAACGTCATCAGTTGCAAATTTCTCTTGCAAATTAAAAAGTGATTTCATTGCTTGCTGAATATCTTTTTTCTTAGCTTTTCCAGTTCCGGTAATCATTTTTTTTAGCTGCATCGGATGAATTTCTTTTACAGGTCTTTCTTGATTTGCAACAACACTTTTTATAACCCCACGAACTTCACTAACTGTCATAGCAGTCTTTGCATTGACAGAAAAAAACAATTTTTCAATATAAACGACTTGTGGCTGAAATTGCCGCAGCAATTCTGCCAAATCAGTTGCAATTTCAGCCAATCGAACAGTTGAATCACTATTTTTATCAGTAGTAATGAGGCCAAATTTATCAAGCGAATATGAAGCAGCATTTTCAGTAATAACTGCCCAACCTAGTCTATCAATTCCAGGATCAAGGCCGAGAACTCTCATAAAAGAATATTCTTCATTGATTAATTTGCAGCATGCCAAATATGCTGCACATCTTGTTGATCTTCAAGTTTATCAAGAAAATCAGCAAAAATAGCTTGTTTATCTTCTGGAATATCAATCCAATTGTTTGGCTCAAAATGTTGCCCCGATGAAACAATTACATATCCTCTCTCTCGAATACCTTGGGCAACTTGAGCGAGTCGCGTTGTTGGCGCTTTCACAAATATTTGTTCTTTATTCTCTTCGTCAAGTTCAATATCTTCCACTTCAGGAACTTCCATGAGTTCTAGAGTCGCTTCATCACGATCAATTGCAATCTCTGTATCAGATTCTCCAAATTTTTCACCTGGTTTAATTTTGACCGAGCGTAAAATGATTCTCCCAGATTCAGTAAACTGCCACATGACTGTACCTATCGATCCTAATTCTCCATTAGCTTTGGTAAAAATGTTACGAATTTCACTTACTGCTCGATTTTTATTATCGGTAATAGCTGCGACAATAACAGGAATTTTATAAGGTCCGTAACCTTCGTAAATTGCTTTTTCTAAACGTCCTTCACCATCTTCTCCCGTTCCTTTTTTTATTGCGCGTTCAATATTATCCTTCGGCATATTAACTGACTTGGCATAATCAATAGCAATTCGTAAAGAAAGATTATGATTGGGGTCTCCACCACCTTCTCGCGCAGCAAGAATAATCTGCTGTGCTGCTTTAGTAAAAAGAATACCTCTTTTAGCATCGGCCTTACCCTTTGCTTGCTGAATATTATGCCAATGTGAATGTCCTGCCATAGGCGATTATACTGCGGGAATTATGGATTGACAAATACATGGTTTATTATAATAATGTATTGACAATTCTACGCGAAAAGCGTAAAATGTCTTATAGTAATTTTACTGGGTAAGTATGAAAATTTCTTCCGAAATATTTACAGAACCAAAATCAGGTAACAATGATATATATACCTATCAACCAGATGGACAAAAAAGAACTATCGATGCTGTCGTAAGCGTAAATCAGCGACGTGAAAATATCTCATCAATTTCGAAAGATCAGAACGACACTAGAAACTTTATGTGTGCGGTAAGAACACTGCATTCTAACGTACTTTCTGAGCAATTCTCTGGTGTCGAGAGTAATGCATCTCTAGCTCCAATCAATACTATTTATAAAATTGCTGAAGATATGCCCCTATTAACTGGGTTAGGCGAAAAATTTTATCAAAAATTACGTTCAGATGCTCGTTCTAAAAATCCACCAATTGATTATCCAAAAAATCTTTTGGACGAATAATGACTGCAGAAGAATACGCTGCTCGTTTTGCAACAGCAATTGTTATAGCTGCAGTTGAAGTTGGCCGACCAGAAGCTATGGATGTATTTAGTGAATATTTAAACAATGGTGAGAACAAAGAGAAAGCTCTCCAGTTGTTTACCAGTTCCCTAATTACCGAATTTTCAACTGCTCCTGATCCGCGTCCAGAAACTTCAGATTTCTTAACTGCTATGGTAGCACGTAGTGCTAGCGTCAGAGCGACAGATTTCGAAAATAATAAACATGTTGCATCTGAATTTTTGAAAAACCATAAAGATTTTATACTCACTTTTGAAGAAGAACCAATTCCTAATCCGCTTCCAGAAGTTGAGCCACCACCAGTGAATCCAGGCCCTGGTCCAAAAAGTAAAGAAACTGATAAGAATCCTAAAAAAGAAAGTATTTGGGACAAACTGGCAGAAGCAATGACTGGAATTGAATTAGTAATTGCAACAGTCATAGCATCTGGCGAGTTGAACAGAGAATGGGAAAAACGCAATACTGCAGATGGTCGTTCAGAAACAAATACTGAAAAATTCCTTCGTCATGCAGCAACAAAGGGTTTAATAGCTGCAGTGCCAATTGTTGCTTTCTTCAGTTACAGAGCAATAAAAGCGTCAACTAAAGACAATGAGACCTTAGACGATGCGCGTAGAGCGGTAATGAGAACAATTGCCGGCGGTGCTGCGATATTCGGTTTAGGCCATGCATTTGAACACTTTAGAAACAGTAATAATACTGCAAGCCCAGATGAAGTCGGTGATGCAGCAAGAAAAGGTATTGCAGATTATATAAAAGAAGCAAAAAAGGCAGCACAACAATTAGGATTGGGTGACCTAGAATTACCCGAGGGTGACGGCAGCACACTCGATAATGTTCTTCGAGCCATTAGAGCGAAATCCGAAACTATACAAATTGGAGCTGATGAATTTGATAGCCTTATGACCCTAATAAAGATGGCTATCAAAGCTGGTGACGGGCTTTCTGATTACGGATACAAATTTGCAGAAAAGTTCGACATTGATGTTTCAAATGTACCGCAAGAAGACCTCAAGGCAGTACTCGGATTTGTCAACGAAACAGTTGGAAGACTTGGTACAACTGCAGAAACAGCCGAGACAGTAGCAAGACTAATTAAAGCCATGGTAACTGGAATAATTCAAGCACGAAACCCAGAATTACCTATTACAAATAAAGTTCTTCAAGGGTTCTATCAAATCTTTAATGCGGTAAGTGAACCGGCGCCAAAGCGACCAGAAACACAAGAAGATATGCTAAAAGCCGCAAAGAAGGCAGTTTCAAAACTTTCAGGCGTCTTGACTCAAGATCAAATGGAAGTTATTCTTGAGGCTCTTGAACCAGAACCGCAACCTGAACCAGAAGCAACGGTATAATCTCTTTTGTTCCGTTTGTATAAGGAGAAAAAAGGGGGTAAAAGCCCCCTTTTTTCTTTCGATAACATGAATTACGATTCTTCTCCCTTATTCTCAGCCCAACGCGCAATTTTTTCTTCAATTACATCGCGAGGAACTGCATATTTATCGCGAGACATCTGTTTTATGATATCCTTGTAACCAAATGGCTGATATCTAAAAGGCAATGAAACTGCGCTGAAAGGTTCCGAAATCCTGTCATTAATAACCATACGAAGATACAAATGATAATTTGGTAAAGCAAGAATATCTTCAGGTGTTACGTATGGAGCAAATTCTTGGGCTAAAACAGTTGCATCTTTTTGACTAACGCTAAATGCAATCATTGTACCGACGTTTCCAAAAATTCCTGAACGCATCTCAGTTGGTAATTGCTCAGTAAATTGATGGTTAATTACAAGCGACAAGCGATATTTACGAGCTTCAGAGAGTATATTGACAAACGCATCTGTAGTAAAACTTTGCACTTCATCAATGTATAGTGAGAAATCTTCTCGTTGCTCTTCTGGTATATCGACTCGTTCCATAGCAGCCGTGTAAATGCGTGCAATTAAAAGACCACCTAACAGCGAAGTATTCTCTTCACCAATTTTCCCCTTTGATAAGTTTGCTATGAATATTTTTTTTGAATCAATCATTTCGCGTATATTAAATGTTGATTTGGTTTGTCCAAGGATATTGCGAGTTATTCTCGGTGAAAGATAACGCCCGATTTTATTTTGAATTGGTGCTACTGCATCTGAGAGCAGTTTGCGATTTTCTTCGATCATACTAAACTCTTCTCGCCAAAATCTATGAATCATCGGATCTTTTACATGCGATAGTACACGCTTTCGATATTCAGCATCGGTCAACATTCGTTGAACTGATAGTAAGGTTGTTCCTTGTGAGTCAAGTGCAGATAAAATGGTATTGTATAAAATATACTCAAGCCTTGGCCCCCAAGAATCGAAGTATTTCTTGAAAACACCAATAATATTATCAGCAATAAGATCACGTTGATTACGATCTTTAACATAAATTGGATTGAAACCAACAGGATATTCAACATCACCAGGATTAAAATAGATCACATCTTCAACGCGATGAGCAGGAATATGATCAAGTATAAATTCTGCCGTTTCACCATGAGGATCGATAAGGCCAACACCTTCTCCGGCCAGAATATCTGAAACGATCATGTTTCTCATTAAACTCGTCTTTCCTGTACCAGTACGACCAATTATATATGTGTGACGGCGCTTATCTTTCTTTTTGATACCAAAGATTTGATTTTCTCCTCGATAGTTTGTTTGCGCAATGACTGTACCTTCATTAATCGGTAAATCAACAGGTGGTGGTAATTTTCCTGCAGTAGTTACAAACAGTGAAGTTGATCCGCCAGTTGTATTTGGTAAGTGATACATTGAAGCTATTTCTTCAATTGTTAAGATTTCATCATGAGCAATTGGAATGTAACGTTCTTTCATATTGGTAAAGACCTCTGCTGCTGGTTTTGCCAAATTGAGAGTAAATGCATTTAGATGAGCAGTCGCGTACTGCCTAAAAGAGGCAGCAATTCCTTCAAATAGCTGTACTGCTCT
This sequence comes from uncultured Candidatus Saccharibacteria bacterium, assembly GCA_964525295.1. Classification (GTDB taxonomy): domain Bacteria; phylum Patescibacteriota; class Dojkabacteria; genus CAZGEO01. The sequence continues at coordinate 283,667 of CAZGEO010000002.1, read as the reverse complement.
ATTTGGATCTCCACTTTTCGAAAGAATTCGAATAGCCACTTGAAAACCTTGCTTCTGCGATTTCTCTTCTACCCTACGAATCTCTTCTTCTTGATATGGTTCAAGACGTATAGAAGGCTGTTTAGTCGGCAGAGTTACTTTTGTTGGATCATATGTCAACGAATCAAAAAAATAGCGAAAGAATCCAGTAATTATTCCCCAAAAAGTTTTCCAAAATGACGGAGTGTCGAATATATTGTTGCCTTCTGCTCTTAATGCAGATATGTATTTCTGAGAAACTTTTTGCCACATATTAGGATATGGACGAATCACATATTGAATCCAGGTTTCTTCGTCACCACTCATCTCGCTGAGAGCACCAGTAATGCCTGAAAGTGGATCAACATCAAAATCTTTAAATGTTTTTATTGGAAAAATATGCTCTCGTTCAAGCATTATCTCACCAGCAGAAACATGAATTGAAGGCCCCCATTGCAAAGCTTGCTCCATATAATCAGACACCACAGAAATTTCTGCAGTTGGATATTGCGCGTAAACTTGCCCTTTGATGTAAGCTACTTGAGAACTCTCTGCAACAATATAAAATTGAACGCCAAACTTTGCATTTGAAGCAATCTCCAAGCTCATTGTTGCTACTGCAGCACTTTCTTTGTATAGGCCGTGTAGAGAAGCAAACAGTTGCTCCGCAGCCAGTGGAGTTTTGTCATTATTTTTTGGAACTGCTATTTGAAGAACGACTCTTTGGACACCTACCAATTTTTCATTTGTTCCTGCAGGAAAAGCCTCTGTCGTTTTACGTTTGGGAAAAATTGCAACAATGAATAACACTAATAAAAACAAAGAAACAACAATTATGACTGTGAGCAGTATCGGATCCATAGACAATCTATTCTACCGTTTAAGAAGGAAAACTACAATATCTCCGGTGGTGACCACATTTGAAGGGCGACCTTCTTTTACGATCACCTTACCACCAATTAGTGAACTCTTAATCATCGCTAATGTTCGCTGATACTTACTCGCATCTTTAACATATACAACTGCGACAGCGTCACTAAGTTGTTCATGCGAACTGTTTCCTACTCTTGAAATTTCAATTCCTAACATCGACCATTTTCTAGAGATAATGCTTGCATAACCATCAATATTTGTCGAATTATAGACTTCGACAAATGCCTGCTCTTGAGCAATTTCTGGTATTTTGAAAAAGTTGGGAAATTGTTCTTTCATCGCAGCATAAGTAATAACTTTTGCTGAAGATCCATCTGATAATCTATACTCTGGTAAAAGGTTTTGTTTGAACGCTAATTTTTTCCCTTCAGTGACCTGTTTAATAATTCGACGAATCTCTCGAAGAGGTAATGTCGAAATTACCCCAGTTTCTTTATCATTAACAATTATATATTCCACAGGAAGCCCAGTAGTTAGTGATAATTGCTCCAACAAAAAGCAATAATCAATTGCGTTCTTCTCAAGTTTACTAAATCGTAAAAGTTCACCAATTTGTGAAAACATAAAGTTGTTAGAAAAATAAACCATTACCCTAGCATCAGCAGATAATTCAAGCGAGTGAAGGCCTGCTCCATCAGGTGCAGTAATGTCAATTTTCTCGACTAAATCACCAGAAATCGTAAATACAGCACCGTACATTGGAGTTGCCTTAATTGAGGTTAATTGCCCAGAACAAGCCTCGAATGTACTACTTCCTGGTCTATAACCAGAATCAATTAAACTACGAATGCCGACATATCCACCGTATATTGCAGCGCAAAAAAGCACCATGCCACCCACCACGAGAAGAATTCTACCTAAACCTTTACGAAATTCTGAATTATTTAGGCGGTTAAGAGCAACTGATGGTTTCTTTCTAAAACTGTTTTTGTTCTTTTGGGCAGATTTTCTGAACATAACTTCTTATATGAACAATTGAACAGCTAAAGCTAAGAAGATTGTCACAATATTAAATAACCAAAAACGCATAACAACCTTTGGTGAAGGCCACCCTATTGCTTCGAAATGGTGATGAACTGGAGCGATTTTGAAAACCTTACGATTAAGAAATTTAATCGAGAAAAGTTGTATAAAACTGGTTGCTAAATCTAGAAGATACGGGACCATAAGAACTAATAAGGCTGGAACGACATTTCCAAATAATCCTAAAAGCAGAAAAACCGCCCCCATTGGCATCGCACCTGGGCCACCCATGTAAAAACGAGCAGGTGGGATATTGAAGTACAAATAAACAATCAAAACTCCGAGATAAACGCCAACGCCAGAAATTGCCGAGGTTGCAGCAGAAGTCAGAAATTGCGCAGGCAACGCAAGCATAAGTAGCACGAAACCTAACAAGGTGATGATATACATACCAGAAGAAAGACCATCAATCCCATCAATTATCTCTGTTGCATAGGTGAACACCGAAGCAACAACCGATAGAAATGCTATTCCAATAACATTATCAATTGCAAAAGATATACCGAAGAAATCGAATGATTTTACGCCTGCCACGTTCACAATAAGTAATGCAACAGCGACATTCATAATCAATGAAACAAGTAATTTTCCGACGCGCCATTCGAAGCTATTTTGAAATTCCCTGAACTTCACATCATTTTTCTTAACAACATCCAAAATCCCATCGATTAAACCGTATAAACCTACAATTAACACAATGAAACCTATTGCACGCATCAAAGGAATTGCCCAAAAAACTGATAAAAGTAATACAGGCACGGTGATCCAGATAAGAATTCCGCCCAAACTTGGAGTTCCGGTTGTGTTGCCATGAATTTTCATCCATTCGGCGTTAATTTTATTTGGCATAGCCAAATGTTGTGCAGTAAATTGCAATTTATACAGTAAGTCGATTAGTGGAACTACCCAAATTGCTGCAGCTACTATGCCCAATAATGCCCATAAAACGAGTTCCTTAACCATGAAAAGTGATAGCGATAACATGTTTTATTAATCAGTTCAGTTTATTCTCGGCACGCCAAGATCATCTTTGATTGTATCAAAGATTTTCAACCACAGAGGCATTACCGTTAAGTTTGCAAGCGTAGCATTCTTGGGATTTGCAACTTTCACCAACATGATGAAACGCGCATCTTCTGCGGGAGCAAACCCTACAAATGTTACGTTCGTTCTATCGTCATAATACCCCGATGCATCGGATTTCGCAACCTGAGCTGTACCAGTTTTCCCCGCAATAGAATAAATATTACGATATTTTCTAAATTCTGGTCGAGACATTGCTGCTTCACGCATCATTCCGGCAACCTTATCTGCGATTTCTGGCGGAAAAACCTGCCCTGCAGACGTTGGGGGAATTACAATTTCGTCTTCATTATTATAAATTTTTTCGACTAGCTTTGGTTGCATACGAACACCATGATTTGCCAAAGTTGAAAGCGCAGAAAGTAACTGTAATGGCGTCGCTGAAATTGCTTGCCCATACGAAGTGGTTGCGGTATCAATGTTCAACCATTTATTAGCTGCCTTTAGGAAACTTGTTTCTTCTTCGTGAATACCGATTCCTGTTGGTGATCCAATTCCTAATCTAATAAGATACCCATGCATCGCTTGAGCTCCGACTTTAAGACCATATTCTGCAGCGCAAATGTTATCTGAATACTGCAAAGTTTGCATAGGTGTTATCTTACCGTGCTTAACAAACGAAAAGTTATAGATTGTCTCGTTATCTATAGTCATTTTTCCGGTGTCATTGCAAATGTCATTTTCTGTTAGTTTGCCTTCAGTCATTGCCATTGCGATTGTCAGAGGCTTTTGCACAGAACCATATTCATAAGGACCAGATACCGCTTTGTTCGAAAATATTCCAACATCTTTTACTTTCCAAAACTCGTTTGGATCATAATCAGGATATGTTGCCATTGCGATAATGTTCCCTGATTTTGGATCCATGATAATGACCGTACCACTATCACCTTTTTGCTCTTGCACTCCTTCTGCAAGAATTTTTTCAACTTTTTTCTGTATACCTGAGTTAACCGTTAATACAATATTCTTTCCTTCTCTATATCGAATATTTCTATACTCTTTACTGATAATTGCCTTACCTGATAAATCTTTCTCTTGTTGAGTTATACCCTCTTTACCCTTAATATCTCCCCAGAAAAATCCTTCGACACCATAATTCCCACGTGGCTCACCATTGCTGTCAGTGCCAACATACCCAATGATATGTGCCATCAAATTCCCATTCGGATACAGTCGATTAACCGCATCATTTGTATAAATTCCGTGAAGTTTTAAGGCATCAAGTTGATCACGTTGTCGCTTATTTATACCTTTAAAAATCACCTGATAACTCATAGCCTTAATGTTGAACGATTTCTCTAGCGTTTCTGTAGGTTCACCAATAATTTCAGAAATCTTTGCAAAGACGCGCTCTTTTGTTTTACCCAGCTCTCGCTCTTTCAATGTATTATTTGCATCAATTACTGATTGCTTATCACTATCTTTATTTGAAGCCAAAATCTTCGCATATTTGGCCTCAACATCGGCAACCGTTTGAGTAAAAAACTTCTTATCTACGTCATTTGTTAGCGAAATAACAATATCCCATGAGGGACTATCAACCGCCAACACTACCCCATCTTGAGTGTAAATCGTACCGCGCTTGGTAAATATTTCTTCGGCTGCTGACAACTGCGCATTTGCGAGTGCAGCAAAACGATCATATTCAAAAACTTGCCACCGCAACAATTGCACCAAAACCAAAATTGAAACAAATACTACAACTCCTAAAATCAGATTGCGAACTCGCTTACTAGAACTAATGCTCTCAACACCTTTTTTTACAGGTTGCCTAGTCATTGCTACTTACAATTGGAGCTGAAGGATCTACATACAAAACTTTTGCAGGAGCATTTACATAGCCATTCGCTCGTTCAGTAGCTAAAAATTCGCTTGAACGAAGAATTGCACCTTGCTCTTCATAATCAAGATATGTCGTGTTCAATGCTTTCGATTGAGTATCCATCATACCAACTTCTTGTGCAATTGGTTCATATTGCGCAGAAACTTTAAATTGTAATGCAATAAGAAAAATTGTTACTGCAGCAAACAGGAACATAGCAATTTTTGTTAATTTCATACTGTGATTATGGTTAATTTACAACTTCTTGCGCGTGGGTTCTTCACAATTTCACTTTTTGAAGGTAAAAGAACTTCAGCATGCAACTTATTATTCTTCACAAATTCAGTTACTATCTGTTCTTCGGCGCTGTGATAAGACATGATTAACAATTTCGCTCCAGGAATCGCATATTTTAATGCTGCTGGGAGGATGTCTTGAATATTCTGCAATTCAGTATTAACTGCGATTCTCAATGCCAAGAAAAGCAACGTTGCAGGATGAATTTTACCAACAGAATTCGCTCTAATTGGAGTTGTTTTATAGGCAATTGCATTCAATCTTGCAATATCATCGTTGTTTCCGAATGGCTTGCGAGTTCGTTCCGCAACCAACTCATGTGAAAGCTTGGCTGCTAACGCATGTGGCATGCCAACTGTGTGCTCAAACATTTGAACTAATTTGTTATAACCTAAAAGATTCAATAAATCGTAAGCAGCTACCTTATAAACTTCACCCATTCGCATATCTGCTTTTCCATCAGAAGAAAAACTGAAACCTCGTTGCTTCTGTACATATTGTCGGGATGAGATTCCTAAATCGAGCAACATTCCCGCGAGTTTGAATTCTTCTCCAGTTTTTTCTGCGACATCCTTTGCAATATATTTTAAGTTCGCAAAATTATCTTTTATTAAAACCCATTTTGATTCTGCTGACAGTTGTTCAACAAGTACTGGCTTTTCACCTTCATGAGTCATAAATGCTTCATAACCAGAAAAATCCCAATCAATACTTAAAAGCTTGTTTGATTTAAAAGTTGCTACTCGCTTTGCAAAAATTTCTTTTGAGTGCCCGCCATCACCGAATGTTCCATCAACAATCCAACCATTTTGAGGAATTAACGAAAACTCTTCAACAACTTCCTTCAACATTACCGGGACGTGGTAAATTTTCTTTGGTGCTGAAGCTGACATTATAAATTCCCTCCTTCTGATTTTGTAGCTAATAATTCTTGGGCGATTGCGTCAGCATTATCATCAAGGTAATTGGAGCGATCAAGCCAAGATTTCTTTTCCCATACTTCTACCCAATTCACCAAACCTACGAAGACTACTTCCGCTTCACGCTTTTCTGAATAGGAAATTTTCGAATATTCTCTCAATGATTCAGGTACAACAACACGACCTTGGGCATCTGAAGCCATTTGATATGCACTTCCGACGAGAAAACGCATAGAATCACGAACGTTTCTATCAAGGAATGAGCGAGACTGCATCGGTTCAATCAGCTTCTGCCACGCATCAGCCGGAACAATAAGCAGACATCCTTCATAACCTTTTGTGATAATGAAATTCGTACCAAGCTGCTTTCTTAATGGCGCTGGTAACGCAACACGATGACCTGCGACCACTTTTCCTGTGTATTCGCCAACCAATTGTGTTATTTCACCAGTTTTCACCATACTTCACCATTATAACTATTTTTTTGGAGTTTGTAAAGGGGTTACAAACGAATTCCTGGTAAAAGCAAACATACCCAGAAATATTATGAGACAGTGAAATTTGTTCTACAGATTTGTAGACTTTCGTAGCATCTCGTAAATGAGAATACTTGTCGCCTCAGCAACATTTAACGATGCCTTTTGGCCATTCATCGGCAACATGACTGAATCAGTTGCTGCCATAATTAATTCAAGAGAAACACCGGTTACTTCATTGCCAACCGCAAGAAAAATTTGATCTTCGAGAGATTGCCATGCAAATAAATTCTTTGCTTCTGGTGTTAACTCAACTGCAACCAAAGAAGTTTTTGTATCTTTACAAAAATTGATTAGTTCTGCCGTAGTAGCAACTTGACACCAAGGAATCAGTTCTTCAGCACCGAGCGCAGTTTTCTTTACCTTCGGATTTTCGGGGGTTGGCGTGTAACCTACTAAAACCATTGCAACGTTTCCAGCTCCATCTGCTGTACGAAACATAGCACCTACATTGTATGCCGAGCGAACATTTTCAACAACTATGAATATTTTTTTACCTGATTTCTTAACTAAATCACTTAATGTCTCGTATTTATTCTGCACGACCCGATTTTACCTGAATATAATCAAAAATTCCAATTTTCCGCTTAATTAGCTCATCGTAGATACTGATTGCAGTTTGTATTAATGAAAGATTGGTGAGCGACGCGATTTTTAGCTCTGAACCACCTGCTTGAGTTACCCCTGTCAATTGACCGCTACCACGCTTTTTCAAATCATATTCAGCCAATTCAATACCGTCAAAATGTGTAGCAAAGTATTCTAACCTTTCCTGCGCTGTTTCTGCTTCTGTATCACTAAAAAGAAAACAATATCCTTGTTTTTCAGATCGTCCTACACGGCCCCGCAATTGATGTAATTGAGCCATTCCGAAGAGATCTGCGCCATGAATTGCTATCACCGTCGCGTTTGGTACATCTACTCCCACTTCGATGACAGTTGTTGAATACAAAACTTTGATTTCGCCTGCTCTAAACGCATCCATTATTTTGCTCTTCTCTTTTTCTGCCATTCCTCCATATATTATTCCTGTTGGAATACCTGAGAAAAATTGACTATCTAGCGACTCTTTCATTGCAATAACAGATTGCTTATCAACATCATCTTCTGCAACAACACGAGGGAAAACCATAAATATTTGCTCTCCCGCGACTTCGACTCGCTTGCGCAACCACTCGTATGTAACAATAACCTTGTCGTTTGGAACTACTTTAGTTATGGTAGTTTTGCGATTACTGGGCTTTTCGGTAATAAATATTGCCTCCGAAAAGCCCAGAAATGAAAGTGCCAATGTTCGTGGAATTGGCGTTGCAGACAATGTCAGAATATGTGGCCTTGATGACAATTCCGTCAATTGCTGACGCTGGGCAACGCCAAATCTATGCTGTTCATCGATAACAACTAACCCTATCGACTTATCATTTTTCAGTTGTTCCGAAAACAGTAATGCGTGAGTTCCAATATAGAGCGCAGCACCTTCAGCTTTCGAGTACTTCCTTCCTGCGCTAACAGGTACAACCGAGGCATCACTACCAAAAAGCTTCATCAATTGTTCTGCTGTCTGTACATGTTGTTGTGCCAAAATCGAGGTCGGAGACATGATTACCGTTGAGTAACCGATATTGGCTAGGGCAAACGCAAGAAGCATGGCGACTATAGTTTTACCGCTTCCGACATCACCATAAACAAAAGTGTCGACGCGAGACCCCAAAGCAAATTGTTCAACAATATTTTGCACTGCGTTCTCTTGCGATATCGTAAGAGTAAATGGTAATTTAGCAATACAGTCACCAATATATCTCGCAATTACAGTTCGTGACTCATTTGATAATGAAGTACCAGCACCAAGCGATTGCAAACTTGTTGCATCAATATTCTTCTTAATTTCAAGGATTTCTTGAACCTCTAATCGCCTTCGCCCAATTTCAGGATCTTCAATTTTCTTAGGAAAATGCACGTGCGCATAAGATTCACCTAAAGACAACAAATCGTTTGCTTTCAATATTTCAGCCGGAATATACTCTGGCATTGCCTCAAAGACTTCACCATAACTTGATAAAAACTGCCGAATATAAGCTGAAGTAATTTTCTTCATTCGATGGTAAAGCGGAGTAACCTTACCCAAATTCTTCAAAGCCTTATTTTCTGCAAGCTCTTCAAAACGTGGCGATTGAATCACTAATCTTCGACCATCTTGCAAGACTTTTCCAAATAAAAGGTATTCGCTTCCAGAGTGCAAGTTACGAGTAACGAATGTTTGATTGAACCAAACAGCGCCAATTTCTTCGTTGCTTTCTGAAGAAAAAAAACGTGCCTTAATAATATACAATCCTCGACGCGTTCGAAATGTCGTTAATTTGTCAAAAATTGCGCGGACGGTAAATCGCTGCATCGGAGTTTCCCATAATGGAAGACTTCTCCATTTTTCATACAATTGCGAAATTGATAATATTTCTGTTGTATCTTCATACGCGTAGGGAACAAAATTTGCTAAATCACCAGCACTATGTAGCTCATACTCAGCAAGCGCTGCTGCTCTCACAGCGCCAACATACTTAACTTTACTGAGAGGCGTTGAGAAATCCATACTAACCGAAAACTAGTAGTAAAGGTACCGCTATCATAGAAAATAGCACCGTTAACACTAGTATCACCTGAACTGTTTTCCAAAGAAATGCACCGACTTTCTGCATCACTTCTGTTGCCGAGAGCGGGGCTCTTTTCTTAACATCCTTGCTCTTTTTGAATTTCATAGTACCATTATATCATGATGTTACTCTTTGTTAATTCTTTCGTAATTTAGTTATGGCTACTACAATGCGTATCGTTTCACATCCGAAACAACCGAAATCTTTTCAGTTTACTGCACTCAAAAGTGCAATGAAAGGTTCACAAAAACTTAAAAGTTCACAACACACTGGCAAACGAATACTTATAACTTCACTTGCTGTTTTAGCAGCTCTCCTTGTTATCGGTGGAATTGTTGGTGCAGTTGTTTTAACTGGCTACATTGGGGCAATTAATGCCTCGTTGCCAAATGCGGGTGAAATTGTTGCAAAAGATCTCGAGCAAAGCACCAAAATATTTGATAGAAACGGTGCACTGCTCTACACTGTTTATGGCGATTATAATCGCGAGTACATTTCATTAGACAAAATACCAGACAAAACCAAATGGGCCCTACTTGCTGCAGAAGATATCGAGTTTTATGAGCACAAAGGTATTGATGTTCCTGGCTTAATTTCTGCAGGAATTGACTATATTCGAACAGGTGCGCAAAGTTCGCGTGGAGCGAGTACGATTACTCAGCAACTTTCTCGTAATGTTGTCTTATATGAAACTGACAAAAAAGCAGCTTTCGATCGCACTATTACGAGAAAGCTCAAAGAAATTCTTATTGCTTTTCAGTTAGAACAGAAGCTTGAAAAAGATGAAATTTTAGAAATTTATATGAACGAAGTTCCACTTGGTGGGACTATTTATGGTTTTCAAACTGCAGCAAAAGCATATTACAACAAAGATATTAAAGATCTGACTCTAGCAGAAAGCGCAACGTTAGCCGTCATCATTCGTTACCCTACGGGTTATAGCCAACAACTCCTCAACGGAAAAACTGAAAACATCAAAAAGTTCCGCGATATTGTACTTGATCTCATGCTCAAATATAAAGACAAAACTGGGGTTACAGAAGAAGAAATCGCAAAAGCGAAAGAAGAAACAATCGTTGTTACCCCTGGTAAAGTTGATATTACAGCCCCACACTTTGTCTTCTATGTCATTGAACAACTTGAAGCTAAGTACGGTGTAGATGCAGTTCGTAATGGTGGGCTTCGAGTTACCACAACACTTGATCTTGAGACGCAAAAAATTGCCGAAGAAGAATTAAGAAATTCAATTTCAAATTTCAAAACCTGGTATGGAGTTCACAATGGTTCAATCGTTATTATCGATCCGAAAACAGGAGAAATGCTCACAATGGTTGGTTCTGTTGATTACAACAATACAACAGACAAACGAGTTGACGGCAATGTAAATGTTGCGATCATGCCTCGTCAATATGGCTCTTCAGTAAAACCATATACCTATCTCGCTGCATTCGTGCGTGGTTACAATACAGGCTCACTTGCACCCGATATTAAGATGAACTTCGGTGCATACAAACCTGAAAACTGGAACTTCAAGTACGATGGCCTCGATACAATGCGCAGACAACTAAACCAATCTCGCAATCTTCCAGCTGTATATACATTACAAATGATTGGTGTTGACGCATTCATCGAAACAGCACAAAAGCTTGGAATTACAACATTAACTGAACGCGAACGATATGGCTTATCGCTAACTCTCGGAGCAGGGGACATGAAATTAACTGAACACACGAACGCTTTCGCTGTCTTCGCGAACAAAGGTGTCAAACATGACATTAGCACAATTCTTAAAATTACTGATGCCAAAGGCAATGAGCTTTTCAAGCTAGATTCTTCGAAATCTGAAAAAAGAGTGTATTCAGAAGAAGAAATTTATCTTCTCAACTGGGTAATGTGTATGATGCCACCAGGTGCTCAAGATAAGCATGTTCCTCAATACTACACCGCGCAAGGGCAAACATTATGTGGAAAAACAGGTACGACAAACGGACCAAAAGATCTTCTCACAATGATGTACTATCCAAGACTTTCTGTTGGTATTTGGACCGGTAACAACAACGGTGACATTACTCGAGGTAGCCGTGGACAAGGTTGGTCTGAAAATGTTCCAATCGTAATAGCAAAAAACATTATGAATCGACTAGTTCCTAAATACGGAAAAGAGTTTTATACACGCCCTGCAGGCGTTGAAAGTATAACTGTTTGTAAAGATACAGGCCTTGCAGCAAGCAGCGACACGCCTTGCGATAAAGCACCCGCGGTAGCATTAAAGACAAGCTTGCCCGCAAAAGATAACGCGCATAAGAAACTTGCCATCTGCACAAAAACAGGCAAAATTGCGACAAATGAAGAAGAAGCAAGAGCTAATGGGCTCATTACCGATAAAATGTTCCTTGATTTCACTTTACCCAATCAGGCTCAACAAAGTTCTTACGATTCATACGTCAAAGAAAAACTCGGCTATGGATTGTGGAAAGAGAAACCAGAAGAAGCCCCCTGTTTACCTGATATTCAACTCACTTTTACTGCGCCAACCGCCAATGCTAACTATAATCGCAATCAATCGATTACCGTTCGTCTTGCAATAACCTCTATCAATGCCATTACAAGCGTTGAATACTTCATCAAAAACGGAACAACATTGACACCACTTGGAGCATGGAATGGCATTTCTGCTAACTACGCCTGCTCTGGGTGCGTAGTTCCTGCGAGTGCAAGCGCTGGTGCATTAACCATAACTGCTGTGGTTAAAGACAATACTGGATCAACTGCACAAAATAGCATCAACATCAATGTTGTTGTACCAGTTACTCCTACACCGACGGCTACACCAACAGCAACGCCTACAGCGACACCTACAGCTACTCCAACAGCTACTCCGACAACAACGTAAAGTTCGTAAGATTGAAAACTGAATTCAATTTGCTACGAATCTAAATATCTAGATGATTTTTCCTGCGAATGCCTTTTTGACAGATTCAGCAATTCTCTGGCGATAAATCTTCATTTGGTCATCTGTGAGTGTTGCAGTTTGTGGTTCAATTACTACACGAACTGTCGTTTGCTTAACATTTTCAACTTTTTGATAGATATCGCGTGGGCTAATGCTCACAACATTTTCATCAGATTTAAGCGCTTCTGAAATAGCCTCAACAATCTGTTGGTAGGTAGTGTTGACCATTGATTCGATACAAAAATCCTCAACAACCGAAGGATATTTTGAAGGTTCTTTGTATAATGGTTCAAATACTGCAATATCAAGAAGAACTTTTAATGATAGCTCAACTATGCCAACGTTCTTAGTAAAGGCAAAATTGCGAGCAACAAGTGTGTTTGGTTCGCCAATTACTCCAAGGCAATACTTTTTGCCTGCAAGCTCAACAAAGATATATGCTGTTCGCCCTGAACGAAGCGCTGATTGTAATTCTTGCATCCAAGCAGGAATTTGCTGTAATTCTTTTTTTGAAATTTCAGACGGGTGAATATACTTTACTGCATTGATTCGTAGAGTACGTAAATATTTTTCGAGATTACTCTTTACAGTAAAGTAACCAGGTTGCTTACTATTATCAACCGTTGCGATAACAACATGTTCATCTTCGATTGGCAATCCTAATTCATCTACACCAAAGCGAGGTTCAGTAATTCCTACGGGAAATTCTGAAATGCTTGTATACATATGCGACTTGCGGAACACTTTACCTATTTCGAAAATTCCGAAAGACTCTGCGTTATATTGATTCTTTGCTAACTGAGCGAGTACTCCTGGCATAACATACTTTCTCATATACTGCACATCTGGAGATATTGCATTAGTAACCACGAAAGAATCATCAACAGATAAGTGACATTGCTCATAAATTGCCTTACTGGCAAAAGTGAAGTTCATACTTTGCAAAAAGCCATAACCTGTTAGAGCCTGTATCATTTGCTGTTTTAGTTGATCATTCTTGCTCAACTTTACCCCGAATATTCCTCGTTTAGGTAATTCTAATGAAATATTGTGATAGCCGAAGATCCTTGCTACTTCTTCATAAACATCTTCATCGATCGCAATATCTGGTCTCCAGCTTGGCACCGAGACACTATATAAACCATTCTTTTTAACCACTTTCATTCCAAGGTTCGTCAAAGTTGTTTCTACTTGAGTAGGCGAAATTGATACTCCGACAAAGAACTCGAGTTTTTCATGAGAAATTACTACTGTTCTTTCAGAAGGTTCTTGAACATATGCATCACCAATTTGCGAAACTATTACCGCACCTGCCATTTCTTGCAAAAGATGCACAGCTCTCAATAAAGCGCGAACCGTCTTTTCAGGATCTTGCTTACGAGAAAATATTACAGAAGCATCAGTTACCGTACCAATACTCATACTGGCATTTCTAATGGCATACTTATCAAAAACTGCTGATTCAAGAATAATTCGGGTTGTCGTTTCTGTTATTCCACTCGTTTTACCTCCAATAATTCCTGCTATTGCGAGTGCATTTTTATTATCTGCAATGACGGTAACTTTTGAGTCTAGCGTCTTTTCTTTGCTATCAAGTGTTTCAAGCTTCTCACCGCCCTTCGCATATCTAACTGTAACTTGATAATCTATTTGTTCATTTCTCTTACGGTGCGAGACTGTTGAGGCATCAAATGCGTGCATCGGCTGGCCATAGTCGAGCATAACAAAATTTGTAATATCAACGACATTGTTTACAGAATTAATGCCATGTTTCCACAACAACATTTTCAACCAAAGTGGTGATTCTTGCACAACAATTCCGTCAAGTACGACTGCAGAATAACGATCAACAGATTCTTTTGCTGTTACATTTATCGACAATGAACAAGGCATTTCTTTATCAAATTCTTCAGACATCGGTAACGCAGATTTCATGCCTGGCACCTGCCAATCAGGAAGTTGTAAGGTATACCCGTACAATGCTGCGATTTCGCGTGCTAAACCTGAGGCTGAAAAACAATCACCGCGATGAGTAAGAGTTTTGTTTTCAATTTCAATTATGACATCATTTAACTCGAGCGCATCTGAAAGCGCCATTCCCGGTATTAATTCACCCTTCAACTCGTCTTGGTGCAAAATCATAATGCCAGAATGATCATCACTAAACAATAATTCACGTTCGCTGGCAAGCATACCTACCGAATCAATGCCTGCCATTGGTCTGATTCCAATAATAAATTCACCTTCTGGAGAGTCTTTTGATGAAGGTACTGCTACTCCAACTGGAATATATGGGGCGAAATTTCCAACCGAAAGATTCTGTGCTGCTGTAACAACGGTCACCAACTCTTTCTGACCAATATCTACCGTTGTAACAACAAGTTTGTCAGATTTTGCATGCTTTTCTACTGATACTACTCTAGCGACAATGATACCGTTGTATTTTTCAGCTAGATATTCTACCGCTTCAACTTCTGCGATAGATTCCCAAATTCTGTTAATTAGTTGTTTCGTATCAACCGCTTCAAGTTCAGGAACATATCGTTTAATTTGATTCAAAGAGTATTTCATTTGTGCGATTGAAGAAATCTTATATCACTTCCAAATAGTGAACGAATATCCTGAACACCATTTTTTTGCATAACCATACGATCAAGTCCGAGTCCCCAGGCAAATCCGCTATAAACCGCTGGATCAAACCCTCCTTCGCGCAAAACATTAGGGTGAATCATTCCTGCGCCAACGACTTCCAGCCAACCAGTATGTTTACAACAACCGCAACCTGTTCCTTCGCAAAAGACGCAACGAACCATGTACTCAATTCCTGGTTCAACAAATGGGAAGTATCCCGGTTGAACTTTACCTACAATTGGCCTATCAAAGAATGCTTCAACATATGCTTTTATTGTTGCAAGCATATTACTAATGCTGACGCCCTTATCAATGTACAATCCTTCGATTTGGTAGAACGTATGCCCATGAACTGCATCAATTGCTTCATTTCGAGCACATCGACCATATATCACCGCTCTCAAAGGTGCTTTCTTCAAATGTCGCATTATGCGAACTTGCATGTTTGATGTATGGGGTGTTGGTATAAGCTGCTCTTCAGTTCTAAAAGTATCCCAGTTTTGCCTCGCAGGATGGTTTTTAGGCATATTAAGTGAATCGAATACATAGTAATCTGAATCTAATTCGCGCCCTTCGAATGGGGTGAACCCCATGGTGCGAAAAATATCAAGCATTCTATTGATTTCATGTTGCAACGGATTTACCGAACCATTACTTGGGAATGTAGGAATAGTAGGAGTATTAATCCCAAACGGAGCAGTAAGATCAATATCACGGGCTTCATCCCGCTTTAATGACTCTTGCTGAACAAGCATTTCTATCATTCGAGCAATATCAGCTTCGATACTTTTTTTGGCGGCATTCACCAGAGAACCAGCGATAGGCTTCTCTTCTGCTGACAAATCTTTTATTGATTGAAGCAATTGTGTCAGAACCGAATCTTTAGAAAAGACTTCAGAGCGTAGCTGATAAACGGTTTCTAAATCTTTAGCTTTTGACAAACGAGAAGAGATACTCTTCTTTAGCTCTTCGAGAGAGCGTTCTAATGTTTTTGTGGTCATTAATTATGACTTAACCTAAGCTTGCGATCTTCTTAAAGATCTCAGGTTGTTTAACAGCTAATTCTGCGAGCATTTTTCTGTTAAGTACAACCTTCGCTTGTTTTAGGTTTGCCATAAATTTGGAGTAGCTAATACCTAGCTCTTCCAATGCAATTGAAATTCTCTGAATCCAAAGACGCTTAAATTGACCGATTCTCTTCTTACGATCGACATACGAATATTGCTTTGCGTGCAAAAGAGTTTCGAACGCTTTTCTATAATTCTTTGAATGAGACATTGTGTAGCCCTTTGCTCTTTGGAGCAAGCGCTTATGTCTTCGTGATGTGACGATTCCTGATTTGACTCTCATGATTAACTTTGCAACAGCTTATTCCATGGGAACTTTCGAACTGAGTCGACCTTCTTATCACCTGTGCGTGCACGGGCTGAAGCATTCTTCTTACTTCGTAAATGTGCCGAAAAAGCTCGCTTTCTGACAAGCTTTCCATTTGGTGTGCGCTTTACTCGCGCCATTAATGTTTTATTTGTTTTGAGCTTTGGCATCTGATCCAACTTTCGATTTAACCAAGACAAAGATATTTTTACCTTTCTCTGTTACGTTGATGATAGTACAGGATTCCTCGAGTTTTGTCAACATATCATCCTTAAACTTACGTGCTAATTCTTCGGTAACAGGCCAACGACGCATAATCGTAATTTTTGCCTGATCTCCTTTTTTAGTAATTTCAATAATCTTCTCAATTTTTCGCTCTAAATCAGTACCAGCTATCTTTGGACTAACCTTGATTTCTTTTACTTTTATAGTCTTTTGCTTCTTCTTAATCTCTTTCTCTTTCTTTTTATGCTGATACTTGAATGCTTCCCACGTCATAATTTTACAAACAGGAGGATTTGCTTGCGGGGCAATAAGAATAAGATCCATCTCTTCATCTTCTGCACGACGAATTGCATCTTGCAAACTCATAACACCATAATTATCACCTGTACCAGTTAATACTCGTACTTCTGTAGCTTGAATAGCATGATTTCTTGGGAACTCTCTTTCAAGCGGATCAAAAATTTGTTGTCGTGGTCTTGGCGTATATGGGCCTGAGAAGCCACCTTGCCTTGGTGGAAAACGGTTGAAACCTGAATTATTACCACCACCTGAACGGGAACGGAATGATGAGAATCTATTATCTCGCATTAGAGTAACGTTGATTTAATTGATTTATTATTTAATTCTACCTGAATTTCTCGAATAAAGGTATCTACATCGAGAAGACCAATATCTCCTTTACCTTGCATTCTAACAGAAATTGCGTTGGTTGACTGCTCTTTCTCACCAACAATCAGCATATACGGTACTTTATCTTCTTCTGCTTGCTTGATCTTGCCTTCAATTGGTTCTGATTCTTCATCAAGAGTACCATTTATCCCAGCATCACGCAAGGCTTTAAGAACTTTTTCAGCATATAATTGCTGCTTATCGGTTACAGGAATAATTCTACAATGCTCTTGCGTTAGCCATAACGGTAATGCACCAGCAAAATGCTCAATTAATACGGCTATCAATCTTTCGATTGATCCGGTAAATGTTGACCTGATCACAACTGGAGCGTGTTCTTCACCATCTTTTCCTGTATATGTGATACCAAACTCGATAGGAGCTGAAAATAGAATTTGTATTTTCGTCAATTGATGTTTCTGTCGTAGTGAATCTTTTACCGTAATCGTTAGCTCTGGTTCATGAATATGAACTTCACCAACTTCTTCTTGAATTGAAACCGATAATTTTCTCGCAACATTTTTAACTAATCCCGAGAGCATAACTGCATCCTGTTTTTGTGATTTTGTCGACGCTTCTGGCGTTTTCAATTGAATTTCGAAATCTGACAAACCCAACCCTCGTAAAAACAGCAACGACTTCTGCAAAAGTAATTCAAATTCGCGTTCTATTTGCTCGCGCAAACAAACGATTGTTAGCGAATCTTGTACAAATTCTCGTGAGCGAGCAAGACCATCAAGTTCACCTGCCTTTTCATAGCGAATTAATTTACCAATTTCTGCAACTCTCCAGGGAAGATCACGATAACTTCTTGATTTCCATGAAAACATTCGCAAATGCGATGATAAATATTGTTGCCTAAGTGCAAGCCATTTCGCGTCTTCTTCAGCTAAATTTTTTGCAACTAACTGCTCTTGCTGAGGTTGATCGACAACTTTCACTTCCTCTGCGGTAAATAATAATGGCGATTCAACTAAATCTGCCATAAGACCTCTATACTGAGCTTTGAGCTCATTTTCTAGTGCTTCTTTAGCATATTTACCACGGGATGCCCAGAAAACCAAACCTGTTCCCCAATCAGGATCAACTGCAAAATAGCCAAGCTTCTTACCTAAAACTCGATGGTCTCGTTTAGCAAGCTCTTCCTGAAACTCGTTATACGCCTGCAGTTCAGCCTCAGAATCAAAACAGACACCGGTAATTCTAGTCAACATTGGGCGAAGCTCATCGCCTTTCCAATAAGCCCCAGATACGTCGGTTAAATTGAAGTGCTTCACGTATGAAGTCGCTGGAACAACACCATTGGGGCAAATATCGACAAATTGATTATCTCCAATTGCAATCAAATCAATTTTTTTCAACTTGCTTTCTTCAACGGTCTCGCGTTTAAACGGTTGCTCTTGTTGAACATAATAGCCGATTACTTCTTCTCTACTACGTGAAATTGATGTCATTGATAAATTGGCTTCAGAAAGCTCTTGCATTTTTTGCTCAATTTCTACCAATTCATCAGAGCTTAATGGTTCACTGAAATTGATATCATAATAGAAGCCAGTTTCGGTTACTCCGCAAGCACCAATTTTTGCATCTTTGTAGAGTGACACAACAGCCATCGCAAGTAAATGCGCAGCAGAATGTCTTAGTTTCAAAATATCAGTCGGCATAAATAGTTATACTCCAAGAAAATTATTGAAAACAAGCCCCGGCAATAAATGGGAATCGTCGTCGATTAAAGAATTCGTCTCTATACTCATAAATATACGTAATTATACAGCCTAAGTAAGTACTTTATCAACTAAGCCATATTCGACAGCTTCATTTGCCGACATCCATTTATCTAATTCTGTGTCGATTTGTATTTTTTGTACTTTTTGCCCGGTGTGCTTTGCGAGAATGTCGTTAAGCATTTGCTTGTTAGTTTGCATCTCATTATTTTCTATCATCAATTCGGTCGCCGTCATTCCTGGCATTCCAGAAACTCTAACTTGATGAATCATAATTCTTGCATGAGGCAACATAAATCTCTTGCCTTTTGTTCCTGCTGAAAGCAATAATGATGCCATTGATGCGATACTTCCCATTCCAATTGTGACAACATCCGGTTTCAGATACTGCATTGCATCGTATAATGCTAAACCTGCAGCAACAGAACCACCAGGGCTTTGAATGTAAAGTTGAATATCTTCTTTTGGATTTTCTTTTTCAAGAAAAACCATCTGCGCAATCAAAAGATTTGCGACCTGGTCATTTACGGGTCCGTTCAGAAAAATTATTCTGTCTTTTAAGAGACGTGAATATATATCGTAATAGGTGCGGTTTCCGCTACGATCGGTTTCGAATACTGTTGGAATTACTAGATTTGACATTGGTTTCATAGTGAATTATAGCAAATTTGAATTCTAGATGTTCTTTTGAGCGTAATTTAATTTTTACACTTCGTATACGATATAATTGTATATGCACAATCTAAATGCACTTGAACCCAAAAAACTTGAAAGTATTGATTGCACAAAAAAATATGTCAATCCACAGCCAAAAGCGGCACAATATAGTAATAACGAGTGGAAAAAACAAACAAAATGGCTTCATTCAGCAAAAAGAAAGATTCTTGAAGATTTAGGTATCGTAAGCGATGCTTCTGATAAAACTTTTTTCACCCCCCAAAATAATCCAATGCAACAACTTGAACGAATTTACGTATCTTTTCATATGCACAATCTTTTTAACACATCTGCTGGTCCAATACATGCTGCAACATATCTTTTAAACAGATACACAAGAGCCCCTGAAGCGGATATTGAGATCATGGAATATCTTCCACCGCAAGATGCTACAAAATCTCCACGTATTAAAATCAAACTGACTAACACACTCGATTTCATTATTATTACATTTCGTACCGATACCTTCCCAAAGCGTTCAATTAAAAATATTAAACGACTTCCACAAGAGTTATTTGACGGCGATTTTTGGTTACAATCTGACTCTGGCGATGATAATGAAGTGCTCGAACGGTTAAAGAACGGCGAAACTATTACGGCAATTACCATTGAACTTGAGGGTGCCAGTCGCCGAAAAGAACATGCGCAAGGAAGAGTCGGAAAGATGATGACTGGGGTCGGTACTGCTCCAGGTAGACAAAGAAAAATAACCAAAAAACGTCCAGAAGATAGTCTTCACGAACCAGATAGCTTCTAACAAACTGCCCCAGGCGAGAGTCGGCTACCCACCAATTTCAGGATTCATCTTCCGTTGTTGATTCATCACTGAAATTGCACCTTGAATTTTCAGCGGTTGTTAGGCGCAGCCCCACTCTTCTCTCGACAACAAATTGTTGTTGTCTCGTTTGAGTTTCGACTCGCATTTATATCTGCTTTGGATTTCCCTGGGCCAGCTTTGGTGCGGGAATGAGGATAAGCTGAAAAAATATTTTTCAGCCCGAGTGGTAGCAACAAACTGCCCCAGGCGAGAGTCGAACTCACAACCTTTCCCTTAGGACGGGACTGCTCTATCCAATTGAGCTACTGGGACCAAAACGGGCATGCCGATATTCATTGCTTGCTAATTATCAATTCGTAATTATTAATGATTATAGCAAAGAAATCAATTCCTACCTACCACTGATAATTAATAATTAATAATTACTTTACGCCTTGTTTTCTCCAACAGCAATCTCTGGTTCTTCGTGAGCTTTCAAACCAATTTCGTCACGGAATTGCTGAACAGCTTTGTACATTGCTGCAGTTTGCAAAATCACATCAACTTGTCGCTGCGAAAGCTTCTCATCTGGTTTAATTCTCATTGCCGATGCTGCATAGTTGATATACACAATATCTTTTGGATCTTGTGGATTAATCTTAATGCCACGATCTTTAATGAACAATGTCCAGAAAACATCTTCTCTGAATCGCTTCTCTGATTGCTCTGAGACTTCTTTCGTATACTCTTCTTCTGTTTTGTTATAGTGCTTAAGATAATCGGCAAAGGTAATGCCATACTGCTTCATTTGTTCTTCTTGAGCCTTTTTATTTGCTTCAACACTTTTCTCAACTGCATACGCTGGAACTTTGATGCCAACTGTAGAAATTACTTTTTCAAGAGTATCAGATACCACTTTGTCTTGCTCTTGATGTAATTTCGCATGTTCCAATTCTTCACGAAGAAGAACTTCTAATTGTGCTACAGTTTTAACATTTGGAATTTTCATTTGGTTCTCTACCCAAGCATCAGAAAGTTCTGCATATTCCTTCTTATCTTCTTCTTTTGCTTTCTTCTCCCATTCTTTCCAAAGATTCTCTTTTGCTGTTTTAATGTCTTCTTCTGAAACTTCAATTTTTGGTTCTTTTACTTGGAATTTTTTCATGTCTGGCAGTTTATAATCTGGCAATCGATCTATTTTCAATGTGAACACCAAAGGGCTTTCTACCATAGTAAATTTTGCGTCTAAGACATCTGGTGTTGTAATTGCAATGATCTTCTCTTCGGTAAGTAATTCTTCAACTGAATAGTTGATCATCAAATTAATCATCTCTTTTGAAACATCTCCATAAATTTGAGGTTCAACAATATTTCGTGGAGCTTCACCCTTGCGAAATCCTTTGACTTCTACTTCTTTTGCTTTTGCTGCAAATAGCTTTTCATATACTTCTTTCTGTACTGCGCCATTAACAGTAATTTCGTATTCATAGATTGTATCTTCGTGCTTGACTACCCTCTTTGAAGAAATCAATTTTTGCGCGCCTGGTTCTAATAATTGTGCCATAGTGATAATGGAATTTTACTTATTTAACTTTTGGATTGTAGCATAGAATTGAGGATTTCAACACTATCTTTGTATCTTTGTATCCGTTTTTTTCGATTAAAAAACGATGGAATTGATTCAATTGTCATTCCTACTAAATGAGGTGCAACAACAATTTCTTGCATATTCTTTTTATAAAATGGATATTCCTCTTCTGAGATGTGGGTCAGATCGTGATGAGAATCATAATTCTTGAATAGCATTGGAGCACGCGCCGCAAGATCATGCGCAAGGTTAAAGTGAATATGTGCGTAATAAAGTTTTTCTCGAAGTTTAGTCACAAAATAATTCTGATACTCAAAGTGCTGCAACGTCTCGACCGTAAATTGATGTTCTTGATGAGTAATGCCATGATCATACATAAAGCGAGCATAAGAATTGGCATGTCCCCAGTCAAATATTACCCCGTAATTCGGATCGTTTACTTCATTCATTAATTTCTCAAAAAATAATGCATCGCCCATAAATGTTGTGTAACGTTCGTGCTTCTTCTTAAGCCAAGGCATATTTTCGATTACTAAACGAATATTTTGATCACGCAATTCTGGCAATACCTTTCTTACAGTTTTCGATATTTCGTGAATTATTGTTGCTTCACTTTTTGTTGGATCATTTGCAAGAGGGTGAACAATAAGTACCTTTTCCTCATTTTTAGGGGTTATTTGCTCGAAAAGATTTATGTGCGAATACAAACAAAATAACGTTGAGGAATCATATTTCGTAAGATCTAGAGTATTTTCTAAATATGATTTCCGCGAAGGTTGAAACGGTTTGCCATCGTCAACATAAGGAGCATGCAATGCATGAATTGTTACACCCAAATTTTTTAATAACTCGACTCTTCGTTCGCGTAATTCCCAATGTCCATTGAAGACTCCCCAAAATGCGGGAACAATCTCTACTGCAGCCTGAGCACCAGATGAATTTTTTAGAATTGAGTTATCGATTCCAGGCAATAGTTGGATCAATGATTTTATAAAAGGCAACCCAAGCATTGCAACTGCGTATCGAAGAGCACTTCCACCGTTATTATTTACAATTCCTTGATACGAATACATTATCTTCGCATGCAGATCTTTCGAATTTTTCATTATTCCTTTATATTGCGTTCAATTTGATCTGCAATTATAACGAGTCTTTGTTTAGACGTCCATAGAGGATGGCAGGTGATTAATGTTAATTGCGCATTCTCTGTTTGTTCTAACACCGAAACCTCTGTTGCGTTAATTAACCAAACTGTTCTAACTTTATACTTCACTGTACCAAATAATGAATCTATTATGACAATGTCTCCAGCTTTAACTTTATCTAGGTTATAAAATGTATCTTTATGCGGAGGTAGCTTTAAATAACGATGACCAATAATTATTGAATTTCCCTTTTTGTCATAAGGAGAAACCGACGGATAATGCCAAAAACCATTATTCATTGCAGATTCATCCTGCCCTTCTACCAAAGGACCATCAATTTTTACGCGATCGATTCTCAAACGAGCACGTACAGATGGCAATGAAGGATAGGTAATCACCTCTTCTTGCTGCTCACCCGAAAGATACTCTACGTAACCTTCTGTTATCTTTTTTTCTGCTGAGTCTGCAAATACATTTACCTGCGAAGAATCTGCAGAGATAATTCTAGTTGAAACTCCAATCTGATACAGAAGTATCTCAAGATCACTACGAAAAAGAAAACCTACCAAACAGATTATTAAAATAATCGGCACTCCTACTAGTATTTTTCTTAGCCACTTCTTCATACAATATTGCTTGCGTTATATCCTTTTTTATTATACTATAATCGCAATCATAAATTTTAATATGTTGCTATGCCAACAGTATCGGCTCCAGCCCAAGATAATAACAAATCTACCCCCGTTAAGCCAACAACCCCACCCGCGCCACCCCAACCAATGACAACAAAACAGAATACTGCAGTTGCCAAAAATGATACCGTCAATGTTGCAACCGTTATTTTCATTATCATTCTTCTCAGCCTTTGTGGACTTTTTACCTATTTTGTTGCACGAATTATTGGCAATACCCCAGTATTTACCGTAGATGCTCCAGTACTTAAGAATTTACCAGAATACACCTCACAAGCTAATGTAGTGATTGAAGGTACTGCAGTGAAAGGTGCGACGATCGAAATTCCAACAGAATCAGGCATCGCGTCAACAACCGCCGATAAAGAAGGCAATTTCAAAGTTGTTGTGGAACTAAAAAACGAAGGGTTAGCAACATTTAAAGCGAAAGCACAAAAAAGAGTATTCTTTAAAGTGGTAACCAGCGATGAAAGTAACACAGTATCAACAACTTATGACAAGACCGCACCAAATCTTAAACTTGTTACTCCACCAAAAACTGTATCTTCAAATGAATACACTATTCAAGGAAGCACCTCAGAACCAACAAGTGTAACTATAAAAATCAACGACAAAGAAGTTACCGGAGAAACCGATAAAGATAACAACTTCTCAGTCAAAGTTCAGCTTAATAAAGGTGAAAACAAAATGGTTGTCGTAATTACCGACAAAGCCGGAAATAAAACCGAAAGCGCCCAAGTTTCTACAACTTTCGCAACTGGAACCGTAACTTCAGGTCGTAGTTCAAGCAGAAACGCCTCAGGATTACCAAATTCTTCTGGAGAATTAGCTGCTGCACTTAATACCGTCTACGGCAGATTCCTTGCAGTTGGCGCAGTAATCCTTGCAATTCTTGGCTTTGCTGCATCATCAGGAACAATTTGGCTCGTAAAAACTTACAAAAAGTCGTAAGCACACAGATTACTATAGTTAGAACGTAACTCTGTTCGATTCAAAAATTTGGCAATTCCTGCTATATTGTTACGTGCAGATTCTGAATCGAGTTCAAAAATTAGTAATCGTTGTCACTATACTTCTTTCGCTTCTAACACTCGGAGTTTTACTCTGGTTAGCATACAAAAAAGGAGAAGTATTGTCAGAAACTGTTACGATTACCTCAGAAGTGCCACATTTTGTACAACTATCAATAAAGCCTGAAGCTCGCATTCCCCCAGTTGGTAACGACACAGTACCAGTTATAATTGAAATTCGCGCACCAGGAAGCTTACTCCCTTTAGTAACTTTTACAGCAACAGCAGATTCTTCAGGAGATATTGACCTCGGTAGTATTTCAACAACTTCATTACCTGAAGGGAATTATGATATTGCGGTAAAGGCGCTCTCACACCTCAGAAAAGTTTATACGAACCAATCTTTTTCTGGACCAGCATTACGGAACATTTCGTTAATTAGCCCTGAATTGCCGGCTGGCGACGTTAACCCAACTGCTGATAATCTCGTTAATTCGCTAGACATTGCCTATCTGACATTGCAGGTATATGGAAGTGATCAACGGGCCGACTTAACCAACGATGGCATAGTGAATTCGCTCGATTACGCTGCGTTACTTAAGAATTTGAACAAGTATGGCGAAAATTAACCAAATAATGGGATTTTTGATTGTTGCCCTGGGTGGGTTAATTTTCGCCACCATAACAGCACCTGTTTATGCAGCAGGAACTTTTGAATTGTCGCCGTCAATCATGACGGTGCCACGAAGCTGCAATAGTAGTATTACCATAAGAGAGACAATTCTTAGTGGTGCAAGCAACGCTGCCGACATAATTGTCACCTTTGATCCAACAAGTATTGAAATCCTTGATAGTGATCCTGTAACGCCTGGCATACAGATTTTACCCGGTAATGCATACGAAAGTTATGCTGGTAATACGGTAAATACCTCAACTGGCGAAATTCACCTTGTTGGCTATTCAGCGACTTCTACACTAACGACAACCGCGAATTTCGCCACAATACAATTCAAATCAAAACCTCTTGCCACAAGCGGTTTTTTTACATTCACATTTACGGGAAGTAACCCCTATGCGACGCTTGATTCAAACATCGCCGATGCATCAACCTCCTTCGACATGTTGCAATCGGTTACCAATGCGACAATCACTTTCACCTCAGGTGGGTGCGCTACAGATAATATTTCTCCACAAATCAGTATTACCTCTCCAGCAAATTTTTCTTCAACAGTTGCACCGAATTCCCCAGTAATTTTCACTTTACATGATGCTGGCGCCGGAATCGATTTATCAACATTAAGCATCTTAATAAATGGCGTTACCTATTCTTCACTCTCACCAGGAATCACCATCTCTGGAACTCCAGCATCTTATACCATAACACTCTATCCTAGTGTGCCATTTCCCGTAAATCAACAGAGTGTCATCACCATTTCTGTTAACGACCTAAGTGGAAACAATAAGGTTAACAATATTACGATTAATGCAGGATATTCCTGCCCTCCTAATCAAACAATTATTAAATATCAAAATTGCTCGCAAGAAATAACTCCAACCACCCCTACACCAACAAATCCGGTGGATACTTCTCCAACCATAAAGTTAATAACAACAGATAGAGACCATTTTAGTAAAGAAAATCCAAAGGTCACATTCGAAATTTCAGATGCAAATGGACTAAGCCCTGAAAGCTTCTTACTGCGCATACTTGATACAAGTTATTCAATTCTTTCAACTCCTGAATCAATTGAAGTTACTGGCACAAAAACTTCATACAAATTTACTGTCAAACTCATCACGAATTCAAAGCTTAACTCAGCGACAGGAAAACTCACTGCTCAGGTAAAAATTTCAGATCTTACAGGTAACACACGAATAGAAAATTTTCTCTTTGACACAGGAAAGTTACCAATCCTTCCTACAGATGTATCTGAAGTTCCTTCTATCTCAAAAAATCTTCTTTTCACAACTCTCGTTGCTGCGGTTCTACTTTCTTGCACTTGGTTTGGATTCGTAGTGAGTAAGCCCATTTTACTTAAAACGAAGAACGGCTCAGGACATTTACTCCCATTTGTCTATGCTCAATTCATATCAGAGAAGGATGGGCATCGCTATCGTGTACCTGGTGGCATATTCGGAAATATCCGAGCAAAGATTCCACCAGGTCAATATAGACTATTTCTACAAAAGAATGGTTATCAAACTGTATCGCAAACTTTTACCATTGATTACCTTGGAAAATTTCAGACATTGACAATTCAATTGAAACAATTAGTGTAGCTATACCCGACCTCACAACTTTACTGAAAAATGACTTCGTAGTTTTGGGCTCAATAATTCAACGCTTCGCGTTCACTTCGTGGAAACTACTTGCCCCCACGCCTTCATAGGAGTGCTACTCTCGCTTTACAATAGAAAATCTACAAGAGAAAGTGGCAGAATACCGAACTTTACCCCGGCGCCGAGAAGATTGAGTACAGCAAAAAAGACGATAATCAACCCCATCGCACGCTTCCATTCATCTGTTTGCAGTAATTTAATTCGTGCAGTTGAGCCAAAACTCATAAGAGCCAATAAAGGAAATGTTCCAATTGCAAAAAGCAACATAATTTTGGCACCTTCAACAAAGCTTCCCGAAAGTGCTGCCTGAAATTGCATTGCTTGGGTAAAACCACAGGGCAAAAAGAAGGTGCTGATGCCGATGAGTAACGAAAAAAACAGTCCATTTTTATCGAAAAGTTTGGTTGCCTGAGCACCAAAAAATTTCGGCAGAACAACCGAGAAGGGAAGTTTTATTCCCATTGTGTCAAGACCTAAAAACAACAATATGACTGCAACGAGTAATTCAATACTTGCCGTTACTAAACTATTCCCTCCAGTATTCGAGATTCCCGCGAAAGTAGCACCTAATATGCCGCCAAGTACGGCAAACCCCACCACCCGCCCAACATGAAATAACGCAATACCGATTTTCCGCTGGGCGCTCTCTAATCGATTCGCGAGAGCTAAGGCAACCGCGCCAACAATTGCCATACACGATGACAACGAGGCGATAATTCCCATAATAATAATCGCAAAAGGGGTCAATGCATCTGGTGAATAGATTGACACTAAATCAAGTTTTTGAAGTAGTAAGAATATGAAAATAAAGGTGGCGGCGACGGCTGTCGCCGCCACCTTTCCCTTTCTTGATTCACTCACTACTCGTTTTGTTGTAATGAGTGAATAATTCGAACCAGCTAAATATTTTTCAAGGTGTGAAATGATATCGTTTTCATTATATTCTGGCAAAATCGATACCTTAAGTTTTCCTGAAACTTTATCAGCTTCTGCTGCCAATACGCCAGGAATGCGACGTGCAGCATGTTCTACAAACAGCTCGCAAGAGTCACAATCCATTCCCTGCACAGAGAATTCTTTTTGAACTTCGGAAACTTTACTCACTTACAAGAATTTGATTTGAAATCCATCTGAGCCCGACGAACACGAGCCCGTGATTACAGTTCCAGCAACTTGTGGTGGAATAACAAAGTCAGTTTCAGCTGTCGGGGGAAGTGTTGTATTAATACCAAGTTTTGGAACAACTAATGCTGCTGTGCAGTCGTATGTACTATTTGTAACCATTCGCAAGGTTAGCTGCTTTCCAGCAGAAACTGTCACCTGTTTTGGCTGATAACTACCTCTTGCAAAAATTCTAATTACCTCAGAATCAATAACGTTAGAGACACCTGCGACGTCTTGTTGCGAGAACCCTTTTTTAACAATAAAAAAACCTATCAAAGCAATACCCAGCAACAAAAGAATTCCCCAAACTTGTGCTTTTTTGAGTACCATTACTCTTGTCTCCCCTCAATGGCGCCAAGTAAAATCGCTGCAGCAAATGCCACTCGACGATCGATAACATCTTCTTTTACCTCAATTGCAAGGTTATAGAAGAAAAGGTTAAATTCCTGTTGAAAACCACCTACATCTTCGGTACCAATTCTAAAATCAAACTTCTGTGGAATCAGGTTTAACAAGAACCTGCGAATAAGCGCAAGCCCCATCGATTCCTCTTGAATTAAGCCAATTTCAGCACCAGAAGAATTAAATACCTTCCATTCATCACGAAGCATCGAGGCAAACCCTTGGCGTTGTAAGCTTGCAATGATTTGCCCTGAACCGTGCTCAATAATATCGTAAGTACCATTAAAATCAATAATATTTCGAGCTTTGATGCTGAAAAGTGCGTCACTCATCGATTCATTTTCATAAACGATAATTTCTTCGCGTAACTTAAAAGCTTTCTGCCTTGCATAAGCGACTGTCTGCCCTACATCGTCTTTTATCGAGAATTCCTTACCAATTAAAACTAAAAACTTTCTGTGTAAATGATATGCCATTAGTTATTTTACACGATCATACAATAGTTTATAAAGGGTAATTAAACTAAAATTATAAAAGAAATCTTCTAGCGGAATTGTGCCGACACGAATGCCCATAATTGCTTCTGAAGAATACCATACGACCGGAAACGAAGTCAGTATTGAATTCATTATGAAAAATGGCACATACACGACAAGCATGCCATACCAAAACGACATTTTGCGAAATAGCTCATTATTCGTATATGACATCCAGAAAAGTAAGATTGACAGTAAGGCAAAAATGGTCACAGTATAATAATTTGGCCAGGTAAGCATTGTTACAAGTAGCGAAAAAACAGCGCCGACCCTCCAGATGATTTTGTTTTTTCGCATCTGTTCTTCACTCATCAATATTTCAATACCGCCAGTCTTTTGCGTATAAAAATATTTTACTGATTCAAAAATGAATAAACACGCATACGGCGTAGTTACAAAAAAGAGAATCTCCTCAAGAGGCATACCAAAAATTCTTGGCCCCAACGTATACTCTTTGGCGAATCCCCAATGACCGAAAGTCGTTGCGAAAGCATCCCAAATAAGGAAACCGGTCGAAACGAAAGCAATTGAAATAAAATACTTTCGAAATGACACCCAGGCGCGATCACGAACAAACAGCGCAACAATAAAAGGAGAAAAGAAAGTAACCAAATTAACCCCAAGATACAGAAAATTTGCAATATTCATTGAGTATTATAACAAATCGCTCAGATAGTCTAGTTACGATTCTATCGCAGGAAAAATATCCAAAAGCTGAGTCAATGAAAAAATCGTTCTCACTTCGGGGTGCGAGTCATTTGACTTACGATTAAGCCAAATCGGCTCGATTAATGAACTGTAACGTTGCAAACCTTCAATCACTCCTCTGTCATCATCCACAATAATTGTCCCCTGGGGAAGTGATAAAACAACTTCATCAACAACCTTTTTTTTAGCAATAATTACATACTTTTGCACACACAATTCAAGCACACCGGTGCGTTCGAGCTTCAAACGTTGATGTTCTTTTCGTGCCTCAGAGTATATCCCCAGTCTGTATCCTCTTGCACGTAGTTCGGTCATAATCGGCAAAGCTTCAGGATACAAAAATCCCGTAACATAACTTGGGACCGTAATGTAAATCTTCAATACATCGCTCGGATTCACTCCCAAATTTTCCTGCAGAAAAAGTGCATAGCCTTCAGGAGAGAAATCATTTTTAGATGGAATTGTTGCAATATACCCTCGCATGCCCTCAAGAATTTCTTCAGGCGTTGTTCTCGTAATTCGCGCAATTCTTAAGGTTTGCTCAGCTTTCAAGGCGTCAGTATTGAGCAAAGTTCTGTCAAAATCAAAAAGGAGTAGCCTTTTCACCCTTCATTATAATCTACAGAAGCTGTATTGGAAAGTCGTTATTGAATTGCTGTGCTCAAACCAACGCAAAAAAATTCAATGCCAATCTAGTATAATTATTCATGATACCAATTGGTGATACACAAAAATCTTCAAACTTCCCAGTAGTAACAGTGACCATACTAACGCTAAACATCTTCATTTTTATAATTCAACTATTTACTGAAGATATCGTCGCTTTTTACAGAGATTGGGCATTTACTCCTGCATTTTTTTCATTTATTAACCCAGAGACGTGGTATACCTTGATAACAGCTGCATTTTTACACGGTGGCATCACTCACATTGCCTTCAATATGCTCTTTTTGTGGGTGTTTGGCGATAATGTTGAAGAGCACATGGGAAGTATTAAATACACGTTGTTTTATTTGGTTGCAGCAATCGGTGCAACATTGCTGCAATACGCTATCGATCCGAGTTCTACAATTCCGACACTAGGCGCAAGCGGAGCAATTGCCGGTATTCTCGGATACTATCTGATGGTATTCCCCACGCATTCAATTAAAACCCTCATGCTTTTTGGCGGAGGAATATTTCAACAAAACATACCAGCACAGGTATTTTTAGGTTACTGGGCAATCACACAATTTTTTAACGGATTCGGTTCACTCGCAACAGCAAATTCTGGCGGAGTAGCCTGGTTTGCCCACATAGGTGGCTTGCTCATTGGAGTATTATTCGGCTATCTTGCAAAAAAGAGTCGTCCTACTGGCTACTATATATACGAGTAACTACATTTCTTCAAATTTTTGCATTTGCCAAAAATCGGTTTCACAGTCGACAAAATCGCATAAAAGTACAACTCGGCTCAACTGCCCCGTGAAACATTGTTTATTGAAGATTTTTTTGTTCCACAAAATACCTACTGCCTTTTTTCACAATCACTAAACCTTCTGCTTCAAGCCTGTGTTTCTGCTCCTCACAACCTCCAGGGAACTTATCATTCAATTCTCCATTCGCCTTAACCGTTCTCCACCACGGAACAGTATCAGTCTTTCCCGCGAGTGCCTCTGATTCAGCAGCATTAGCCACGATATTTACAAAAATGCCTGCGGTTAATGGACAAGCATGTTGCACATTATATTGTTGAGCAAATTCATTACGCATCTCAGCGACAGTTTTAACCTGCCCATAAGGAATTTGCGACATCTTCTTGTAATAATCCATTGGAGAAACGATCACCATCTTTTCACCCGGAAGTGCACCGAGCATTCTTTTCTCAATAATGACGATTTCTGGGAAATGCCCCTTTGGGTGAAGTTTCTCATTCCAGCTTTTTGCCATTTTGCTTACTTTATTTTATGTATTCAGATAGTGTTTCCAAAGTAAACTGATACAACTCATCCTGCAATTTTGTATCGAGTGCGGTGTCTTTTACTTTTGCAATTTTTGAATCGGCAAAATACTGTCCAGTAACTTTCAATCCTGGAGTTGTTGCAACAACCATCGTTGTTTTTGCACCTTCTTCTGGAGAAATTAAAAATTTATCAAGCAGCCAAGAAACGAGCTTCGGTAATTTGCGCCAAAGCCCCGTGGCAACAACGCCAGGGTGCACACAATTTACTAAAATATCAGAATCTTTCAAATCTCGTGCGAGCTTAAATGCATGAAGCATATTCGCAAGCTTCGTTGAGCCATATGTTTTACTAAACGAATAATCAAAGAACTTGTTGAAGTCAATCTTACCGAATTTATGAGCTTCTGAAGAAAGGTTCACTATTCGCACATCCTTAGTCTCTTTTGCAGTACTTAAAAGTGTTGGCATCAGATGATACGTTAATAAGAATGGAGCGAAATAATTCACCGCCCAGGTAACGTCGAACCCTTCGTCGGTATCTCGTTGCTTACTTTCCCAAATTCCTGCATTGTTTATAAGAATGTCAATTTTTGGATACGCTTTATTAATTAGCTTCGCAATTGCAACGACCTGATTGAGTTTTTCAAAATCACATACGAAATATTCGATTCGCAGTTTTGAGTTAATTGCCAGTAATTCCTTTTGCAAATCACGTAGCGCTTCTTCACGACGACCAAGCAGAATTTGAGAGTAACCCTGGTGCGCAAGTGCACGTGCTGTTTCTAGGCCAATTCCTGAAGTACAACCGGTAAGTAAAACGATCTTTCCATTTTTTTGCTTCATCAAACATTATACACAGTTTACATACTACACATAATGCGATTATTTCTGTACGTTTACCAAGCCTCCGAGAAATGTTGCGGAATATACTTCTTTACCGTTCTTGAAAATTCTTTCAATGAGTTCAAAATTTTCAATCGTTCCGGTTGATTCATTGGTATACAAGAGCTCACCTTTTTCATACTGCTTCGGACCTCGATGTACCGTTACTCCTGTATCTGGCCCTTTTGTTAACGCCTCACGAAGAAATCCATACATCTGCGCAAAATCTTCACCTTTAGCTACTCTACCATAATACACACAGCGAAAGACGACCTTATCTTCGAACCAAATGGTCTCATTACCTGAATAGGGTTCACCACCGTAAAACTCATCTTCATATTTCCATCCACCATCAAGTAAAGTCAGAATCTTGCCATCTTTACCATTGTCAGCATAGGCAACAGTTACATCTGAGTAACCCCGTAAATTAAATGCCCTCAATATTTCTTGTATATTGTTCATGCTATTTGCACTCCCCTCTCAACAAAGCCCATTCTTCGCAAACTTTTCCATTTGGTAAAGTGCAATAACCGACTTGACCTGCCATTTCATCTTTAATTTCTAAAGTTCCTCCAAGTTTTTTACAATTGTCTGATGCAGGGTTAGCAATTTTAGCCGAATCGGTCGGTGTCAGTAATTCTGTACCCACAAAAGTGCGACCATCTGGAGTTTTACATTGTGGAGGGAAACTTTCTAAACTAGGATACCCCGCTGCAATGCAGGACGAATAGGAATTTATACGTTTGATTTTTGCGGTTTCACTAAAATTGAAGTAGTAAACAAGAAGAGCAAACGCAATTAACAGAAAAACTGCAATTAGTACAAACAACGATTTATTTTTCATTGTGAGAAAATCAACTTACTCAACCATGCTAACGCAACAAGAATGAAAGGTCAACTACAGCGGAACAAGTGGGACTGTCGAGGTTGGCGTAACACTCGGGGTCATTGATGGCGTACCTGTGACTGATGGAGTGACCGAGGGCGTTATCGACACAGTAGGCGTTATAGTGCCACTTGGTGTTGGAGATGGAACACTTCCCGTTGGAGGTACCAGAATCTTTTGCAACGCAATTAATGCGTCAATATATTCCTTCGGTTCAGAAATGGTCAATTCTTCATTGAATCTACCAAATTCAATTGTTGCAAGCAAACTTGAATCGGCTGTCGCTTCTGGCGAAGTTTTTCCAACCATTTGCAACACAATTTTATACAATTGCTTGTTTTCTTTACCAATCCATAATTCACCACCAAAAATCGATTGTTGTGGCAAATTTTCTAGCGAAGTAAATGTCAACGGCTTTGCAGGATTAGCAATTGCTCCGAGTTTCTTAGCAAGCACAACTAATGCCTTTTGATCTATCGTGTAACTATATTTGTAAGTCATTACTCCTGCAACAACTTCGTCACCCATTGGCGTAAGCGAGATAATATTTGCCTGAGCAATTTCTGTCAGCATTTGAGTTCTTTGTTCAGCAGTCAATTGTTGCTGAGTTGCCGTATCACTTGTGAGAAGTTCTGGTGGAATGAAGATCCACAGCCCTTTAATTTGCGATAAATCTAAAAAATTTGCCTTACTATCAGAATCTAATAAAACATACAATTTTTCTGCAAAAAATCTTGCTTCAAAAGAAAGTGGTTTTGAATCAGCGTTGGCCTGCGCTACTACCGAAAAAGCCTGCGGTTTATCTTGCAATGCGCTATACGTACCCTGAAATGCTATTTTATTTTTATCGGTCGCTAAGAATTGCAGTGCTTGCGTTACTTCAGCATTATCATTCTGTGCAATTGCACCAAGGTTTGTGGCTAGTTCGAGAGTTCCAGAATAATTGAATGATTTATTCTGCGAAAAATTTATGATCATCTGCGACAAGACAAGTTTCGGATCTGGTTGTTGTATGCGCAGGTACGCCATAACACTTGCCGTCATAAGTCCTAAGAGGGCGACAAAAAGGAGAAAATATAAGAATGGCGAAGCGCCTTTTTTTCTATTTTTTGTTGAATTGGTAGTAACTGGGGCAATAGATGGTGAAACTGGAATTGAATTACCCTGAACTGCGTAAAAAGCGACATCTATGTCTAATGGCATCCAGCCCGTTTGACGCAACTTCTGACGAATTTCATCTTTTGATTTACCTTTTGCGAGCTGTTCTTTTATATATTTGATTAGCTCCTGATTTTGGGCCATAACGGTGTATTATAGCATTTTTGAAGAAGTTATTCGAATACCACATTAGTTAGTAATGACCGTCATTCGGTTGCTCCACTCCTAGGAATCAAGTACAATACCAGCACGGAGAGGTGGCTGAGCGGTTGATGGCACTACTCTCGAAAAGTAGCATACGGTTTTCCGTATCGGGGGTTCGAATCCCCCCCTCTCCGAATGATAAATACTCCAAACTTTCAGAAAGAATTAACAAGAAGTACCTTTACCATGAATAGTATCCCCAATGACAGCGACATAAAAAATACAGACTTTTTCAAAAATACTCCTCTATATATAAAAAAGGATTCACTTTCATCAATAATAAAAGATGCGTATCGAAAGTGTTCTACCGCCCAAGAAAAAGATTTTCTTGAATCAAAGTTTAATTCCTACAAGAAAAACCCTAAAGAAAGTGAATGGAACGGTCTCTTTTGCGAATTAATTTTTCGAGGTTGGTTACAAGAACTTGTTGGTCCCAATAATAATGTCATCTTCGCTCAAAAAAATTGTAATGACCTTAAAATTATAGCTGGTAAGAATAGCTACAACGTTGAAGTAAAATCGATAAAAGATAATGATTTTGAAAAAATAAAAAAAAATACTATTCGAGCAATTCGCAATATACCAACAGGTAAAATATTTTCGATAAAGCTAAAAAGTTGCACAGATCGTGCATTAACACATTTCGAAAAAAATAATGCGTATCAGAATGATTGCAATGAGTTAATCAATATAATCAAAAATGGAGGCACTTCAAACAAATGGATTGTCAAAGAAATTGGTAAATGCAAACAAAGTAATGAAACCGCTCTCATTTTCCCTCCACATGTTTCTTGGATAAACTATGAGTATCTTTCTCAAACCATTAATAACAGTCTGTTAAAAGATGGTAAAATGCTGAAACAGATAGCGAATGCTGACATTATCTGTTTCTTTTTCCTAAGCCAGGAATTTGATTCTGAAGATATTAAACATGTGCTCAAGAATCTCCCTGTCGAATTTGATGATAAAGTATTCGGCTACTTTACAAAATGGCAGCAAGGTAGGCCCAGATTCTTTTCAAAAAGGAAGCTTACTGACAAAATTTTAAACACAATTGTAAAAGGATATCCCGTTAATCAATAATCATTAATATAATTCTAGCCCTAGCAATGCTGGAAACCTCCCTCGTTTGCGTAAACATTTAATCAATACTAGAATGTGTTAATTTAAAATGGCATTTTCATAAGTTAATACTACTCTTGATCCATGTCTCAACATCTCGACTATTTTGCAAAGCAACCTTCTCCCCAACGAGAAATTTGCGAAAAACTTCATCAAATTATCAAAAATATCCTACCAGAAGCGACAGAATCAATGCTGTGGGGTGTTCCTGTATTTAACGATGGGTTAGTCTATCTCGTAGCTCTAAAAGATCATGTCAATCTCGGCTTTACCGTAGCGAACTTAACCAGTGAAGAAGAAAAATTGTTTGCTGGCGGGGGCAAAACTACCAGAAAAATTGAAATACAAGTAGTTGATGAAATCGATGAAGCCAAGATTGCGAAGATTATTGCGTTCGTAGTGAAGAAAGCTACGCAAAATTTCTAATCACCAGCCGTTTGGTGTAATTTATCGCCAATATCAGCTCGCATAAAAGCGAAAACTGCAAACGATTGATACCCTTCAAGTTCCTGAACGTCACAATTAAAGGCCTGTGCATCAATGATTATACCTAAATTTTCAGTCATTGCGAAAATGAAGCCATCACGAGCATACACCTGGCGAAACACAGCCCCAGTAAATTTCTCATTCGTGCGTGATGCTAAAATTTTTGCATCACGTTTCGCTTCAGCGCAGCTAAACGTATCTGGCCTATCAAATGATATATTTAGAAGCGAAATCAATTCTTTCTCATTATCTTTTAAACGTTGTTCACTTTCTTTAGTATGAAAAATCCACACTTTATCTGCTGAATAATTTTCATATTGAGGAGCTTCAGACGTTGGCTTGCTCTCCGGAAATTGCCATTTTGACATTCTCTAATTGTAACACTTTATCTAAAACAAATCTCACCTGTCCATTGTTTTTATTTGTTTCTTCAATGAACTGCTCTGGGTCATTGATAATCGATTGAAGGTCGAGGTAATACTTAGCTGGACCAATCAAAAAACTAATTGTATCAGACACATCAGTTGATTCGACTTCTACACGTTGCAATACGACCTTACCTTGATTGGTAAATATATCTTTATCATACACCAGCGAAACCACAGGATTATTGGTCTCTGTTGAATAGAATCTCACTTTGAATGCCCCCTCCTCAGTCTCATGAACAGAATAAACGCAAGTTCCAAGGTCTTGCCTACCAAAGGCTATATCAACAGTTGTCGAAAACTGTGTAGCAACTGGAATCGGGATAGTTTTTAGCAATTGCTCAATCTCCGCAGCTACAGCTCTAGCAGGTATGGCCAATAGCGAAATATCTTGCCCCAATGGTTCAATCTTTGACTGAATCGAAATGTCGGTCAAAGGAATCCCTGAAGCAGACTCAAGAAGTAATATGACTCGCGAAAGCATTTCAAGTTGATTGACAATAATCGGTCTATTCTCTACAGGTAAACGAAGAGCATCAGCGTTCCCAACTATCGTTTTAGCATCTGTTTTACATCTACTTGGGTGACTCGAAAGCAAAGCGCTCATATCTACCTGCAAGGCGTTTCCATGAAAACCTGAATCATTCATACCAATACCCTGAACAACTGGTCGAGCAACAGATGCTGCATCAACTATTTCATAAGCTAACAGTAACCAACCAAACACTTCACTGACAACTCCAAAAGTCTTAAACAATTTTTGAGAAATTTCGCCAAGATTACCCAAAAGCATATTCCATTTCATCAATCTTGTTGCATCTTCAAAGTTTGTATGGCCAAATTTTGCAGCTATTCCAGTAAAACTAATCTCATGTGAGCCTCCCAAAATTAAGGGAAGCTGTACAGTCATTTTTGTTGGTATCCCGTTAAGCGCTGCAATTTGCTGTTCGGCAATCTCTTGCAAAATCTTTCCCGATGCACGAACCCCTTTAAGATCTTTGCATTGATACAGTAAGGTAATTTTCCTAGAAATATTGTCTGGACCGACAACCGTTAATCTTGTAGAACTAATTGAGTTAATCAGATTTGTATGATTGGAACCGAATCTTTTATTGATGATTCTGAGAATTTCGTCTTCGGTAATATAAACACCTAACGTGTTAAATGAATGTCGTCCTGAACCATCTGCAATAGGCGTCATTTTTTCAAGTAATCTACGCGCTTGATACAAAGCTGCACTTTCTGCATCAGCGAACATTAAATTTGGACCATCGAAGTCAATAGTATAAAACTTACCCGTTTTAGGATCTACTTGAAAATTACGAACGTGAGGATCAGTATGTATTTGCTTTATTCCTGTTGGCAAATCATTTTCAAGCGCATCCAGAATTCCATCATACCAGCTAAGTAATGCTCTTTTTGTATCTGATGGTGACATAATTCTATAATTGAGTGCATCTGCTGCAGACATAATTCCTACATGTGGTGTAGTGAGAACAATGAATTTTCTGTGCTTATCTGCATCTACACGCGGTATTTCAGCTCGATGTAACGTGATAATATCCAATTCCTGTTGAGTCAGAATTCCTTGTCTGACCATATTATCTTTCCAGAGCGCTAAAGATTGATTTGCGTTTGTTACTTCCCGATTTCCAGCCTGTGGTTCAGCAATAAGTTTTATCCATACAGCACGATTTGTTGCTGATTCGGTCGCTGGAACATAAATAACATACCCATCATATTGAGCATGCCGAATATCAAATTGTCTTGCTGAGTGTAATTCACCATCTTTTGTTAATCCTAGATCGCGTAATGATTTCACTAAATCTTGCTGCACTGGTGTTAGTTGAACCATTTTACGCAAATCCGGCAATGATTGCCCCGCAGTCTTGAGCCCTTCTCCACTTAATAACAGGCTACGCCCAAGAATTCCATATGCTAATTGCTCTTGCTGAGTTAGTTGTGAAAATCTTTCATCAAGTGTTGGAGCAATAAGTGAACCGGCTACAGCTTCTTGAAAACCTCTACGTAAAAAATATTCTTCAGTTTTTTCATCTGGAAATTTCAATCCTTCAGGACCTTTAGTCGCAGTTGGAACTGGCATTTCAAGCTCAAGATTTACATTTGGTAAACAACCAGCAAGAGCAGCACCTGTTGCAAGTACAAATGATCCCTTAATAAAGTCTCTTCGCGATAAACTCATGCGTTGAATTATATAAGACCAAGACAAACCAGTCAAGTCTATAGGTCACTTTAAAGTTGTGTAAAATTACGTTTCGAACTATAATTCTCCATGAACAGAGAAAAATATCTTGCTGCGCTTGAAAACCAATTAGAACCAAGCATTGTAAACCATTCAAAAGCAGTCGAAGCTTGCATGAAAGGACTTTACGAATACTTTGAGAGTAATAATCTCCTTGACAAAAATGAACCACCGAAAGAAGACTGGTTACTTGCTGGACTGATTCATGACATCGATTATTCGGGCGAATTCAAAGCTACTCATCCCCATAAAACACGTGAAGTACTTGCTCTTTATGGATTAGAAATTTCCGATTCAGTCGAACATATAGTAAAAGCTCACGCACCAGATTTAACTGGGGTTAAGAGTGAAACCAAAGCAGATTGGTCAATATTTTGCATGGATAGCCTAACTGGACTTATCACTGCAGTTGCCTACGTATATCCTTCAAGAAAACTCGCTGAGGTAAAAGTTTCGTCTGTTACCAAGAGATTCCTAAAAGAACCAAAATTTGCAGCTGGTACACGTCGTAACGAAGTCATTATGTGCGAACGACCTGATACATTGAATTTGCCACTAGAAAAATTCGTAGAAATTTGTTTGACCTCAATGCAGGGAATTGCTGAAGAGATAGGGCTTTAACAACTCATCAAAGCTAAAAATTCATCCGAGCAAGCCGTCGGATTATGACTAAAAAGTTTGGTCTTTGCTTTGTTTTCAATCTACCTTCATCATAGGCATCTAGTTTCGCATTCACGTACCGTTTTCGATCATACCATCCGACGAATTTGCTACGAGCACGAGCATATCTCGATGCGAGTCTAGACATTGTTACTGCATCTTCTGGGAGTATTGCTCCATAAATATCACTATGAATTTGATCATAAGTTTCATCAAAATAACCGTGTCTCAATAATATTATGA
The DNA here is from genome assembly GCA_964525295.1 of uncultured Candidatus Saccharibacteria bacterium. Classification (GTDB taxonomy): domain Bacteria; phylum Patescibacteriota; class Dojkabacteria; genus CAZGEO01. Next base: position 243,478 of record CAZGEO010000002.1, on the reverse strand, counting down.
AATCAAAAAGATTCGATTGCAGTTCATAATTTTTTGTGCTATTTGTGGCCTTTTCTCTCAGAGATTTCAAATGATCTAGATATTCTACAAATATGCTTGATTCTTCTGGATGCTGAGCTCTAAATGGAATTAGGAGATTCTCTTCAATGTATTGATCGAAGACTTCAAATGGAACCGCTTCCGTTCCGGATGATTTTGCAAATTCCCTAATTCCTGCTGGAAAGTCTAAACCAATGGTGTGTTCACGAGATATCAATTCAATCGAATCACTATGTATATCCTTTTTGTTCTTAATTACATCATTTGAGAGATTTACCAAAAACCTTTCAACTATATTATAAATTGGATTATTTTCGGATTCTTCCTTCGACTCATTCTTATAAATTCTTGTCACAAGATTACTCTTAAGTTTTTCAGCGAGATACAAGAAAGTATCCATTGTAGGTGGATCATGAAGGCCAAGCTCTTTCTTTTGGGGAAATTTATGATTAGTTACTTCAATCGCATGTGCATGAATTCTATTAATCATTAACATAGTCATGACATTTGCAACTTCATTTACGAGTTGTGGCTTGCTTGGGTAATTTGTCACTTCTAAATATGTCTTAGCGAAAACATACAAATGTTCTAGAAGTGCAACAGGAGGCTTCTCTTCATTCCGCCAATTTCGAATTGGCAACTTATTAGCATTTTCTCTGAAAATTTCTCTCGCAACCATTCCTTTTGGTGTGCACTCTTTAGATGGATCTTGTAAGATTTCCTTCATTTCTTCAAGATATTTTCGCAGGTATGAAACCGCATTACCTTTATGTTCAATTTCGTTTCGTTCTTGTTTCATCTTCGTTCAACTAATAGAAATGTTGTTAAATTGTTTGATAAATCTTGCAAATCAGTATCAACCGTTTCAAAATCGAACAGATCTGCAATAATTGGATTACCCAGAATGAAAAGATTAGGACCAATTTTTCCTTCAGCAAGAGCTTTTGCTGCGGTTGCTGTGTCGAGTAAATCGCCTTCACCGACTATTTGCGTCAACTGTGGGTATCTACTTGCCAAATTATGCGTACATTGTTTGAGCACTTGGTCATGTGCCATGACAGTATCAATGTCGTTAACAGCAACATCCTTGCGTTTCATCAGATTATGCGTAATTTTTATCTTGAATTCTTCAATAATTTTGAAATTGTGCTGAGAAATTGCAGCAAGCGTTTCTTGCACCATACCACCAGCCGCGTTGTGTATCGCAAATTGTCCGTAATCAATTTCGCCAGCATCAAGTGCGCAAAGAACTTTTTCTGTTGTATATAAAAATACCGTTTCATAATCAGAGATTTGGTGTCTGGTAACGTAATCTTTCAACGCAGATTCATTAAAACTACCACGACCACCTTGGATGCCGAATTTCATCATTTTGCTCCCATCAAATTACCACTTTCGTATTTCTTTATAGCAAATTTCAATAATATATATGCTAAGAGAAACCAGAATACGCTAAGAGCCAATACAACTGCGAGTTGCACAAAATCTAGATTTCTAACGATTTCGACTGGTACTCCACCAATTGCGAGTGCTGGAATAATTATAAAAAAGAAAAAGCGCATACCTGAATTATATAAACCAGTCGGATAAAGCGACGGATTGATTAGTAATTCGACCAGATTTGCTGCAGCCTCACTTGCCTCCGGAATCAAAAAAGCCAAAAGTGCAGCAACCATCATGAAATTAACAAATAACAGGCCAGCTGCAGGAATTAGCAAAAGTAGTACGACGAACTGAATGGCCGACATTTTAATAAGTACTGCAAAAATGGATAATAGGATGATGCCATATAGAATATCGCCAAAAGCTGATAATTTTGAATAGCTAACAATTATTCGCACGTACAAATTTACTGGCGAAAGGAGAAAGTTATCGAAATTACCATTGTTCACGTCTTTTGCTAATTCACTAGAACCACCAGCTAATGCATACGCTATGCCATAGGCAATTGCTACCATTCCTTCTAGCCCGATAGCTTCAACTGCTGTCCATGAGTTAATACTACCAACTGTATTAAAGAAGAAGATCCAAATAATTACAAACGCGATGTTATTGAACATCATACCAATGACTTCGGCAAAAAAGGTTGCGCGAATTTCTAGCGCGCTTCTGAAATTCGCGCCAGTATACAGTAGATATTGCCTCAGCGTTTTTTTGAGATACTTAATCATAATTAGCTACCATTAACAAAAATTGACTTCATTCCTTTACGATAAATTACCATGACCAAGACAAGTAAAACTACAATCCAAAAAATTTGAACTGCAAAGAGCGTTAGCACCGAATCAAAAAAATCAGGATAAAACGTAAAAGTTACGAAACGCGTTGCTCCGAATGGACTATACCGAGCCAAATCTTGTAAAACTTTCGGAAAAAACGCTACCGGCACATAGCTTCCACCAAGTATCAAAATAAATTTGTCCAAAATCATCCAAATCGGATTTGAATTTTCCATCCATATTGCGAGTAAGCCTACAATACCAGCCAATAACGTTTCTATGAGTAATCCTCCAAACAGCAAGATTACCGCACTAACAATACTAACTACCGAAAAATTTGGTGGCATACCAACTGTTACTAATAAGAAAACTAGAAGTGTCGTAACCGTCACTATTGACATGACAATATTTGTCCCCAAAATTCTGGATGCCATAAACACTAGAAGATTAAAAGGACGTGTAACATACAGTTCAATATTTCCGCTACGAACTAAAGTAGACATTTCTCGATACATTCGCCTCGCGCTAAAGGCTAGGGCTACAAAATACGCACCAATACTCCACATTGCAGCTTCGTACGATAAGATCGAACCTACTTGCGGTGCAACTTTGTAAATGTTGACATAAAGCAATAGAAGCACAATAACCCTAAACAATGTCATCAAAATATCTATTACCAATCGACTACGAAAAGAAGTCGCATCTTTTGAAGAATACAAAAATACCCACCAGCTCCGAGCCGCATGAGCGAACAGACTATACTTAGTCATCTTGTTTTTGCTCATAAATCATGCCAATTATTGACTCTAATGTGGGTTTATCAATGTCAACATCAACAACGGGATATTTCTGCATAATTTCTTGTAACACCGCATTTATTGTAGTTCTTGCTACATCTACCTCTAATTTTACCTGCAATTCACTTTGTTCAATAATTTTCGAAAAAGTTGGTGCAGAAAAATCTATTTTTTTCTCAAAATCTATAGTAACTATTTTCACCGCCAAATATTTTTGCTTAAGAGTACTTGTTTTCTCATCAACAACAATTTTGCCATGATTAACAATAACTGTACGTTGACATAGGGCTTCAATGTCCCCCATATCATGAGAGGTTAAAAACAACGTTGTACCTTTCTTTTCATTCAACATTTGCAATACTTCACGCAAATTCTTTTTTGCAACAACATCAAGACCAATTGTTGGTTCATCAAGAAAAATGATTTCAGGATCATGAATTAATGAACATGCGATTTCACAGCGCATTCGTTGCCCAAGAGAAAGCTTGCGCACTGGCTGATCAACAAATTCAGAAAGATTCATAAGTGCAATAAGCTCATCAACTCGTTGTTTCAAAATTTTTTCGGGGATATCATACAATTTCCCAAACAACATGAAAGAATCTCTTGATGGTAAATTAAATACCAATTGTGATCGTTGCCCAAAAACACAACCAATTTTATAACTCAAGGATTGTCGATGCACCGCAGGAGTAAAACCAGCCACAACAACACTACCCGCTGTAGGATTAAGAATACCTGTCAACATTTTAATTGTTGTCGACTTTCCAGCGCCATTAGGACCAATAAAACCGATTGATTCTCCACGTTGAATTGTTAGTGAAATACCATCAACTGCAATTATCTTTTTACGATCTGGGTTAAGCAAGTTTGATAAGAATCCCTTTGTTTTGTCTTTTTGCGTATATACAAATTCTTTTCTAAGATTTGTGCATTCAATTATTGTATTCATTCTTATCCCTCAGTTATATCTGAGTTTTATAGTTTATCTTCCCTTTCTAGGGATATTATACGGACTTTCAGCACGTAACGCAATGAAAAAAATTGAAAAACGTATCATTAACGATGCACCTCTTACTGCAATATGATACGATTGTGATATGGAATTAAAAATTACACACACTTTAATTGATAAATTAACCTCGCTTGAAAGGGTCATTGCACAACTTCCAAGAACTGCACAGCATGCTGCATTTTATAAAAAGCAAGCTAAGGACGCACAAATCCAAGAATTACTTACCATTGCAAATTCTATGGAATTGTCACTCTCACCAAAAGATGCGACCACACTACTTGATGCTCCTGAACACGGTACTATTCAACAAGCATTAAGACTTTTGAAAAATAGCGTGGCTGTCATGCGATATGCGCGCTCAGTACGTGAAAACACTTTCACGAGTGCGATTTTACAACACGAAAACAAACTCCTAAGTGATGGTTTTACCGACTTCTGGGAAGAAGGAAAAGTACGTGCTCCTCACGAAGCTATTAGCTATTTGCATGATGGCCTACGAAATCGACCACAACAGCCACATTACCAATCATGGACAGAAATTCGACAAGAACTATCTTTTCCTGGAAAAATTCACCCACTAATTCTCGCAGGAACCATGGCGTATCATTTGATTACCAGTTATCCATTTGCAATATTCACTCTGCAAACTACCCTTTTAGCGACATACACAATTGTCAGACCTACTCGTTATTGGGTTTCTGGAACAGTTTCAATTGTTACGGCAGCATGGCAAGCGATGAACAAGACTGATTTTTCATTCGATCCAACAACTGAACAACATGCCAATTTTGTAGAAAAATTTGTCAGCAATCTTCTTGACCAAACTACCACAATTTACGATGCATTAGAACATCAATCTTCAATTGCTCCAGAAATTCGAGCGTCCCTTAATGATCGACAAGTACGTGTACTTACGTATTTCAAGCAACATCGCAAAATCACTCGAAAGAAATATGCATCTATGATGAATATTGCCATCGCTACAGCCTTCCGCGACCTGAACGACCTGATGGTAAAAGGTTTAATTAAAGCTGTTGGTTCAGGTCGCGGAACGTCTTATGTTATCGCCGAGTTATCGACTGTAGGGCAATTGCCCAATCATGACGCCGGTGATACAATCACAGATATTCAAAATAACGCAGATTAACATGAGTAAAGCAACCATTACCCCAGAGGTCATCAAACACATTGCTAACCTTGCAATGATTTCGCTTACCGACGAAGAAATCGCAAAATACCAAAAACAAATTAGCGATATTCTTGGTTATGTAGAAAAGCTCCAGGAAGTAAAAACAGAAGACATTGGGTACCAATCCCATGTTGAATTGAAAAACGTCATGCGCCCAGACGAACCAGAGACTTCATTAACACAAGAAGCAGCAACGCAGAACCGCAAAGAAGATGCTAAACAGGGCTACTTTACAATTAACATGGTACTACCAGCAGATGAATCAGCTTAACCTTAAAAAATTAACAATCAGTGAAGCAGCAGATATGCTTGCAAAGAAAGAAATTTCTTCAGTAGAACTAACAAGTGCGACACTAGAACACGCGCACGCAGCTCAAAAGGAACTTAATCACTTCGTTTCCATTACCGATGAAATTGCCTTGGCTCAAGCGAGCGAGGCAGATGCGAAACGAGCTAATGGTGAGAAACAGAATATCCTTGCTGGCATTCCCTATACAGTCAAAGATGTTTACAACATTATCGGAACCAGAACGACGGCAGGATCAAAAATTCTAGAGAATTACATTTCACCTTACGATGCAACCGTCTATTCACGCATGAAAGCCTCAGGTGCAGTGTTGATCGGAAAAACAAACTGCGACAGTTTCGGCTTTGGTTCAACAGGTGAGAACTCAGCATTCGGCCCAACAAAAAATCCAGTGAATACAGATTATGTGCCAGGTGGTTCAAGCTCTGGCTCTGGTGCAGCAGTAGCAAACGGAGATGGCGTTTTCTCAATCGGTGAAGACACCGGTGGTTCAATTCGTGCGCCAGGTTCCTTCTGTGGAATTGTTGGTCTCAAAACAACTTATGGAAGAGTCTCACGTTATGGTGCCGTTGCCTACGCATCCTCTTACGACACAATGGGACCAATGGCAAAAAACATAAAAGATGCCGCAATCGTTTTAGAGCAAATTGCTGGGCTCGATCCTTATGATGCAACAACAGGAACTGCAGAAGTACCGCATTACACGGATCTCTTAGATAAACCACTCAAAGGGTTAAGAATTGGGCTACCAAAAGAGTATTTCGTCGAAGGATTAGATGAAGAAGTCCGAAAAGCCGTAATGCAAGCAGTTTCAGTATACAAAGAACTTGGTTGCGAAATAAAAGATATCTCACTCCCCTACACTGAATATGCGATTGCTGCGTACTATATTATTGGAATCAGCGAAGCGAGCTCGAACTTGGCTCGACTTGATGGCATTCGCTACGGAATGAAAGGTGAAGGAAATGATTGGATAGAAAAAGTCAAAGACGCTCGAGGGAAAGGATTTAATGACGAAGCAAAACGACGAATTATGGTTGGAACTTATGCTCTTTCGGCTGGCTATGCAGATCAGTATTACAAAAAAGCGCAGAAAGTGCGTCAACTCTTGAAACAAGACTTTGCGCGAGCATTTGGTGAAGTTGATGTGATATTGACCCCCACTATGCCAATTCTTCCGCCGAAAATTGGGGAAAACATAGACGATCCAATGAAAAACTGGCTAGCAGACGCCTTTACCGTTTCGATCAACCCAGTAGGGGTTCCGGCGCTTTCAGTTCCGGCAGGATTTTCACAAAACGGGTTGCCAATTGGCATGCAGCTAATTGCCCCACACTTCCGAGAAGACTTACTCTTCAATGTTGGATATCAGTTTGAACAGACAAAAGCATGACATACGAAATAATAATTGGTTTAGAAGTTCACTTACAGACAAAAACAAAATCAAAAATGTTTTGTCGTTGCTCTTCGCAGTATTTTGGAACAAAGCCAAATACTCATACCTGCCCAGTCTGCCTTGGCTTGCCAGGTGCGCTCCCAGTGCCAAATAAAGAAGCTCTGGATGCGGCCTTACGCATTGCTCGAGCTTTACACTGCGAGATCAACAAAGAGACAAAATTTGATAGAAAGAATTATTTCTACCCAGACCTAGCAAAAAGTTATCAGATTTCGCAGTACGATCAACCGGTTGGAGAACATGGCTACCTTACCATCGAAACAAGCAAGGGAGTTAAGAAGATCGGAATCACTCGTGTTCACCAAGAGGAAGATACCGGGAAATCGATGCACGAAAAGGGTTTAACTATGGTAGATTACAATAAATCGGGCTGCGCTCTTGTCGAAATCGTCAGTGAGCCGGATATTTCGAGTAAAGAAGAAGTAACCGCTTATGCAAAAGCACTAAAGCTTTTGGTGCAATATCTTGGTGTTTCAGACGCAGACATGGAAAAAGGTCAAATGCGCTTCGAGATCAATATGTCGCTTCGAAAACCCGGTGAAACCGAACTTCCAAGCTACAAAGTAGAAGTTAAAAATATCGGCTCAATTAGTGTTCTTGAAAAAGTTGTTGAAACTGAATATGTCAGACAGTCTGAGCTCCTTGATAAAGGAGAAATTCCAAAACAGGAAACTCGTGGACTTGTTGATATGACTGGTAAAACTCAGTCACAAAGAAGCAAAGAAACTGCTGCAGATTATCGCTACTTCCCAGAACCAGATATACCCTCGATTCACTTTACCGAAGAGCAAATTGCAGCAATCGACGCATCACTTCCAGAATTAGCGATTGAAAAGAAAATGCGTTTGAAAGAAGAAACAAACGTAAACGAAGAGGTCTTAGATATCCTTGTCAACGATTTACGACTTGTCGAGATTTCAGAGGAGTTACTAAAAAACCAAACACCTGAAATGAAAGGTGAGATAGTAAAATGGTTAACCGGTGATTATGTCGCTTATATCAATGTGAAAGCACCACATAGCGCCTTTGTGAATTCGACCATCATCGATATAATCACGCTTTTGAAAGCTGGCAAGGTTACTCGCGATGGAGCCAAACAAATACTTGCAGCATCACTTGAAACAGGTAAAAATGCAGAAATACTTGCGAAAGAGCTAAATGTCGAGATTGTTCAAGATACTGACGCCCTAAAAACCGCGATTACCCAAGCAATTGCAGCAAACGAGAAAGCAGTTGCGGATTATAAATCAGGTAAAAATCCTAACGCAGTCATGTATCTTGTTGGTCAGGTAATGAAAGCAATGCGAGGCCGTGCCAATGCACAAGAAGTTGAGGCGTTGATCAAAGAACAATTGCTTTAATCGTTACAGATGTACCAACCTCTCCCGTAGCAGGTTTTGATTTCAAGTGACGGTTGCACTTTACGCTTCAAACGATAAATCAAGGTGTAGATCGCAGAACGAGTTAAACCTAATTTTTCGAAGCTCTCAACTGACACTGGTCTTCCCACATTCTTTGTAAGTACCGCAAGAACATCAAGTTCAGCCTTAGTAAACAAATTACTCTCTTTTACTAGTTGCTGCGTCGCAATTTCTTCTCGCAGAAGGCGCTTAACTCTTGCTTCAAGCTCACACGGGAAAATTGGTTTCATCATATAATCATCTGCGCCAACGCCAAAACTTCGCAATCGTTTTGGCAAAGAATCTTGCCCTGTGATAACAATCTTCTTAATTTGCGGAAATCTCCTTTGTAAAAGTTGCACCAACTCGATGCCATCACCGTCAACTAAATGGACATCGATAATTACAACTGAATATCGTTCATCAAGTTTATGAACTGCTTCATTATAAGAATGAAATGCATCGACTTTGTAATTTCTCCCTTGCAAGAATTCTCTCACTCCAAGTGAAAATTCCGAATCATCATCGATAATTGCAATTAATTTGTTCATCAGAAAAGTAAAATTGCTAAGCTAGCAAAAACTCCAATGGTAAACGATATTCCCACACTAACATATGGGGCGAAGGGCAGGAACAGAAGCCCCAGCATAATCACAATTGTTCCTGTGACGTATGAAGCAATCAATCGCTTCCCTCGATTGTCAATAAGTGTTAATTGCATCAGATAGTACATAAGCGCATAGCCAACGACGGCAAATGCCTGAAATTTCAAAAATTGAGAGGTCAACTGTAAGGCAAGTTGATCGAATTGCCCTCGAGCATAAATTATTTTCACTAAAAATTCGGGTGCAACTACTAATAGTAATGCAAAAAGAAATGAGAATACTGCGATCAAAGAAATAGCTACCGTATTTAATAATTCAATTGACCGCCCTTCTTTTGCCCTACGTTGCAAGGTTGGAATGAGATACGTTGTTATTGGTACAATGAATATTGGATTGAATAGTCCGATGATTTTGACCGCATAATTGTATGCAGCGATCATACCCTCACCAGCGGCGTGTAGTTTATCAAGTACCATAAAACCTGGCACGCCAGATAGAATAAAAGTAACAAGAAGAGGGCCGACAAATATAATTAGTTCTTTTTCGAAATTTACCTGCGACCAACCAAAAAGCTCTGAGAATTTTCTATGCGACTTCCTTAGATAAACTGCCAAATTAGGCAATTGAACGATGATTCGAATGATGCCTGTCAAAATTAATACAATGACATATGACCAAACACCAAATTGACTTGCAATAATTACTCCAATTAATAAGAAAAAATGTGCAATTAATTCTTGCGCGCCAGGCCACAAAAAAACTCGATTGTAGTTCAAATAACTCTGGATTATTCCGGCTATACCGTACAAAATTCCAGGCAAACTTGCTAAGAGTGCAATATACCAAGGTACTTCAGGGTACATAAACGTCATAACGACTGAAAGCACGATTGCAGCGAGTGTTAAAAGAACACGATAAAAGTGGAAGGTACGCCAAAATACATCGTTTTGCGATTCTTCTTTCTTTGAAAAATAAATCGTTAGCGCTGTAATGATGGTTTGGTTCATCAAATAGGAAGTCACAAAATCTGTTGGGAAGACAAGAATTCCGAGCAAATCGGCATCGTGACTTGCACCAAAATAATATGCTATAAAAGAATTTCTCAAAAAGCCGATAATTTTCGATACCGTTGCCATCGCAATAAGCGCAAAAGCTGGCCAGTTTGCCTTAACAAACGACACCGCAAAAGGCAAGAACTTTTTTACCTGCACCTGGAAGGATTTCATAGCTGGCATATTGTAACACGTAAATTGTGATTCAATTATGACTACACCAAGTTTTGCCCAGTCATAGTTCTTGGTAACTTTACATCAAGAAGTGACAATACTGTGGCTGGAATATCAGACAATATGCCATTCTTTTCCATTTCAATAGAATCAAATGCTAATTTTTTAAGATTTAATGAATCGGTAAATTTACCATCATCAAAAATTGATGGATTTTCAATATACATAAATGGAACAAGATTTAACGTGTGATTTTTATCTGGTTCACCCGATATTGGATTAATTTTCTGCTCAGCATTACCGTGATCAGCCGAAACTATGACACTTCCACCTTGGGCAAGCATTTCTCTTACAAGAAAATTTACACATCTGTCGGTAACTTCTACTGCGCGTGCAGTTTGCATAATTTTTCCACTGTGACCAACCATATCAGGGTTCGCAATATTGATTAAAAAGAAATCATCTTGTTGTTTTTTAATTCGACTCAACAATGTTTCAGTCACTTCATATGCTGACATTTCTGGAACGGTAGAATAATCCATGACTTTTGGTGACTGAATAATACTAAATTCCTCGCCTGGGGCTGGTGCTTCGCGCCCACCGTTAAAAAAGTATGTAACATGGGCATATTTTTCAGTTTCTGCAATATGAAATTGCTTCTTACCTGCTTTTGAAAGCACATCAGATAGTGGGTCATACGCTTCATTTGAGTGAAACAATACATCAACCGGTAAGCCTTCTTCATACCCTGACATCGTTATAAATCTGTCAATCACAAAAGGACGCTGAAATTCTGTAAATTTTTCATCAGGCATAACGAAAGCTTTGGTAATCTGTCGCGCGCGATCTTCACGAAAATTATAGAAAAGCACCACGTCACCCTTTTTAATTGGCGCTACAGGATTCCCCATTTGATCAACAATCACCGTTGGAGTTAACGTTTCATCATCTTCTTGACGAAGATATGCATGTTCCAGAGCAACTTCGGGTTCTTTTTCTTTCAATCCGCCTTGGCCAGTCATTGCATCATATGCAAGTTTTATTCGATCCCATGCATTATTACGATCCATTGCATAAAAACGTCCAACGACACTTCCAATTCTCTTTATTCCATATTGGAACATCTTTTCACGCAATTTTTTCATGTAAAATCGTGCTTCAAAACGTGGCGTATCACGACCGTCAGTAATTACATGAAGTACTGGATCTACTTGATTACGATTGCACATATCCATTAATGCAAATAAATGTCGCACATCCGCATGTACTCCAGATGCGCTCAACAGGCCAATAACATGTAACGTTCGCTTATTCTTTTTTACATCATCAAACATTCGTAAGAGAACTTCGTTTTTATAGAATGATCCATCAACAATTGAGTCATTTATTGTTGAAATCATTTGATAAACTACTGCACCAGCGCCAAGATTCAAGTGACCGACTTCGCTATTGCCTGGCACACCGGGAGGAAGCCCTACATCTGGCCCAGAGGCCCCAAGTAACAACTTCTTGTCTGCACGAGTCCATAATCTATCAAGTGTAGGCGTTTTGGCATGGAGAACGGCATTGCCAGCATAATCTTTGCCAACACCTAATCCATCCATTATAATCAACATGACGGGCTTCATATTTCATTATACAGTAAGTTTATGATCTTAGAAAAAATATTTTCACAATTGGATGAGAAAACAGTTGGTGAGTTGCGAATTTTTCCATCAGTTTTTTGGGAAAGCGAAGAAGGGGGAAAAATTCGCAATTTACTGACATTACTAGACGACGACTCATCGCTTATGCCCGATGTTATCAATGAATTACAAACTACATTACCCCAAGCATTATCGGTAACGAATCAGCAATTCGCATCGAGAGGTTGCATTATCGATATCAGAGTTGGACAAGGTGGTCTTGACGCTCAAGATTGGACAAGCATGGTAACAACCATGTATGTTGATTACTTCAAGTCACTTGGCATCAAATACGAAATGCTTGAATATGAGCCTGATCCATCCGCAGGAATAACTCATGCGTCAATCGAAGTAAGCGAAATTTATGCCTATCAAGCGCTAAAAATGGAAGAAGGCTCTCATCGACTTGAACGAAAGTCACCTTTCAATAAGAATGGTAAATTGCAAACATCTAACTGTTTAGTTCAGGTCTACCCTACTGCAGATGCAAGAAATCCTTTACAGATTAAAGAAAGTGATCTAGAAATTAAAACTGGGCGCTCGAGTGGGCCAGGTGGGCAAAACGTAAACAAGGTTGAAACCGCAGTCATCATAAAGCACCTGCCTTCAGGAATCCAAGTTAAAAGCGCACAATCTCGAAGTCAACTACAAAATCGTCAATATGCAATGACCATGTTGCAGGCTGCTCTATTAAAGATCGAAGAAGAAAAACATGCTAAAGAATTAGCTGATTATAAGGCGAAATCGCTCGAATCTGTCATCAGAACTTACGATTTCGCCCTCAACTACATAAAAGATTCACGAATTGGTTTCAAAACATCACAAGTAGAGAAAACATTGAAAGGGGAACTGTTCCAGTTTGTTTGGAGAGAAGCTCTTACTAATTACTAATTTTCAATCGTCAATTCTCAATGAAAGTAGACATTGAAAAAATTCTAGAAATTAAAAGATTATACGACAATGAGAAACTCGGTGTAGAAACGATGCCTGAAGACGCTCATCCTGAGTTTTCAACAGAAGAGCAAAAGCTCGCCTACTTCACACTACCAATGGCATTGAATTATCAACGAAATAGCTACAAACTTTGGGAGGCGGCTAGGTCTACTTTCAATGATTCCGATACAAATAAGGTTTTTGATATTACGATCGCAAACGACCTGACAACTGAACTACTGCGAGAAAAATTGATGAAGTATAAAGTTGCTTTGCAGCCCAACGCTCACATCAAAATCTGGCAAACACTCGTAAAAACATTCTCAGAATACAACTCAATAACAAAATTTCTCAGTACTACTAATTATGATTTTTTAAGACTTAAAGAAATAGTTCAAAAAAAGAATAAGAAAGTATTTCCATACCTTAGCGGGCCAAAAATATTCAATTACTGGTCACATATTCTTGAGCGCTATTGTGACATAACCTGGAAAAACCGAGAATACATCGAAATAGCTCCAGATACTCATGTTATTCAGGCGTCTATAGAATTAGGCGTTGTAAACGAACAAGAAGCACAAAAATTACCACGAGAAGAAATATCAAGGAGATGGAGAGAACTATTAAAACCCTTGGGAGTAGCTCCGATCGATATGCACTCGCCATTATGGTTTTGGAATCGAAAAAAAGTTACAGAGGCTCCCAAAAAATAAATTTTGGAAGCCTCAGCCACCCCGTTACCTAAAGACCGAAGTCAAATAGTGTCTCGGTGGGGTGGTTGCCGGTTGGAGTTAGGCGTCAAACCCACAATCTACATTGGGCCCCACAATTTCAAGTTGTGTGATGTTAAAAGTTACTTGTATCTGATCAATCCAAATAATCTGGATCTCTTCTTGCAATGGGGCGTATTTGATATGATCAGCTGTATCGGAGAATTTCCCGTAAACAACAGCGTGGTCACTATAAAGCTCTACAACCTGCCACCCATCGTTTGTTGTTGCAGTTACCTTGTACCCGTATTCAGTTATCTCAACAACATATGAGATAAAAACGCCATACGAGTATACTTCTCCAAGAACGGGCAACCCACAGAGTTTCTTATTCTCTGACTCGGGTATTACCGGGGTGGGCAATGGGGTTTTCGTAGCGGGAGGATTAGCCTGAAGAGTCATCGCTGCCTCAGCCTCCCATGTTGGCACAAGCGTATCAATGTCAACAGTTGGTCCGCCACCGCAACGACTGAAGGCAAATCCGAATAAACCGACCATAAGCGTAAGTACTAACCATTTACTATACATTTCAAACCTTTCCGCCAGCAGGGCAACAATTGCCTTATCCGCTGACTTGCGAGTGACCACACAGGGCCTTTGTATACCTAATTTCTCGCCATGAAGTACGCCTACATTGGCTAAGCATTATTCATGGCGAGAAATTGATATTCCAACCGGTTTGCAAACACCCTTAGCAGGCTTTCGCACTAACTAAGCATATTTGCGCTTGTTAATGAGCACACAGAAAAATCTGTGTAAGAATCGCCCTAACAGTTGAGAAAAGGGGCAGCTTCTTGGTGTTATTATACCCTATAGTTGAATTACTGTCAACCTGAGCTCACAAGTAAATTCTTCATAATTAATAGATAATATCGATAAAAAGTAGCCCTCAAGCGCAGCTCACTATTCATTAAATATTAACTATTAAACCTGTCCTGCAAAACACTAACGAACTAGAAAACAAACTATGCTACAATCTCATATGCTCCGAGTATCAAAACTTTCAAAACTCTACAACGTAGGTGACACAGTTATCCCAGTGTTAAAGAACGTAAACTTCGGCCTAGATCGCGGTGAATTCGTATTTTTGACTGGCCCATCTGGTTCAGGAAAAACGACTTTGATTAAACTCCTTATAATGCAAGAACTTCCTACTCGAGGGAGTATTGTCTTTGAAACGGTTCCTATTGAACAATTGCCTCCAAAGTTAGTTCCAGCATATCGAAGAACTGTTGGGGTTGTATTCCAAGACTATAAATTGTTGGAACATAAGACAGTATTCGAAAATGTTGCTTTTGTTCTTGAAATTCTGAATAGAACCCAACAAGAAGTTACACAAACCGTTGAGTATTTACTTGATTACGTTGGATTAGCTACAAAACGCGATCTTTTTCCCAGACAATTATCAGGTGGTGAGAAAAGACGTGTAGTTATTGCTCGTGCAATCGCTAACAACCCAAAATTATTGATTGCTGATGAACCAACAGGAGATCTTGATGATGAAAATACCCATAACATCATGGAATTACTCGCAAAAATTAACAAGGTTGGCACAAGTATTATCATGACTACTCACAATATGGACCTGCTCAAACGTTATGACTATAATCACTGGCACATTGAAAGTGGCGAATTACATCTTAATCCTAAGAAAAAGAAGACTGTCAACGAATTCTTGAAAGAATTAGAAGAATTGTTACCTCCAACAGTTGTTGATAAACTTCGCCCACTCGCTCCAGATGAAAAGTCTGACATTCTCAACCTAACTCCTGCATTCCTAAAAGATACTCTGAAGTTTACTGATCAAGAAATTGGTATCTTAGCAATTAAACTCAAAGACCTCGCGTAACCATGAATCTCGTCTGGGCAACAACAATGAAATATATCAAGCGAAACCCTGGGTTATCTCTTGCAAGTATTGTCATAATTACCGTAACGTTTTCAATCGGAAGTATCTTTTTTGTCGTTAACCAATTCGCCAACAAGGCTGTTCAGTATTTACAAAACCAACCGACTCTTTCAGTTTTCTACGATCCGAAAGAAAAAGAAGAAAATATTATTACCTTTAAAAATAATCTCGAAAGCCAAAAAGGTGTCGCGAAAATCACCTACACTACCTCTGCAGACATTCAAAAACAATACCTCAGCAGCATTGGTATGGCTTCAGAACAACAAGGTAATTACGAATTTGACGCGAATCAAATTAGAATTCTACGAGTTCAACTCGAAAACGGGTACGACTACAAACCATTTGTTCAAATGGTTAAAGACGAACAAAGTAAGGGCGCACTGATTATCGATTATATCTACTTCCAAGAGATCGTCGATAAAATCAAACAATTCAGCAACACCGTAACGATCGGAAGCCTCGTTATTACCGCTGTCTTGTTTATCATTTCGATTGTTCTCGTCTACCTGACTATCGGGTTTACGATAAACAGATTTGCACAAGAGATTGAGATTATGGAACTCGTCGGTGCAGAACCAAAAGTTGTAGGTATGCCATTTAAACTCCAGGGTGCATTTTACGGAGCAGTTGCCTCATTCCTTTCGTTTATAACACTAACCGGTCTATGGGCACTATCAGTCATCATTTTGAAAGACAATATCTTATTCAAATTTATCGAAGATATGATGACAAGCGTTGGATTAAGCGATTTATTCAAACCATCATTGCTCTTTGTCATTTTTGGTACAATAGAAGTAGCGTTGGGCACGACAATTGGTTACGCTTGCTCGGCAATTGCAACCAAGCGTTATATAAAATCTTAATCTCGCACATACTGATGAAACTGCCTGTAAAGAAAATTTTCTCACTTCTAACAATTGCAACCTTAATTTTTTCTTTTTCATTTTTTGCAGCAGATACAGTTTCGGCATCAGAATCTCTCTGTCCTTCTGGTTATTCAAAACAACAATGTTACGACTATCTGATCAAGCTTAAGAATGATCTGAATTCCCAAAGAAGTCAAATAGAAAATTCACTTAAAAAGTTGCAAGCACAAGAGGGTGATTTACAGGCACAAGTCGATGCAATCAATAGTCAAATTTCTGCGAGTGAATTAACCATCTCTCAAAAACAAGTCGATATTGAAATTGCCAGCATCGAAATTGCCAATATTGGCGAAGAAATAAGCGAAACAAAAAATCGCGTTGATACCTTGAAACAAGAAACAGAATCTGCAGTCAAGAAAATCAATGAAATCGCATTACTGAGTTACAAAGTTAACACAGTACCAATCTGGTATGTTCTTTCTCAAAATGACCTCATTTCAACGCTAGAAATGCTACGCTACTTTGACTATGTAGTTCAACAAGAAAAAACACGTTTAGCTCAATATAAAAATCTACAAACACAGCTAGCTGCAGAAGAAAAAGTTCTTGCCTCTGCTCAAAACGATATAATCGCAAAGCGTAATACACTTGAAGCAGATAATCTCGAGATTTTAAAAATTCAAGGCGAACTCGCCTCACAACGCGATAAACAAAAAAAGTTAATTGCTGATCTCGACAAACAAGAAAAAGAATTGGCGGCGAAAAGTGCAGAATTAAAAAAACAACAAAACAATGCTGATGCGCAAAGTCTTGCTATTGCAATGGAACTTTTCCAGTCAGGTAAGCTCGGTGCAGGAACTCCAGTTCAAAAAGGTGGTATAGTCGGTTTTCAAGGTCATACTGGTTGTTCTTACGGTTCGCACTTGCACTTCGGTCTCATCAGAAGTTCAAATAAGGGGCAGTACACAGCAAATGTCGATCCTTTCGCTGAAGGCCTCTTGACAACTTCTGGAGGTTACGTTTACAGCAAAAACGGAAGCGCTCCTTATGCTGGAGCACTCGTAACACAATGGTTCCATGAAGGAAAATATCTCGATATGGTGAGCACTGCTGAAGGCAATCAATCTGGTTCACGTTACTTCATTCCAAAAGGAACGCTAAAGTGTAACCTTGCCTATTCTGGCTACCACTATCTTCGCGGTGAAGGTGCTCCAGTACGCGCAATACTCGCAGGAACGGTGTATAGAGGTACTGTTGACCGATTTGGTGGAAATTTTGTTATAATCGACCATGGGAATAATCTGCGTAGCGCTTATTATCACCTGAGATAAATTACCTTATTAAAAATTTTATGAAAAACAAGAAGAAAGTCGTGAAATCAGAATCAGTCGAAAAAAACGCTGTCACTGAAGTCGCAACAACAGTTGAAGTCGTTGAAACAAAAGCACGCAAAACTGTTGGTTTCAAGTTACCAACTATTGCAGTAAAGAAAGACATTCTTATCAAAATTGGCGTCGGAATTGCCATTGCACTCGTGCTTATTCCAGTTGTTGACTGGGTTGTACAAACATCAATTTCATCAAAATATGTCGCATTTTATAAAGAATTTGACGTCTCTCGTAAAGAGTATGAAGAAGCTCTTGAATCGAAGTATGGCATGACCATTATGCAAAATCTCCTTGCACAGGCAGCTGTTAATCAATTAGCTAAAGAAAAAGGCGTTACCGTTTCAACAGATGACGTGAATAAAGCAATTGCAGATGACAAAGCTCAAGCAGGCATCACAACTGATGAGCAATTTGCTTCGGCTCTCGAACAGGCAGGCATTACAGAAAAAACCTATCGTCAATCTGTAGAGCTTTCGCTCAAACTTGATAAGCTTTCTTCAGAAGGTATTACCGAGCCAACTGAGGCTGAAATGCAAGATTACTTTGCGAAAAACAGTACACTTTATACTGGCAAGAAATTCGAAGAGGTAAAAGAAACAATCAAAGCTTCAATGATTTCAGGTATAAAGAGTGCCAAACAAGAAGAATTGATATCAAATGCACTTGCTAATTATTCTGAAGAGAATATCCTCATTGCAGGTTCAAATGATACCTACAAGTTCCTCCGCAGTTTGGATCTTGTTAAGCGACTCTTCGCAAAATAGCTAAATTTCATTTAGCAGTAAAAAAGCCCGGTTACCCCGGGCTTTTTTTTACACAATTCGTTGCGCAATTTGCTAATACTCCCTGTGCCGTCGCTACATGGACATAAACTCAGAATAGTTTATTCAGTTACGACCATTTCGTAGCCATCACCTCGCCTTGCAACAACTGCAATCTTGCTCGTTTGCACATCACGAAAAACAAAGAAGTCGCGATCCATTAGTTCCATTCGTTCAACCGCCTCTGTCACAGACATTGGTGGCATTTCAGTTAAAACTTTCTTACGAATTTGAGGAACGTAGCCCGCATAAACTGCGCTTGCAGAATCATCGACAATGGCATCTTCTTCAACGACTGCAGATTCAGGCCACTGTTCTGCACCTTCCCATTTTCTGAAATTATCTTTATATTGAACTAATTTCTTTTGTAAACTTGGAGTCATTTCATCGACTAATGCATAAACATCGGCACCATCTTTCTTCATTCTAACAACTGCTTTCGGCAATGTTATCAATACTCTTACATAAAAATCTTTTGATGCACCTTTGTGTGATACAGTTTGCCCAACTTCACAGTTAACTTGTAATGACATGTCAATATGTGGAATTTTCGAAAGCTTATCGGTTATAAATTGCTTCATCGAATCGGTAACTTCTAAACCACGACCGGTAAAAGTAACTTGCATAATTGAGACAATTAATTTATTGCGTATGCTACCGCATTACTATTATACCAGCCCAAGGAATTCTTTCAGATGTTGCAAAAATGCTTCGTCGCATGCCCGTTTTAAGGTACTCATCTCGTCATCGGTATAATGTCGCAGGACATAATCTTCTCCAGGAATTTGCCTAATTTTTCGATTATCAACGCCAATACGAAGTGAATGCAAATCTTTGCCTACTGTAGACATGATAGAATCAATTCCTTTGTGAGTTCTGGAATTTTTTACTGGAGAATATTTGAACTTTCCTAATGGAATATCCAACTCGTCGTAACAAATCAATATATCATTATGATTTTTTAGACCATATTTGTTGATTATTAGTTGAACAGCCTTGCCACTTAGATTCATATACGTCTGTGGTTTTGCTAATACAGCAATCTTTTGCCCCTCTGCTGTGTAAATTTCACTTATTTCCGCCTGCTCTTTTTGCAACAGTGTCCATGCCGATACAGAAAGGCCGAGCTTTTCTAGGGCTATTTTTGCTCGATCTAGTAATTCAAACCCTGCATTGTGCGGGGTTCGATCAAATTGTTTACCTGGATTTCCCAGTCCTACTATAAGTTTCATACTTTTCTAATATATTTGTGGTTATTGTTTTCTGCCACTCAAACATTTCAGGCTCATGGTCGTATCCTACAAGATGCAATATGCCGTGAACAAATATTTCAATGAATTCATGCTCAAATGGGTGCTTCATCATTTTTGCATTCGCTGTTATATCATTTGGAGAAATATATAACTCCCCCATCACACCATTCTCATGCAATTCGAAACTTAACACATCGGTTGAAGCATCTTTATTTCTGTAGTGCGAATTCAACGACCTCATTCGAGATGAGCCGATAACAGTAACATAAACTGTTGCATTCGCACCTAACTTCCGAACACGGGAATTCTTTTCAAGCATACTTGATATGCTTGGTAATGAAAGATACTCAAGTAATGTCGATATCAATTGAGCATCCTTTTTAACAGCAACGTGATACTCAATGTTTATCATATTCTGAGTTTACCCGAAATGCAGTAATTATACAAAACTAAGCACACAGCGGAAACACATTGTTGAAAAAACTAAAAGAGTTTCTTCTTTACTGAAACGGTTGTTCGTGGCTTACCTTTTGCTCGTCGGCGCTTTCTACTTGCTGATCGCTCAAGTTCGTGAATTTTCACGCGCTTTGCAGCTGATTTTGAAGTATAGAATCGCTTATCAAGAACATCGGAAATAATCCCCTCTTTAATAACTTGTCGTTGAAAACGACGGAGAACCGAGTCAATAGATTCGTTTTTATGCACTACTATAACTGCCATGGTCGAATTATACACAATTAATATGCTTTTGCAAAGATGGTCGGCACTCCTTCTTCACCTGTCATGAAGTCCGGCCCCTTACTGTTTATTGTATCAGATGGAATCACGCGTGGGGTAATTTTGTATTTCTCCTGCAATTCCTTTGCTCGTGCCGTATCGTCCTTGAAATAAACCTTATACATATTCGCTGTTTCTGATTCAATTGCTTCGGCCAATTCGGCTTCAGAATGAACTTCGATTGTTTGGTCTAACAAACGTTTTTCAGCATTCACTAACAAGGTTGCCTGCATTTCATCGAGCATAGTTTCGAGTGTCTTATAAAGGTCAGACACCCGCGTCAAGGTAACTTTCACACCACCCACTCGCATAGCAACAGTTACCTGATTCTGCTCCACTTCTTTCTTACCGATTTCTAATCGCATAGGAACACCTTTTAATTCCCACTCATTAAACTTCCAACCAGGTGATTCATTGCGCCAGTCAGTAGTGAATCTCAACTTAACATTTCTTAACATTGATTCGATTTCATTAACGTAGCTTGCAATCAACTCTCGATCTTGCTCTTGTTTAAATATCGGTACGATGACGATCTGAGTTGGGGCGATTCTTGGGGGAAGTACCAATCCTTTTTCATCACCGTGAGTTGCGATCAATGCTCCAATTGAACGAGTCGTAAAGCCCCAGCTGGTTTGCCAGACAAATTGCGATGTATTTTGTTCATCAAGATACGTAACTTCAAATGCTTTCGCAAAATTCTGCCCAAGCAAGTGTGAAGTACACATCTGCAGAGCCTTTCCATTTCGCATCAAACCTTCGAGCGTTAATGTATAATCTCCACCTGCGAATTTTTCTCCTGAAGTTTTATATCCTTTATATGCAGGGATTGCCATATAATCACGAAGGAACCGTTCATATCGATTTATACCTTTCCATGCATCTTCTTCTGCTTCAACCTTGCTTGCAAAGGCACAATGCCCCTCTTGCCACAGAAATTCCGACGTTCTCATATAAAGAACTGTTCTTTTTTCCCAACGTACGACGTTAGTCCATTGATTGATTTTTAACGGTAGATCTCGATATGAATGAATCCAATCAGCAAATGTTTTGTACATTATTGTTTCTGAGGTTGGTCGAATAACCAATGCTTCTTCAAGCTCTTCGCCTCCAGCCTTGGTAACCATTGCGACCTCTGGGGCAAATCCTTCAACGTGTTCTTTTTCTTTCGTCAAAAATGATAATGGAATAAACATTGGAAAATAAACGTCATTGACGCCATCATCTTCAATCATGCCACCTAAAATCTGCTGAACTTTCTTCCAAATTGCGAAGCCATATGGTTTATGAATCATTGTTCCGCGAACAGGACCATAATCTGCCATTCCAGCCTTTAAGGCGACATATTGATACCAATCTGCAAAATTTTCGTTGATATTTGGAATTTTCTCCACAATTCTCGTTATAAATTTACCTAAACCCTGAATGATTCAGCGTAAGGACGAGGTTTCTCGTGGTACCACCCTACTTTCGGGCAACTGCCCCTTTTCTAAAGCAATGGCCGGTGCTTACCGCAAAGTTAGTTTTTCAGTTCCTTTGCCACTCACGGGCGGGTTCTCGTAATTTTTTAACAATTACAATACTATTCCCGATCTTAGTGTGCTGAAAGATTATAACATGAAATACTCCATCGGCTCAATTCGCTAATTACTAGCTCTACTTAAAAAAGAAGAAAATTACATCTTTGATCATTATTAAGACACCTAATCCTAACAAGAAGAAAAATCCTAATGCCGAAAGAATGCCTACTAGTTTCTCATTTGGCCGTCGGCCTCGAGCTTTTTCATAGAATACAAGCAGAATATGCCAACCATCAAGCCCTGGAAATGGCAGTAGATTGAAAATTGCCAAACTAACGCCAATTAAACCACCCATGTGAAGAAGATCTGCTATAACTGTTTGGGAATTATCTACGACTTCACCAACCACCGCGACGATTGCAACCGGGCCTGCAATTGCATAGCCAAGCGGCTCAGCAGTTCTACTCGTTATACTTGCATTAATCATAATTACAAGCATTTCTTTTGTCATAATTATCGAGTTAAGCGTATGTGAAAAACCACTAAATAGTTTTGTTGCAACTGAGCCTGTATAATCAATCACCTTTGGAGCATTTTGCAATGATATTCCCAACTTATTATCAGCAGCTCTCACAATAATAACTTCACGAACGTCTGAATTCTGCTCTCTAACTCTCAATCGAATTTCGTCTTGCTCCGCCGAATTGACCAACTCAACAACATCACGTGGCTCAGAAACTTCGGTTCCGTTGACTGCTAGAATCGAAAATGGCAATTTCAATCCTGACTTGTCTGCAGGAGAATCTTTCACATATTGAGCAACAACTGGATACTTATCGGTTTCATATGTCAAAGTGGCACCAATTGGCTGAAAATCTATTGGTGTTGAAATTCGACCACCATATAATGCAATCGCAAAATAGAAAACGATAACCGCGACAATTAAATTCATTGCAGAGCCTGCGAACAAAACGGCCAAACGAGCTTTTTTAGGTGCAGTTGCAAAATTACCTTCACCTTTTTCTGCTTCAACTTCACCTTTCAACCCATTAAATCCTCCAAGTGGAAACAGGCGGATTGACCACATCGTTTCGCCATACTTTTTCTGCCAAATAACAGGACCAAAGCCGATCGCAAATTCTTCAACTGCAATTTTGTTCAGTCGAGCAAATATGTAGTGGCCAAATTCGTGCGCAATAACGAGTACGTTAAGAATGACCAGGGCAAGAATTATGTTGATCATGGCTTATTTGAGTAATTGTTCCTTCTTTTGCTCATAGACCTCATTTATAAGGTCAGTGAACTTCTTAGTTGTTTCATCAAGATCTTCCAATGCCTTAAAAAAAGCATCTTCAGGAAGAGCTCCTTCTTTCTTCATATCTTCGAACTTACTCTTTGCATTTTGCCTAATATCGCGAATCCCTTGACGATAATTTTCTGATTTATCTTTCAAAAGCTTTGTAAATGCTTCTTTTTTCTCTTGCGTGATTGGAGGATAATTCAAGTAAATTGCATCATCCTTAACTGAAGGCATAACTTCACCTTTCATCTCTGACTGAATTGCATCTGCTGCTGCTCGAAGATTTCCTTTATCCCAAGGAGTTATAATCGCAGTAACTGCAGTTGGCGTGCTAATTGTTGCAACCTGATATAACGGCATAGCTGAACCATAAGCCATTACTTGAATGTTCTTCAGTTGATCAACATTAACGCTTCCTGCTCGCATCTTCTGAGCTTCTTCTTTGAAGCCTTCTAATGCAAGTTGCATGTCAGTATCTAAATCTGACCAGATCTGGGCTAAATCTGCCATCGTTCGAATCGTGATATTTTAACGTTTTCTCCAAGTTTACCGGTTACTTCCTTTAATAAATCACGAATAGTTTTTGAGTCGTCCTTAAAGAATGGTTGGTCAAGTAAGCACATTTCTGCAGCATACTTTGATTTCTTTCCTTCCAAAATCTTTTCAACAACATTTTCTGGCTTACCCTGCAACTCTTCTTTCCAAGTTTTTTCTAACTCAGCCATTGCTTCAGCAGGAATTTCTTCAAGTGAAACGTATTGTGGGTTAGTTGCAACAATCTGTAATGCAACATTATGTGCAAATACCTTCAATTCTTCATTTTTTGCGACGAAATCTGTCTCACAAAGTACTTCTACCATCGAGGCCAATGTACCACCTGCGTGAACATATGCTTCGATAATACCATTCTGAGTAACTCGTCCTTCGCGCTTCCCTGATCGTTCTTTGATAAGTTCAATCAAAAAAGCTTTTGCTTTCTCATAATCTTCAGGATATTTCTCTGCAGCTTCTTTACAAAGCACAAAGCTTGCCTTTATTTCTTGGCGAAGCTGAAGAATAATTTGATTACTTGGCATATTTCTTAACGACTGAAATTATCTTTTCTGCTGTCTTTTCACCGACACCTTTAAGACCTTTAAGTTCATCAAGGCTCTTTTCTTTCAATTGTTCGATTGATGTGATTCCTGCTTGAGTAAGCTTCTCCTCAACGGTAGTTGCCAACTTCAATTCTGAAATTGGGTGGAATGAGCTAACACGAACGGTTCTACCAGTCTTTGATTCTTCTCGTGGAGTAACTGTTTGAGTCACAACAGGAGCTGAAATTGGTGATTCACTTGCAGTCTTAATGCGATGTTCTTCTTCAACTACTCGCTCCAAATCTGTCAATCGCTTGGCAAATTGTTCGCGCATTGGAATAAGTCGCTTGCTGCTATATTTGTTGAGTACTTCACTAAATACGCCAAAAATCAAACGAATCGCTTTGATTGCGTCATCATTCGATGGTATAGGAAAATCAACCAATCGTGGATCACAATTTGAGTCGGTAATACCAATAATTGGAATGTTTAATGCTCGTGCTTCTTTTACGGCGATTTTCTCAAACTTTGTGTCAATAACAATCATAATTTGAGGAACTCTATCCATAAACATTACACCATTAAAACGCTTTTTAAGTTTTTCAATTTCACGTTTCATTGCCAAAAGCTCTTTCTTTGGAAGAATATATCGCTTCTTGACATGCATTTCTTGCAAACGCTGCAATTTCTGAATAGACTGAGAAACGGTTTTAAAGTTTGTTAACAATCCTGAAGGCCATTTATCGTTTACATAATAAACACCGAATTTCTCACCCATTTCTTGGACAATTGGTGCTGCTTGTTTTTTGGTTCCAACAATAATAACACGTGCTTCGCGTTGAACTGCTTTGAGTAAAGCATCAACAGCCTTCTCAATTGCTGGGATTGTTTGACGGACATCAATAACATGAATGCCCTTAGTTTCTTTGTAAATAAATGGTTCAAATGCTGGATGCCATCTTTGGACTGAGTGCCCAAATTGTGCACCTGCTTTTAATAATTCTTCCGTTGTTGGAAGAGTAATTGATGTAACTTGTTCGTTCATTTTACGCTCCTTTTACCTAAGCTCTCGACCATTTGGCAGGAGTTCGAAAGCCTGAATTATATAAATATATTTTGGATTTCAAAAAGAAAATCCAAGTTCCTGAATTATAGCACATGCTTTGATTCTTTAAAACTGTAATAACCATTCCACGTAACAATTAGATGATCTAGCAAATTAATATGCATTAGATCTGCAGCTGCAGAAAGTTTTTTTGTGTGCTCAATATCTTTGTCGCTTGGCTGAAAATTACCAGATGGATGGTTATGTACCAAAACAACATTTCGCGAACGATATTTAAGAGCATAATAAAAAACATCAGAAGGTTCAAGCAGTACATAATCTATTGTTCCCTTGGCAAGTAGAATACTTTTTTTCAATGTAAGATCGGGGCTTAAGTAAACGCCATATACGAACTCTTGCTGTTTTCTTGCCAGAAACTCGTAATCTTGAACAATTTTTTGCGGTGTCGAAAATCGAATTCGAGCATCAGTAGCACATGTTTTGCGACGTATGAACTCATATAATGATGCTATTGATGCTCGAAAGGCAGGACTTTGTGGCAGTTCACTTGAGCAAGAATTCAAGAAACGCTCAGTATCAAAATTTTCTTGCAAACTGCTTTGTATTGCCAACTGCGCTCTTTTTGCAATTTCATATACTGACTTTTTAGCAGTACCAGATCGCAGAATAACCGCTAGAAGTTCATCTGTTGATAATGCTTCGAATCCAAAACGTTCACTAAGCTTTCTTGGATTTTTTCGCAGTTGCTTTTGTTGTTTTTCTTCTCGAGGAGCTACTTGCTCGAGCGGTTTTCGATTTTGTTGCTGCACGCTTAGTTACCTTTTTAACTGAGGTTTTCTTTGCAGCGGATTTAGTTTGACCGCCCTCTTTCTTTTTAAAGAATTTACTCTTAATGTATTTGCACGTTGGATATGCCGAACAACCTACAAAACTTCTCCCCGTTTTACCCTTACGTTCTACCAAATGAGCACCACAATCAGGACAAACTTCTTTGAGAAGAACTGGAAGCGTTTTTTTTACTTCAGGATACCCTGGATGTGCCCAGAAAATACCAAATCTTCCTTTTTTAAGAATGTATCCTTCTTTATCTACCTCTTCAGGTACAAAATATTTGTCCATGTCTACAAATGGTTCTTTACTCTTACACTCCTCATTTGGGCAAAGATAATATTTACCCCAAGGACCGAGTTTCAAATGCATTTTTGTGTGACATTTTCGGCATTCTTTATCTGTTTCACCTAATGAAGTGAGGTCCTCTTTCTTAATTGTGCCACTTTTGTCTTCAAGTTCTTTTGCAAAGTTTGGATAGAATGCATCAAGCATTTTCTTCTTCGTCATTTTTGCATTTGCAATATCGTCTAGCTCTTTCTCCATTGAAGCAGTAAAAGCGTAATCAACGATTTTTGGAAAATGTTCCTTCAAGAAGTTGCAAACCAACATACCCACATCCGTAGGAAACAACATCTTTTGTTCACGAACAATATAGTTTCTACTAATTAATGTCGCGATTATTGTAGCGTATGTTGATGGACGTCCGATACCTAATTTTTCCATTTCTTTAACAATAGAGGCATCGTTGAAACGACTACGTGGAATAGTCATTTGCTCTTCTGCAGACAGCTTCTTTACCTGTAAGACGTCACCCTCTTTTACTGAAGGAAGCGCAATAGGTTCTTTTTCACCAGCATGTTTCAACAATCTGTATCCGGCAAAAATTTCACGTTGAGATACTGCTTCGAAAGACCACTTGTTTTTCTTAAATTGCTCTTTTAGTTGGGTTTCATCTGGAACCAAATTCAAATGATCTTCTTCTAGGACCTGCGCTTTCATCTGAGTGGCAACTGCTCTACGCCAGATTAATGAATACAATTTGTACTGTTGCGGTGTGAGGTATCCTTTAAGCATTTCGGGAGTCAGCTCTACATGAGTTGGCCTTATACATTCGTGTGCTTCTTGAGCGACTCGTGATTTTGTTTTGTAGCGTCGTGGCATTTCACTCAAGAATTGATTACCATATTTCGATTCAATTAACTGCCGAATTGCACCTATTGCCTGATTACTCATTGCGACAGAATCAGTACGCATATAACTAATCAAACCTATCAAACCACCGTGCTCTTTAACATTTACACCTTGATAAAGCTCTTGGGCAATTTTCATGGTCATTTTTGCAGTAAAGCCAAAAGTTTTGTTTGCTGCTTGTTGCATTGTTGAGGTAACCAAAGGTGGCGGAGGCGCTGATGTTACTGTTTTAGTTTTTCTCTCGAGAACAATATGTTGCTTAACCCTTTCTAATTCTGTTTTAAGTGTTGCTGCCTCTTCTATTTGAAGCTTCAGAATGCTTCCCTGCTTTTCGACTAAGTTAAACACAACATCGCCACCAACATATATCGATGAAAACGTAACAAATGGCGTTGGGACAAATGCACGAATTTCATCTTCACGTTCGACAATCAACCTCAAAGCTGCAGATTGAACACGACCAGCAGATAGACCATATTGAATTTTCTTCCATAACAATTGTGACAATGGATAACCTACTAAACGGTCAAGTACCCTACGTGACTGCTGAGCTTCTACTAGATCTTGATCGACATCACGTGTTTCACCAATTGCAGCTCGAATAGCATCTTTAGTAATTTCATGAAAAACAGCTCTTCTCACATTTTTTGATTTACTCAAAGGAAGATCACACAGATGTGCGACTTGCCAGGCGATTGATTCCCCTTCACGATCAGGGTCTTGTGCGAGATACACAGTTCCTGAGGTGGCTTTGACTTCTTTTTTAATTTTTCGAATTACTTCATCTTTACCTTTAATGGTTACGTACTCCATTTCGTAACCATCTGCAATCGAAACGCCCAATTTGCTCGCAGGCAAATCAATCAGATGCCCTACCGTTGCGATAACTTCAAAATCTTTACCTAAATATCCCTGTATTGTTTTCGCCTTTGCTGGAGACTCAACGATAACTAAATTTTTGGCCATAACTCATACCCTGCGAAATTAATTACAATTTTCTCTTTTCGTTCTCTTATAATACCAAATCGATGTAATTCTACCATGGCAGTCGAGAACTTATCGAGATCTCGCCCCTGGGATTCATATATTAATCGTTTGCAATTGATCTCTGCTAAGTGCCTAGAATCGGTGTCTTCTATCAAAATCTTGCCACCACTTAACTCATTAATAAACTGTCGATATCTCCCCATTAGGTACTCGTCTTCTTCAAAGTAAAATACTTCGTAGATGCTTTGCACATAAATACTAGTTCCCAATGATTGAGCCAATAAGATACCGCCATAGCTAGTTTCGATAGTCGGATCTGGAAGTACTACATACACAGATTTTCCATACATTAACGCAAAATCGGCAGTGATTAGTGTACCACTACGAATTGGTGCTTCAACGACAATCGTATATGGCGATAAAGCTGCAGATAATCGATTTCTTGTAACATATTGCCATTTTGCAACTTTATTCTCACAGGGAGGAAATTCTGACACTAATAAAATTCTGTCAGGGTACGATCTCACCTCTTTGATCATCTCTTCGGTTAACTGTGGTACTACAGCGATAGTCTTTCCATTCCGGTCGAGAGCCTCACGATGACAAAATTGATCTACTCCCGACGCCAAACCTGAAACGATTACCAATTCACACTTAACACTTTCATAGGTAAATTGTTTTGCACGCATTATTGCATAATTTGACGGAGTACGTGTTCCGACAATCGTAATTTTTCTAAACGCTGGCCTTAACAAATCAATATTTCCAAAAGTAAAAATTATGCCTGGCGGATCATAAATATCGCGTAACTCTTGGGGGAAATTTTCATCACTTATTATAAAAAAACGAATCTGCCGCTGTTCTAATTTTTCAATAAACTCTTCAGCTTCATCTTTCCATAAAGTGTATTGCAATAAATTCGATAGTATATTTTCAGTAATTATTTTCTGAGCAAATAACCAACGAACAAATTCATGATATCTACCTGACTCTAAAAATTCTTTATCCACTACCCAAGTTTCATGTAATTTCATTAACCATTTCGCCATACTTTGGCTACTTGAAATGTTGTTGACGATTAAGTAGGTAGCAATTGCATAAATTTCTCTCATGTATTGTTATACCTCGACAAAAATGATCGAGAAAAATTTATCGTTGTTAGCAAAAGAATGATTATTGAAGTGTTTACTTATCGATTAATGATTTGACCTGACGAATTCACACAATGAGAGATCCAATTAGTTGGGTATGAAAAATTTCTGAATACTTTTTGAACAATTCTAGTATTCAGACAATTCAGAGAATTTGCTAATAACTCGAGTAGGATTTAGCTCAAGAAACTTCGTAAAATCGTAGTAACGATGATTTTCATCATGACAAACTAAAACCGTATCGATTTCCGCATTGATACCAGCCAGTATATCTTTTCCTGTATCGCCGATAATTACTACTTCAGTTTTATCAACCTCCATTCGTTCTAGGGCTTTATGAATAATTTCTGGATCAGGTTTTGGGTGTTGCACATCTTCTTCGGTAACAATTACGTCGATGAATTTGGATAATCCATGATAGTTTATTGCTGGTTCTACCAATTTTCTTTCTGAACTCGTCACAATTGCAATATTTACCCCAAGTGTACTAAGCGTATGCAATGTATCATAGACTCCATCGTATAAAGGAACTTCTAAAACTCCCTCATGCACTTTTTCAATTATACTTTTCCATGTTTCTTCTGGATTTTTAACTCCAAAATTTTGCGGACCTTTCTGAAGATTTCCCCATGATTTTTCAATTATTTCCTGAGGCGTCACTAGAATTCCTTCAGCTGCATACTGAGACATGTACGCATCCATCCAAACATCAAGAGTTTTTGCCATACAACCATCCCAGTCTATAAGATATGTTTTCCACATAGATGATACTAGCAAACTGCGGGTAAAACGTCTACATGTCCACCATAGAAAGTTCTCTCTTGACCATCGAAAGCTACTGCCTGCCCGTTTCGTAATAAGACGTACTCAAGCGACCTATCTCGAAGTCGTTCAATTTCTGGCAACAAAACTTCTTCGTAATGTGGATATATTTGCCATGAAAAATATCCTAATCCGCGAACAGTCGCTGCAAAAGGTTCCGCTTCTCCAATATACCAAATCGCTGCATCTTGTGAATCTGAAAGCACCATGCTACCACCAGAAGAACCGACGTAAATCCCACCATTATTCATGTAGTTAACCAACCACGAATCGAAACCTGTTTTATGCATGACATTCGCCAAATAACCGCTAGCTCCACCATTGACATAAAGTACGTCAAAGTCTGAAAGAGAATCAAACGATTTACCAAGATATTCCAGCAATCTGACGTCAGTTAATTTCCAGCCGTAACCATAAAGATCTGCTCTATCATTTTCAAGATACTCTGGATCATTTGAAGTGAAACCGTAAAAAGCGTCAGTGATAAATGCACAGGACATACCTGTAATTGAGCGATGTGTAAAAATTTCAAAGTCTGAAACTAAATTCTCGGTAATTGTTGATGACGTAAGAAAAAATTTCTGTTTATTCATTTTTGAAAAGTGAAAACTTTTTCGTTAGTTGCCTAAGGGCTTCGGTTTCACCAAACACGCAGAGCCCAAAATATTCAAGTTCAGATTCTGGCGTGACTTCGGTTGTAGCCTGTTGCTCTGCACTAGTGCCAACCGTCATTGTACTAGTAAAATCAGTGAACTGAAAATTCAGAACCAAAAGCTGTTGGCGCAGAGTACGAATTTGATTAGAATTGTCAGCTTGTAAAACGATAAATGGAAAATGCGAGATATTTCTATGAAACCCACCATCTTTATCGCGGTATTGCAAGAAATGCATACCTTCTATATCGTTTGCCCCCCCAACAAGCCCCGCTGTCATGTGACCTAGCGCGTTGAACAGTCGCCCAATTCCGATCTTACGATTCAGCACAGCAATAAAGCGGAAAGAATTTTCGTTGGGAAGATTTTT
Organism: uncultured Candidatus Saccharibacteria bacterium; assembly: GCA_964525295.1. Taxonomy (GTDB): domain Bacteria; phylum Patescibacteriota; class Dojkabacteria; genus CAZGEO01. The sequence continues at coordinate 211,859 of CAZGEO010000002.1, read as the reverse complement.
TTCCATGCTCAATTATACCGTCTATAGCATCTTCTTCCAATGCTTGTGATAAACGATTTGAACAAGTACCAAGATCAAGAGAATCATACCGAAAATTCCAGTTACAACGCGTGACGTTAAAGATTCCATTAGTAGACCTATCGGGAAAGAAAGAATAACAAATGGTAGAGCCGATATCAACTCAACCGTTGACAATGTGGTTGCTCTAATGTTAGAAGGCGTTTTTGCATTCAAAATTTGTGACATCGCATTAGTGTATAACGGATAGATAATGATTCTCACGGTAAAAATAGCCAGATATAAGGGAACGGAAACAATTGGTGTAAAAACCTGAATAAGTGCGTACAGGACGACTGTTATTAGTAACAAATTGAGTGGCGCGATTTTTTTCTGAATTCGATTGTAAAGCAATGAAATTGGTAATGACAAAAATATAAATATTGCGTAATAAGCACCGATCTGAGAGGCGTTAAGTCCGACTTCAACAACATTAGTATCGTCTAAGATCTCATAGGCGATTCTGCCGATTATCGAAAAAGATACAATAAAAAGTGAGAATTGTAACAGTTGAGGCGAAAACAGATGTTTAAAGCCTAATAAATTCTGCTTCAAAACATTCTTCATTTCAGTTTTTTCTGTATCTACAGCGGGTTCAATCATAAAAAAAGCAATAAAGAAGCAAAGCAATTTTGCTGCAAACGTGAAATACCAAGGCAACGCAAAATTTACTAAGTAAAGAAATCCTCCAACTATACTAGCAAAAGCAATAGCTGCAGAAGTGAATAACGACATGCGAGACAACACTTTAGGGTGCAAATCAGTTTGCTTTGCAGAAACGAGTGTGTCATACATAAATGCATCCATTGTTCCTGAGTAAAAGCTCATTCCCAGACGAATGACGACTCCAGTAATAAGAAATATCCAAAATCCTGGAAATATCGGCACGAATAATTCTCCAATTGCAATTAACAAGGCACTAATAATCAACGATGTTTTCTTACCGATTATATCGCTCAAGGCTCCCGTTGGAACTTCAGTTATAAGCGTTGTAAATAATGTTGCGGATTGAATAATTCCTAAATCACCGTAACTTACCTTGCTTAAAAAGAAAAGAGCCCAAGTGCCGTACCAAAAAGTTGCATTAAATAAAAAGATGTAGAGATACCCAAGAAATAAGTTCGTTTTGTAATTGGGGAATTTCATATAAATTTCGCAGAATTTTTTGACACAGGAATTCGCTAATTGTGCAAAGTCTTGCCGGGCTAGGATTTAGCTCAAATTGAATTTAAACAATTGCGAGCTACACGCATTCGCGGTCGCCCCACGCAAATTTTTATTTATTCAAAATTTTGTAATTTGCGGGTTACTCACCTTGCAGGCAAAATGCTCTGCACCAAGGTGCAAATCATTTTGCCGGACTAGGATTCGAACCTAGACTAACTGCTCCAGAGGCAATCGTCCTACCATTAGACGATCCGGCAATAAACTTTTGTTCTTTCTATTTGAACTTCAGGCAAATTATAGACGATTTTATAATATTTCTCAATCATGTATAATTCTTGTATGAAAGAAAGTCCTGAAATACGCCTACGTGCTGCACCTAGCCCAACAGGAAAAGTGCATATTGGCACGGTTCGTGCTTATCTTCCAAATTTTCTTCTTGCAAGAAAATCAGGCGGAAAAAACATACTTAGAGTTGAAGATACAGATAGTAAAAGAAATGCATTTGCCGGCTCAGACGCAGGTATTCAGGCAATGGTTGAAGCATACGAAGCAGTAGGCATAACCTTTGATGAAGGCCCTCAAATTGGAGGAGAATATGGACCGTACGCCCAATCACAGCGACTAGAAATATACCCCAAATATGCTAAAGATTTGATTGATGCAGGCCATGCCTATTACTGTTTTTGCTCTCAAGAAAGATTAACTCAACTTAGAGAAGAACAAAAGCTTGCAAAGCAAAAACCAATGTATGATGGTTTATGCGCATCTCTTTCGGCTGAAGAAGTGAAAAAAAGGCTTGATGCAAATGAACCTTATGTTATCAGAATGAAAATTCCTGATGAAGGTGAAACTATCTGTCATGACTCAATTTTCGGCGAAATTAGAGTTCAAAACAAAGATATTGATGATCAAGTATTAATCAAACAAAACGGTTGGCCGACCTATCATCTTGCAAGCGTTGTAGATGATCATTTAATGAAGATTTCTACCGTAATTCGAGGAGTTGATTGGCTACCAAGTTTGCCAAAACATGTACTTCTTTATAAATATTTTGGCTGGGAAATTCCAGAATTTGCACATCTACCTCTCATATTAAATCCTGATGGACATAAAAAATTAAGTAAAAGATACGGAGCGAACTCGATTATTGCGAAACTCCGTGAAGGATACCTTCCAGAAGCGATCGTCAATTATGCAATGCTCTGTGGCTGGGCTCCAGATACAACTGTTGCTCATCAAGATGAAATTTATACTGTTGATGAAATCATCGCTTTATTTGATCTCAAACACATGAACAAAACTGCTGCTCGCTATGATCAAATGAAATTTGATTATATTAATGGCAAGCACATTCGCCGATTAACCGATGAAGAATTTGCGAAACGTGTATTAGATTGGGCTGAAAATACAGTACTTAAACACTTTAAAGTAGATGATATTGCAGGTCTAGAAGACTGGGAAGTCACATTGCAAGAAGAAATCAAGAGAGCGTTACCCGATTGGAAGAAGGATCTCGTAAAATTTCAAAAATGCCTTGCACTTGAAAAAGAGCGTATTATAAAGCTTTCAGAAATTCCGCACGTTCTAAAATATTTTTATGTTGAATCTTTCGACTTTACCGATGAAAATTGGAATACTAAAAATCATACGAAACAAGAACTCGCAACCGCATTATCTGAAGTTTTAATTCGATTAGAGAAGATTCTTTCAACAGGAATTTGTACTCATGAAGAATGGGAAGCAGTTGTTAGAGGATACGCTACCGAGCTTGGATGGAAGGCAGGTGACCTATTCATGGCCTTACGTTCTGCAATTACTGGTCGATTGCAAAGCCCGCCATTACTCGAAACAATTGAAATTCTTGGTTGGCAAAAAACAAAGAAGTTGGTTCTACAGGCGGTTGATTGGTTAAAAACAACGTAGTCTCGTCTGACAAGTCAGTATTATTCTGCTACAATTGAAAAAATTGACTCGACAATTACTATGACATTAACAGAAACCGTATTTTGGACAAAAATCGCATCCCGATTCTTCATTTTGGGAATCGTACTTCTTGTTGGTGGCTACTATGGTTATTTATACTTCATCAATATTGGTAGAACTCCCGACTTAATTTTTAGAGCTAACTATGCCTGCGGTACCTTACCCATTGTTGATATCGAGGAACAACCTGGAATCGATATTTCAAACATCCAAATTAAGGTTGATGCCCTAAGTAGTGCGTTACCTGCAGACATTCCCTATATTTCTTACGTCTATAAACTTGACGTAAAAGGAGAAACTTTCAAAACACGAGATGATGCGTTCGCAATCGCAACGCAATTGAATTTCGTGGCAGAAGATGCACAAAAAACACCAGGTAGCACTACCTATACTTGGAGAAACAAATTAAAAAGAAATAGTTTAAGTATCGATACTGCAAACCTCAATCTGACTTACGTATATGATGAGGCAACTATTCCTTCAGCACCAAACCTTAAACTTCCTGCGACGACTTTTTCTGCTCCTGAATTGGCACAGAATGTTTTGAGTGCCCTAGGTCTTTATACGAGCGATTTTGCTAACGGTAAAGCATTTGCTTTGCCCGTTACCATGACTGGAGGGAAATCATATCAAGCAAAATCGCTAGAAAAAGCTCAACTCCTGAGAGTTGACCTGCAAAAGACTAATACTGTTATTGCATACGACCGTGGTATCGTAAGTACCACCTATGCAGGCCCAAAAAACATTGACTTTGAAGGATTTCTTGAGCTTGCGCCCGAAGATGGAACTTCAGATAAGAAATACTATCAATATACAACACGAAGAATCGGAAAAACTCCAGAAACATCAAATGTTCAAGTTTATCTTCGTGATCAAAGTGGCAATGCAAATGATGGCGTACACCAAGTGATTTTTAATAACTGGAAAGTTGAAGACCGTCCATGCGGAACGTATACACTTATTCGCCCAGCAGATGCAGTTTCAAGAATTCAAAAAGGAGAAGGTAAAATTGTATTATTGGTTGAAAATGGTGGTGATACCTTACAACCACCAGTTCCACCAGCAATCGAATCAATTAGCCTCGACAAAATTGAACTTTTCTATTACGAAACCATGACTGCTCAACCATTCTTGCAACCAATCTATGTTGCAACCGGTGAGGTTATATTTCAAACAAAATCAAGAGGTTCAATTGCGATTTACGTACCAGCAATTGATTATCAAGCAGTCAGTAAGTAATCAACTAACGTAGAAAATTCTCAGGCAATGGTGAGTTATTAAATACGCTTCAACTCATCAATAATATCATCTACGAAGAAACTTACCTGAATACGGCCTTGGTACTCTTCCTGTTTAGGTTTGCCAACTAATTGCAATTTTTGCCCTTGTTGAATTCCAGCGCACTTCGCTACACCATCAAAATATAAGCATTTCACTACACCAGTTGCTGTTTGCAGTTCAAGCCTCACGTGATTATTGTTCTGCCCTATTGTTGAAAATTGAACAACCGTTCCTTCGATAGCAAATAACGGTGCTGGATTCGCATTGCCGTAAGGTTCTAACTTTTCTAGAGCTGCAAAAAATTCTGGTGTTAAATCGGAAAAAGTTACCAAAGTAGCGACTTCACGAATAGATACTGGCGTATATTTTTCATATTTTGCAATTAAATGATTCTCTACGACAGACGTAAATGAATTTACATCATCAGAAACTAACGAGAAACCGGCAGCATTATGATGCCCTCCATAACGAGAAAACTGTTCTTTAATTTCTTCGAGAAATTGCGTAATATTGAATTCACCCAAGCTTCTAGCTGATCCTTTTGCAAGTTGCTGATCTTTATTAATTGAAATCGCTAGTGTGGGTTTATCGTACGTATTCATTAATTTCCCTGCAACTAGGCCAATAATGCCATCATCCCATGACTCACCTGCTACAAGTATCAGTTTTTCTGCTAACACCACCTTTTTTTCTTCTGCCTCAGCAAGCATCTGTTTCGTTAGCTCTTGCCTCTTAACATTTATTTCATGAGTTTGTAATGCAAGTGAACGAGCGATTTCCTGATTGTCGGTACACAAAAGTCGCGTACTTGTATAGGGATCACCTATTCGACCACTTGCGTTCAATCGAGGTCCAATCAAATATCCCAAATGATAGGTAGATACTTCTGATTGTTTAATTTGAGCGACTTCAATAATTGCCTTAACTCCTAAAGTTGGTGCATTTCTTATATGTTGAATTCCTCGTTTCAAAATTGTTCGATTTTCACCTACGAGTGGCATTATATCTGTTACTAACGAAATACCTGCCAAATCTACGACTGAGTCTGAGTATGCATGCCCCAGTTTCAACTGCTCTTCAACATATCGAACGAATTTCCAAGCAACTACTGCCCCAGAAGTGAATTCATTCTGTGCATGGTGATTCGGAAACAATGGATGCACCGCCGGACATTCAGGAAAAGTATCACCAGGTTGATGATGATCGGTTACGAGTATTTCAAGTGCAGTTTCTTTTGTTATTTCAGTAATTAACTCTTTATCGCGAACGCCACAGTCGACCGTAATTATAAGTTGATGCCCTTGTTTCGCAAGTGATTGTAAAGCAGCACGATTCAAGCCATACCCTTCTTCGTGACGATCAGGAATGTATACCGTAGCTTTGAGATTTAATGTCTTCGCTAGGAACCTCCACATTATTGCAGCAGCCAGTGCGCCATCAGCATCATAATCACCGTAAATCACGATGGAGCTATTATTAGCGATGTGTTTTTGAAGAAGTTGAAAAGCTCCCTTTACATCATATAAATCATCAACAGGCAATAATGGTTGAAGTTCTACAAAGCTCTGCAACTGCTTCACAGTTAAAATGCCACGTTGCGCGTATACCTGCGCTAGCGCGGTTGATTTCAAAGCATCTGCAACCTCTGCAATTTCTAAAGACGAATATTGCTTCTGTAAAATGTATTCTCGCATAATACCAGTTAGAGTACTTTTTCAAGAACCGCTTTTTTGATCGCTTCTACTTGCTCTGGTTTCTCTCGCAGAAATTCGACAACTGCCTCTTTTCCTTGACCAATCTTCTCACCATTAAGACTGTACCATGCTCCGGCTTTGTCAATGATTCCATATTTAACACCGGCTTCAAAAATGCTACTAACTCTATCAATACCTGATGCAAAATAAATGTCGAAGAAGGCATTTCTAAATGGTGGAGCTACTTTATTCTTTACAATTTTTACCTCACGTGTATGACCAAGTAACTCACCGTTTTTACTAATCTCTTCGCGACGACGAATATCCATACGCAAACTTGCGTAGAATTTTAATGCTTGCCCACCGGTTGTTGTCTCAGGGTTACCGAATTTCACCCCTAAATTCAAACGAATCTGGTTCAAGAAAATTACTACTGTATTTGATTTTGAGGTAATTGGCGTCAACTTACGCAATGCTTGAGACATAAGTCTAGCTTGCAACCCCATGTGTACATCACCCATTTCTCCATCGACTTCAGCCTTTGGTACTAATGCAGCGACTGAGTCAACAACAATGACATCAAAGGCTCCCGAACGAACGAGGGTTTCTAAAATATCTAATGCTTGCTCTCCAAAGTCAGGTTGCGCTACATAAAGATCATTTACATCAACACCAATTTTCTTTGCATAAACAGGATCGAGCGCATGTTCAGCATCAATGAATGCTGCCTTACCGCCACTTTTTTGTGCTTCTGCAACGATGCTTAACGCGAGTGTAGTTTTACCAGAAGCTTCAGGTCCATAAATTTCAATAACACGACCTCGAGGAACTCCTCCAACACCTAAAGCAGCATCAAGAGAAAGTGCACCCGTTGATATTACTGATACATTTAATTTCTTTTTTGAACCTAAACGCATTAAACTACCATCACCGAATTTCTTCTCTATCATCGACATTGCAGCATCAATAATCTTTTGACGCTCTTCTCCTGAAACCTCACCCCCCATCGATTGAACTGTTGGAGCTGCTTCTTCAATTACAGCCTCTTCTTTTTTCTTAAATTTTGCCATAGAAACGTTTTTCTTAACTTACGTCTCTATTATACCCTAGACTGAAAACAGTATTCTTAACTTTGCAATAATTGATCTAGTTGGTCATCCGAAGCAGCTTTGTTATTCTGCAATTTTCCACACTTTATACATTTTTGTATAAGTACTACTTCACCACCTTTATAGTCATAATCTACCGTTTCCATAAGACCTTGGCACACTTCTTTTCGATCACCCGGCACAATATCAACATGTTTTGAATAAAGACATTGTGGACAATGATTTCTTGATGTTTTTTTCGCAGGGCCGACATTGAATCCGCACTTTTCACAAATGAAGCTAACATTCAACTTGCGGAAATCTTCTGCTGCCATAATTACACCCTAAATAGGAATGAAACCAGCTTTGAGAATAAGTCGTTGCCTTTTTTGATAACAAGTCTATCACGCATAAAAATATCCATAATTACCATGGTTAAACTTGCAACGGCCATGGCTAAAATTTTTAATCGTGGGAAGAAAAGGAAAACAATAATAATAAATGTCGTATAAGTAATAAATCGAATAACATCATCTTTATGTACCTCAAAACTTTGTCGCAAGGCCCATTTTATTTGATCACTTCCAGTCATTTTCTGATTAGTTTCGCCAACATACTCGTTAATTTCTTTATAAAACTCGTAACCTGCTGCTACGATTCGTAAAGCAAAACGAACAATTTCAATGCCGACTGCGGTCATAACTAAGGTTAATGTTGTTCTTAACATGCTATCAACACTCCACCCTCGAACCATCAAATTGTATGTTTCATTCGCACTTAAATTTACGGCTGCATGAATCTCTACATTTAAATCTTGAGGCAAAAAGAACAGTTTAGTACTATCCATGGTAAGGAAAAATACGAAAAGAACGACTTCAATGGCATCACCTATAAAATCTTTGAAACGTAACTGGATTTTTCTGCCCCAGGTCAAGTCTGACTTACCTTCGTCTTTTGCACGCTTATTAAGAAAACCCGTAACTACAACTAATGCTGCAGCAAGAAAAATCGTAAATAAGGTCACATCGAATTGCTTACCAACCCATTTATACGCATAAATCAAGCCAAAATATACGACGGCACCGAGTAAGTAAGCAATTGCAGGGATGATGAAATAAATAACCTGTTTTATCACATCGACTATAAAAGTTACTGCCATCTTAAGAAAGTTCATGATATCAACGATACTGAGAGAACCTTCAACAAAAATGTCGAGTATTTGCTTAACTTGCTCTTTTAACCCAACCATTACCAAAATTCCCAAAACAAGGAACAATGCTACGGTACAGAAAATAATCATCCAAAATGCACTAATAACCGCTGAAAATGTTGCTGGCGCCGTAAATGCTAATATTCCACCTGCGAGAACGAGTAAAAGTATCAGAATTACGATAGCAGAAACGAAACGAGAATATCTCTCAGGGTCACCTGCCTTAGGAGTATTCGAAGGAAGCTGATTGTTCAATTCATCTGCTGTGATTGCTTCAGGAATTTGAGCAGTTTTTTGTTCATCTGACACAAACGTATTATACCACGAAACGGCTTTGTAGCTCAATATCGCGGGCATTTTACTCTTCTACAGAGAAGAAAATGACTTGACCAATTTTCATGCCAGGTTTCAAGAGTATTGGATATTCACCACTATTGTGGATCTCTACGGTTAGTTCACCAACAAAACCAGGATCGATAAGCATTGAAGATACATGGGTAAAAAGCCCGAGTATCGATAGTGATGCTTTGCCATCAAATAGCGCCGAAACATCAGTTGAATGAATACCTACACGCTCTTCAGTTTTTCCAATTATTGATTCGCCTGGTTTCAGCAAGTATTCAGTTACTTCAAGAGTTTCAAGTACTCGGTCTTTAGGTTTCATTCCATCAAAAGCTTTACCGTCAAGCGGCTTAACGCGTTGAAAAACTGAACCTAAACGCAGATCGTAACTAACTGTACCGAAATTTTCTTCTGCATACGGAAAGATTGTAATTTCTTTCGCTGCAATAAGTTCTTGTACTAAACCCTTAGCTAACACTGTTCAATTCTGCAATTACATAATCCTTTGGTCTTAATCCTATAATTTCTTTGACAACTTGTCCAGCCTTAAAGATTTTCATGTTTGGAATAGACATAATTTGATATTCCATTGCAAGTGGCATATTGTCAGGTTCTTCAGTATTAAGCTTCACAATTTTCACTTTATCTCCCATTTCTTCAGCTACAACTGACAAAATTGGTGCCATCATTCTACAAGGACCACACCAAGGTGCCCAGAAATCTACTAAAACAGGGACCGTTGCTTCGAGAACTTCTTTTTTAAATGCTTCTCTACCTACTACATCAATTGTTGTATTTGCCATGCTTTTGTTTGTAAAAATTTATGTATGGCGTACTAACTCAGCAACCAACCTGGTTACCTTTTCATGCTTTTCTGCATGTTTTGAGCAATTTGCTAATTCTTCTTCAATAATTTTTTGAATAATGGCATTTATTCCTGCGCGAATCGCCTTTAATTGAATAAGCTGCGCCTCGCATTCGGTACACGATTCGCGCAACCGAACAACTCCTTCGAGTTGCCCAATTATATTTCTGATTCTTGCGTTAACTGTTTTTTCCATTACACTAACATTTTAACAGACACCCCTGGGGGGTGTCAAGGCCTTTTACTTTTCATAAAGAGTCAAGTTCACTTGCTTGACTGGTATCCTGTAGTATTATATAATTCTACTACAGTATGAATTTTCTACTGCTCGCTCATAAACAATTGAGGCAACAGACTTGATTGCATTCCAAGAGGATTTTTCGGAATCTTGCTGGGATGCAATCAAAAGGAAAGAAACATGAAGAAAATGCTTGGAAAAATTGCTTTTGCTCTATTGACCGCCTTATGTATAACCTTGCTCCTTTTTGGGGCAGGAATTGGTATTTTGTTTGGACTAACTGGCGAAATCCCCCAGATTGAAGGCCTTGCCGCCATTTTGGTTGGTGCTGCTTTTGTCGGATGGGGTGTTGTCATCTGGGGTTGGGAAAAATTCTAATCTAACTCCATTAAAAAAGAGGCTCCTCTCAGCATGATTCCCGCATCCCGCGCTGTCTGTTGCCTCTTTTTTCCTAAAACCCTTACCTCGTCACCGACAATTTTTTCCATTACTTTTGACTTACCCCTACTGAGAATGTTATTTCTTTGATAGAATACACGCATGAGAAGACTCTTTCCCAGGGGGAGAGAGATGGTATGCTCGGAGTGTAGTTCAGTTGGTAGAATACACGCATGGGGTGCGTGGGGTCGCAAGTTCGAGTCTTGTCACTCCGAGCATGCCAGAAAGAGGACGTGGGATCGCGAGTTCGAGTCTTGTCACTTCGATTCTAATATTAGACTCTACATTCAGTATGAAAAATTACATTATTGGTGTCGCATGCATTGTTGAAGATTCCAAAGGTCAGATATTGGTAGGATATGACGGCAATAAAAAGAAATGGGCTTTTCCTGGTGGGCATTGGGAAGGTGAAATTACAGGAGAAACATACGAAGAAGCTGCATTGAGAGAAATCTACGAAGAAACGGGTGGCAATTACGGAAAAGGTCTTAAATGTCGTATAAAGTATTTAGCATACGAGATTGAATTCTATAGAGAAGACCAAAATCATTGGTATAAATCATTTGGCTTTGTAGGTGAGCCTATCTCAGGTGAGTTAGGAGACGATTTAGATGAAAAAAGAACTAATTGGCAGTTTCTTCCTGTTGAGAAAATATTAGAATTGGACCTATTTGAACCGGCAAGAAAAGGCTTGTTAATTTATTTAAAAAAGATCGGGAACGTTACAAACAGCAATGAAACAACTCCTCCAAAATCGTAATATTCTTCTTTTTCTCTTTGCAAAAACATTCTGGATTCCCTTTTTTTGGTTGCCAATTCTTTACTTATACCTAACCGAATATAAGGATCTTTCTCCACTTCAAGCAACTTTTCTTCTTGGATTACAGGAATTTGCCCTAATTTTTCTTGAAATACCAACTGGTGTACTTGCTGACAAAATATCTCGGCGTTATTCAGTTGCAATTGGCTATATTTTGAATTCACTGCCATTCGTATTTCTTCCATTTGTAGAAGGTTATGGCATTATTTTACTACTTTTTCTCATCAAAAGTGTTGGCAAAGCTTTCATCTCGGGTGCTGATTCATCGCTCATTTACGATACTCTTGCAGATATTGGCAAAACCGAAGAATTTAAGCGTATAGCCAGCCTTGGTCGATCACTTTTTACTGGTTTCATGGCTTTGTGCATATTTATTGGCGGACTTTTAACACCACAATTCATTCACGCTACATTAATCTTACCTTTTCCTTTTATGCTTGCAGGTGCAATCGCCATTCTTTTCATGAAAGAACCTGAAACAACTAAGAAAGGTATGCAATTACAACAAGAAAATTATCTTAAGCATACTTCTGAATCTTTTGCATTTGTTCTTAAGCGAACTGAACTGTATATTCCAATCGTTCTCTTCGTACTTTCAGATGCCCTTGCCGTTAATATGAAGTGGTTCTACACGCCAATTCTCAGCGAAGCGGGCTTCAATATTACATTCATTGCAGGGTTTATGGCATTTCTCTACATCATCAAATCTGTATTGGCAGGAATTGTTACCCTATTAAGTAAATGGAATACCGTGTTGTTGACTAGGATTGCCAATTTTACACTCGCTTTTGCATTTCTTTTGCTTGCAATAGTGGCAAATCAATTTTTTTCACTTTTCTTCTTGTTTATCGCACTAATAGGAAGTGAGCTACTCGACACGGTTGCTGAGCAAAATGTTCACGACCGGCTTGAAGGAAAAACTAGAGCAACAGCAATGTCAATAATTAATCTTCTAGGAAGCGTTGGTGCAACCATCATGATAGCTGGTTGGGGAGCATTTTTGCAGTACACATCTGTCGCCTGGGCAGTAGCCTTTATTGGAATATTATTCTTTATCGGACTTGCACTATCGCTGCTTGGAAAAAATCAGGTGCAATCAAAAACTGTTGAATCCTAGTTTCCTACAAACTTCGAATATAATTCGAAATATACCCCTTTTCTTGCAATCAACTCATCATGTGTACCTTGTTCAAGAATTTGATTATCTTGCACGAGAACGATTTGATCTGCATTGAAAATGGTACTCAATCTATGCGCAATGATGAAACTGGTACGACCAACATTTGCCTTTTCGATCGCTTTCTGAATCATTTTTTCTGACTTTGTATCAATGCGTGACGTCGCTTCATCGAGAATAAGTATTCGTGGATCGCGCAAAAGTACACGCACTAATGCGATCACTTGTCGTTGCCCTGCACTGATATTTTCGCCACCTGATTCTAACTTCGTATCAATGCCTTCAGGTAAAGACACCAAAAAATCTTTTGCACCAAGATATTCAAACATTTCAACAGCTTGTTGTTTAGTGACTTCTTGATTGTTGTAACGAATATTATTCAAGATTGTGTCTTCAAACAAAAAAGTATCCTGAATTAAATATCCGATGCTCTTTCGTAACTCATCAATATTCCAATCCCTAACATCAATATCATCAACCAAAATACTCCCCTTATCAACATCGTATAATCGAGCGATAAGATTTACAAAAGTAGTTTTTCCCGCGCCGGTGGGACCAATAATGGCAATACTTTGACCTTTCTCTACACAGAAACTCAAATTTTTCAAAACTGGAGTTTTACTTCCATACGAGAATTCGACATTCCTGAATTCAACTTTGCCTTCGATTTTACCTTTTTCAGGCACATACGCTTCTTCTTTACTGTGCAAGTCATTTTGAAGTTGCAATAGCTCAGCAATTCTTGATGCAGATGCAATCCCCCGCTGAATAATTAACCAGAGGTCAGAAATACCTCCTAATTGCCTAAAATAGGTAACTGAATAAGCGAGAAATAGAATTACCGTACCTTGGGTCATATTTCCAGCTGCGTAGAATGATAGTGATTGAAACAATATAATAATTGTCGCGGTTAACGAAATCAATCCTAGAAAACTTTCAGATGTAGCTGAAATTGCACCAGCTTTGTATGTTGCCTTCAGAAATTCTAGATTTTTATCGATGATTTTCTTTTTAAAGGTTTCTGCTTGATTATATTGAACAATTGACCGGAAACCGTTTAAAGACTCCTGAATGTATGCCGACCCCTGTCCTTCAATTTTTAACGACTGCTTAATTGCGCGCTCCAAGTATATCCCCTGAATGCGCAAGAATATAATTATCGCGATACCACCGGCAGTAGCGATTAAGCCTATTCGCCAATCTGCCCAAAACATGAAAATTGATTGCGCAATTAGGCCGAAAACCATACCAAGCAAGCGCATAATCCCTTCAGAGAAAAAATTGTTAATCGAATCGACATTTCCAGTCAATCGCTGAATAATATCTCCTGTTTGATTCTGCGAAAAGAATTTCAGAGGTAGCGATTGTAATTTGGTGAAAACCTGTGAGCGAATTGAGAACAAAATTTCTTGACCTAAAGCGCCAGTCATGCGCATTTGGATAAATCTGGCGGTAAATGAAATCAAAATACAAATCGCCAAAATTCCTACTGTGTATAGTAAGCCGGTGACACTTTTCGCTGCAATATCAACATCAATTGCACGACGAATAATCAGCGGAGAAACAGTTGTTGCCACAGTAGCAATTGAAAGCATTGCAACAATAATGGCAACCTGTTTTTTATATGCGAGGAATTGCTTAAGAATCAACTTTCCGCCCAAAGTCGTTGTTTTTTTATTTTCCTTTAATGTGTAGTCCATGGTTAATGACGATAATTTCGTTGGGTTAATTCAATTTCTTCGTATAGTGTAGATTTTTTCAATAACTGTTCATGATTGCCAGTTGCTTCATTTTTTCCTTGCTCTAAAACATAAATTCTGTCACATTCTTTTAATGAAACAATTTTCTGAGAAATAATTATTATTGCAATATTTGGATATTGTTCACGAATATTCTTTAAAATTCGCTGTTCAGTAACTACATCAAGCATACTGGTAACATCGTCTAGAAGTAATAATTCCGGTTCTTCAGCTAATGAGCGAGCGATCATAATTCGTTGCTTCTGGCCACCAGATAAAGTTGTTCCTCTTTCACCTACCTGATGTTGTAAACCGTCTTCAAATTTTGTCGAAAATTCTGTTACTTCTGCAATCTCTGCAGCTCGCAATACTGCGTCTGCGGGCAATGCTCTACCGAAATCGATATTCTGATAAATCGATGCATCTAGAACAAAATTTTCTTGAAAGGCGAAGCCCAAAAGCTTTCTTATATCTGACAATCTATATGAGGCGATCGCTTTGTCATTTATCAAAATTTCTCCGGAAGTCGCATCTAGTTGGCGTGTCAATAAGTTTAGCAACATGGTTTTTCCTGAACCATTCAGACCTACGATACCTACATGTTCACCTTTCTTAATTTTGAAATCAATCTCGTTGATAATACGATTTCCATCTACTTCAAACGACACACCTTTGGCCTGTAACTCTTCAAATGCTTTCAATTCTTCAGTTCCATCAATGAATCCTGACTCAGCACTCAATAATTCATTGATTCTTCCCAGCGATGCGAATGCCTGCCCTAATGAAGAAAATATGAAGCTTAACATGAGAATTGGCATGGTAAACATAATCACGTAATTATTGAAAGCAGAAAGATCACCCAAACTCATTTCGCCTGTCATAACCGCCTGCCCACCAATCAGTAATACTAATAAAGTTCCTAGCAAGTTAGTCGATTGTAAAATTGGCAATACCAACGAAAAGATCTTTACTATTTGTGTGCCAACTGTTTTGGTTTCGGTATTCGCATTCTTGAATTTATCGGTTTCTGTTGTTTCAGAAACAAAGACCCTAATCAACATTGCCGCCTTAATGTTTTCGTCAATGATCCGATTCATTGCATCTCGTACGCCTTGTGCTCGAGTAAAGAGTTCGCGAGCTTTTTTGATAACAGTTGTGACCAAGAGTAAACTTGTTGGAACAATTAATAGAACCACAATCGTTAAGCGAACATTTATTGCGAACATCAAATAAATACTACCGAACAACAGAATTACTGCGGTTAAAATGCCATTTATTAATTGACTGATCAACTGCTTCAATGAGTTGACATCGCTCCCGATGACCGTCATTATTTTTGAAGTTTTTAGATTCAAAATAAAGGAATATTGCTGTGCAAGATATTTTTCTATTAACTTCTCTCGCAATACAAAGGCAACCTTTTCTGAAAGTACTCCAGAAAGAAAATTCTGAAGAAAGCTGGCAATAACTGTACCTGTAAGAATAAAAACAACCAAAGGCAACCACGTCACGAGCACACGATTACCTGCAAAATAGTCATCAATAATTTTTGCAGCAAGCTGTGGCGTAACTAGAGACAATCCATTGCTAATCAATACAATAGTAAGTGAAGCAGCCTGTAACAAAAAAAGGTCTTTACGTTTTAATACCTGCAGTAATAACGCTAGAGGGGAATTTTTCATACTCGAGAATAATATCACAAATATTTAAATTTTTTCTTGTGCTACACGATAACAAATGTCGCGTATCAGCTGTGGTCCTTCAAAGATCATGCCGGTAATAAGTTGCACGAGATTTGCTCCTCGTTTCATCTTATCGATAGCATGTTCTGGAGTAAAAATGCCACCAACACCAATAATCGTAAAATCATTACCAACGTAATTGCGAGTATTTTCGATTAGGCTGTTTGATAATTCTCGACATGGTTTTCCACTTAACCCACCTCGATAAGCTTCTGGAGCTTCAGCCCGAACATCTAAATCGTCATAATTCTTGTTAAGATTACCAATCACAACGCCCTGCAAATTATACTGTCTAATAATGTCAATTAATTCTTTAAATTGTTCCCAGGGTACATTTATCGGCATTTTTACGTATACTGGTTTTGAACATTGAATTTCGCGTAGTCTTTCAAGCAATTTTGGTAATCGCTTAGGATCAGCAAAACTTTCACCACCAAAAGCATTGGGGCATGAAATATTTATTGTGTAATATTGCCCAATATTTTCTTCATTCAACCGACGAAACGATGTTGCATAATCTTCTATACCTGCTGCATCATCTGCTGCGCATTCTGAATTTGTTCGCGCAATACTGACTCCTACTACAAAATCTTTATCAATTTGTTTGCTTTTAAGCCTCGCTATGATCTTTTCGACGCCGTCATTTTTTAGTCCTTTATACACAATTATACTTTCTGATTTTTTTGCACGAGTTAATTGCGTGCCTGCATTTCCCTTACAAGGTTGTGCCGTAATTGAACCGACTTCTTCACCCCCAAAGCCCATATGATTCAAAATTGAAACGAGTCGAGCGTTATAATCAAAACCTGCTGATAGAAGAACAGGTGTTTTATAGGTAATACCATCGACTACTCGTGAGATATCTGCTCCACGATAGCCATACATCGCAGAAACAAATGCTTTTCCAATCTTCAGACGACCAGCCAATTCTCCGAATGATACAAACCCCTCGTGAACTACCCCGGGATCGAACAAAAATGCAATTTGTTTAAGTATATTTTTGTATAAAAATTGCTGAACTTTACTGTGGTCTGTCATACGTGATTGTACACGTGAACAGCTAGACACTCAACCATTATTACTCTATACTTATTCTAGATTTTTGTAATTTTATCGAGCCCTGCTCAATGCTATTAACATATCTGCCACTAATCATTTTCTTTATTGGGCTACTTATCGCTATCATCATTTATGTTAAAGGTCACGAAACACCTCTAGCAAAACATTTTGCAATAATCACGTTAGCTGCATCGATATGGTCTTTAACTGATTATTTGGCAAGTAGTGCTGCTAATGCGCAAATATCTTGGTATATTGGAGGCCTAAGAACAATACTCTCCTTTTTTGCATTTAACGCATTGTTTCATTTTGTTTTGCGCTTTATAAATTTTGCACCAATAGAACGCATTGCCTATCAAATTTTGCTGTATATCCCGGTTGCATTTGCTGGATATCTAAGACTCTTTACCAATTTAATCGTTGCTGACGTCGTACTCGTCGAAGGAAGATTCTCTCCTGTACCTGGTCAACTGCAACCAGTAATCGGTCTTTACTATGCTACTCTGACAATAGCCATGGTAATCCTCTTATTCGTCAACGCACTGCATCAAGCTGACAAATCTGAACACATTCTTCGACGAAATTTGACTGCTATGCTTAGCTTTCCACTTCTCATTGCGATAGCAACAAATGTTGTTCTGCCCATTTTCGGTATTGACGTGGCATTTATAGGAATGATTGCAGTTGTTGTAACAATGATTCCATTGCTATTAACTCTTGTATTAACAAAATCAGAAGTCCTCTTGCCACTCAACACATTTACCGGAAGTATTAAAGCAAAAATGTTTACCACCGGACTTGTCGCGCCTGCAGTCACCTTGTTAATCGGAATGTTTATCCTCTTTGCAACCTTTGCAAACAACCTATCAACTACCATTAATAATCAATTGATACTCATACAACGCTCACATCTTGATCTGTTAACGTCACATCTTGATGTGCTTGAAACACATACCTGGGTCATTTCACGTCACGAAACATTAATTAGATATGCATTGAATAGTTACAAAGAAAATAACCCCTATACTGAGTTAGCGCAAGAAAAACTTCATGAATTAACCTCACTTTCAGATACGTTCGTTCGCATTGAAATCGTCAACCTAGAGAATAAAGTTCTTCTGGCACAAGGCGATTATCTACCTAGTCTTCCCATTTCCGAAAATGCAATTGAAAAAGGTAGGAGTGTTTTTTCTGATATTGCCAAATATAACGATTACTACTATCACAGTGTTTCTTCTCCGATCTTCAATTCTTCTGGTGACACGATTGCCTATGTATCAATTTATTTCGAAGCTGAAAAAGTATATGAACATGTAATACACGAAACAGTATTTAACAGAACTGAACGTGCATATCTAGTTAACGAGCAAGGGAAACTCGTCTCACCATTAAGTGATTATCCTGAATCGCTGTTACTTAACGAAGTTGTTGCTTCACAGGCTGTGGCAAATTGTAATAACAGGGAATATTCAAAAGATGTTTCTGGTGATATATTGAAACAAACATATCTAGACTTCCGAAATGTACGAGTAATTGGTAATGCAACCGCAATATTGAATACGCCATGGTGTCTAATCGTTGAAACTGACGAACGTGAAGCAAGAGCTCCATTAACCACCCAACTAACGGTAACTATGTCGATTGGAATTGCTGCACTTCTCATAATGACACTCCTTGCAGATAGACTTGGTACTCTTTTCGCAACTCCAATAAAAACTCTCGCCGAAAAAACAAAACAAATTTCTGATGGAAATTATAATGTACGAGTGAATATTGATACTAACGACGAAATCGGAGAGTTAGCGCAATCATTCGATACAATGGCGAAGCGATTGAAATCAACGCAAGAATCAATTACCGAAAAAGTCTTATCGCAAACCAAAGATCTCATTGCTCAACGTGAATCGTTGATTCAGCAACAAAAAAGAATGGTAAAACTGCTCAACAATCTTGAAGACGAGAAGGAAAAAAGTGATGAACTGGCGCAAGATCTCATGAAATTCCAATTGGCAGTTGCCAACGCATCAGACCACATAATTATTACTGACCCAGAAGGATCGATCATTTATGCCAATGAAGCTGTTCACAAAATTACCGGGTTTTCACCAGATGAAATAATCGGCCAAAAAGCCGGTAGTAAATCTAACTGGGGAGGGTTAATGTCTCAAGCCTTTTACGAAAAATTCTGGAAAACAATAAAAATAAAAAAGAAACCATTCTCAGGAGAAGTTATCAATCATCATAAAGATGGCACGCAATATACAGTTTATGCAACTGTTTCACCTGTTTTAAATAATAAAGGCGAGATTGTCTTTTACACAGGTATCGAACGTGACATTACTAAAGAGAAAGAAATTGATCGGGCTAAATCTGAATTTGTCTCGCTTGCCTCACATCAATTACGTACACCACTTTCGGCAATTAACTGGTACACAGAAATGCTCCTCGATGGCGACGCAGGCGAGTTAAATGAACAGCAAAAAACGTATTTGACCGAAATCTATAAGGGCAACAAACGAATGGTCGATTTGGTTACTTCACTTCTGAATGTTTCGCGACTTGAAATGCAATCTTTCTCGATTGAACCTGTTCCTACAAATCTCGTTGACCTTGCTGAAGAAGCACTTAAAGAATTAACACAACTTATTGTGATTAAAAATCTTTCTGTAAACAAAGAGTATGGTCGATTACCACTAGTAAAAGTCGATAAAAAGTTAATGTTTATTATTTTCCAGAACTTACTTTCAAATGCCGTGAAATATACCCCTGATGGTGGAAAAATCTCAATCAGCATCAAGAAAGGCTTGAAACATTTCGTTATTGAAATTCAAGATACTGGTATGGGAATTCCTAAAGAACAGCAAGAACACGTATTTGAAAAATTATTCAGAGCCGATAATGCAAAAGAATTAGTAACTGAAGGAACGGGACTCGGTCTCTATATCGTAAAATCAATTCTTGATAAAGCAAAAGGTAAAATTGCCTTCACTTCAGAGAAAGATAAAGGTACCACATTTACCGTTAAAATCCCGCTTAAAGGGATGAAAGCTCATTCAAGTAGCAAAGCTCTTAGTTAATCGACCTATTATGAATAAAAAGCTCACTGTTTTAGTAGTTGAAGATGATTCTCAGTTACTTCGGGCAATCATTACCAAATTAACTGGTGAAGGAATCCGCACCCTTTCAGCAAGAAGCGTGCCTGCTGCGCTCAAATATCTTGCGAAAGGATTTTATCCTAAACCAGATGTTATTTGGCTCGATCATTATTTACTAGGCGATGAAAATGGGCTTGATCTCGTTGCAACAATTAAACCAATTCAGCGTACGGCAGACATACCAATTGTTGTTGTATCTAATTCAGCAAGTTCAGAAAAAATCGCAGAATATCACCGTCAAGGAATTTTCAAATATATTGGTAAAGCCGAAACTTCACTAGCAGAAATCGTTGAAATTGTTAAACAAGCGGCAGAAAAAACACCTTCTGAAACTTAATTCGCAACTTCTTTCCATGAAGTAACCGAAATTGTTGCACCTTTGGTGTAAATGATTCGTAATCTTTTTGTAGACTCACCTACCGTTGCATTGACGTTCAAGGTGTAAGTTCCCGAAACGTTAGTTATTGTTTGAATTTGACATGATATTGGTGTCACGACGACTATTGTTTCATTGCCTGCATAACCAGATATTGAACGTACTTGTTCAAGCGCATATTCTGCACAGGCATTGGCAGCATACTCAGCCTTGATAGCATCATGTGTTACTCGAGATGATAATACTCTATCAGTCGACTGAAACAGTAAGTAACTAGCGATTATTGCTGCAATTGAACCCATTATTAACACTGTCGTTGTTGCAGCTGCTGCATTAAGTCTCATCATAGATTCGGACGTAAATTAACTGTTTTTCTGAAACTTTTTTGATATTGTAGATCACCTCTATTTCCGGGATTTATGTATTTAACTGTTAAATCAATATTTATTGTATGATACTGCGCTGATGGGCTGATGTGTTTGACCGTAAAAGTTACAACCTGCGCTCTATTCGAATTCAAATTTATTGCAGGTGCAGCATTTACAGCATATGTCAGGTAATTGCCAGATTGAGTAAATGTGTGAGTTTCAGAAACCCCTGGATTAACAGTCATTGTTAATGTAGAACCTGTAGCGCCAGCAACAGGTACTGATACTGCAACTGCATTTTTTAAATCTGCTTCGATTCGCTCAAGCAAATAGTTTGCCTCTTGTTCAACTGTTATAACAGCTTGCTGCTTATTTCTTGACTTTATCGTCTCATTTACAAAACTCCCAACGATTAAAATAATCGCTGAAAGAAGAACTGTATATAGAATTGCCTCAACAAGTGTAAAAGCCTGTAGACGAATATTTTTTACGCTCATTTTGCATCAAGAACCGTTAATTCAGTTGTATTGTCTGCTGAGCCAATAAATAGTCGATCATTTGCAGTATCAAGAGCAAGAGATAATGGCGTAACTGACATATTATACGTACCGCGAGTAACTACAGTCGAAGGGTTTGTAAAATCAAGAATCTGAATTTCAGCACTTGGGTTTGTTGTTGCAATAAATACTAAATTTCGAGCTGAATCGATAACAAAATCATTTATCAAATAAGCACCACCAATGGGGAAGTTTGCTACAAAAGTTGGTGCTGTTGCACTTGTTGTTGTATTATAAATATAAATACCACCTTGATACGAAAAGACCAAAAGGTAATTACCTAGCGTGCCTAAACGAATCTTGCCTGTTGTTGAAGTAGGAAGATTAATTGTTGCTGGGCGGGTGGGTGTGGCTGAAAGATTCGAAATGTCCATTACATATATTTCCTGCGTTGTTGATGAAGTTGATACATACGCATAAGTGTTATTGAAATTGGCAATATCATAGAGTGTCCCAGTGCCTGTATAAGTATGTGAGTTGGCAAATGTTCCTGTTCCGTTATCAGTAATCCTTCTAAATGCAGAACCTTGGGTAACATAGATTCGTGAGTTAATTAGCGCAATACCTTGAGCATTGGTTGTTCGCGCAAGGTCAAGTGTGCCATACAACGACATTGCTGCAGGATTGGATATATTTACCGCAAAAAGTTCACGGCTATTTGCTGTACTCGACGCATACAGCCTTGTCGGAGTAAATAATGCATCAGTTGTATCTGCTGATACTGCGAACGATTGTGTTTGCGTTATTGTTGGCAATGCTGAAATATTGAATGAAACCGCGTAACCGTTTGTTGTGCTATTTCTTCGCAATGCGAAAAGAGTAGAACCTTCAACATGAAGCCTACTCATATCCTCGTTCCGAAATGCATCAAAAGTTGTTAGAAGTGTTGGTAATGACCATGGACTGCTTGCTGGCCCTACCCAATTTGAAATTATGGTAGAAACGCTTTCAGTACCGGTTCTTCCACCATCAGTCCAGTTTACTGAACTAGTTATTGCACGCGTATTGGTTGTCGGTGATGAGATCGAAATACTTCGAGAGAAATTTGCCGAAATTGTCTCAGGCGATGAAACTAATGCCCATTCGTTAGCTTGCTCCTGCAATCCATAGATGCCATTAGGAAGATTCGTAATTGCTCCTTTTCGCAAATATCTTGCTACTTCAATTCCTTCTTCTGCATAGCGAATAGCCGAATCTCTGACACTTGGATATTTCGTGCTTTGAGTACTAAAGGCGAGGGCTCCGATTAAAAATGTACCATATAACATGAACAATGACATTGCCAGCAAACCTTCAACGGTACTTACCGCGTTCAAGCGCGCAGATAAAATTTTTCTAATTGAATACAACATTCCCATTTGCTGTATAGGTTACTGTTTTTGTATTTGGTCCACCGAAAATTGTAATCGTCGAGGAAGTTCCTGTATTCCCTGTTGCTTTTGCAAAAACAATTTCTGCTGCAGTTGCACTCATCGAAATTTTTGTGTCAAAAGCAACACTATCATCAAACGCTGTATCGCGTGTAGCATAAGTACTTCCTTTAAAAACTGTGATGGTTCTTGTTTGAATATACACACCCCAGTCGCTATCTAATCGCGAACTTTTTGCATAATTTTGTGCTTTTCTAAATGCATCACCTACCTGAGATTGTACCGTTTCAACTTGAATTCTATATATAGTTGTTGAATTTATCGCAAAAGGTACCGTCATAAGCATGGCTCCAATTGCCATAGCAAGAAGAACTTCAAATAAAGTAAATGCCTTCATTAGAAAATTCCAATATTACCAATTATGCTATAAAGTGGGAAAATAATTGCAAGTGCCAAAAGCAATACAAATCCCCATACAATAAAGATAAGTACTGGCTCAATAACCGCCGATAAAGTCTGCGTACTAATATCTAACTTTTTCTTATAAATATCACCAATTTGCATTAGTGTTTCAGAAAGATGACCCGACTTTTCAGCTGACGTAATCAGATTCTGTACTGATCTTGGAAATAACATATGCAAATTCTTATACGCGGCGAATAGTTCACGAAAATTCAACCCATCGTTTATACCTTCCATCAAGTATTTATAGAAGTTACGATATCGTTGAACACCAGCGTAACCAGCCAAAAAGTTCAAAGCATCAGTGAACGTAATGCCTGACTTTGTTAATAACCCAAAGACAAACCCAAAGCGCGATAATTCTACTTGGCGCAGAATATCTTTAATTCCAGGAGTTCTCAGTAATATTTCTTGACCAATGAATTTCGTTTTAGTATTAAAAAAAACCAAGAAGATTGTTAACAATATTAAAACGAGTGCAGAAGGAAACACAATCGCTCCATATTGAGAAGTGAATATTCCAAAATCAAGCAATAACTGAGTGAACCATGGCAATTCCCCGCCAAGTTTCGTAAATGAACTGGTTACCTGTGGCAAAACAAGAAAGAGATTAACACCACCAAGGATTATCACTACGACAAAAATAAATATTGGGTAAATGGACGCGGAAATAACCTTTGATCTGAGCTCTTTATCTCGTGCGAATTGTTCTGCAACCATGCGCAACTGCTCTTTAAGATTTCCTGAAGCTTCGCCAGAGCGGATAAATGACAAAAACTCAGTTGGAATAATTCTTGTTCCTTCAAAAGCATCAGACAGTTGTGAACCTGAATTAACACGATCTCTAACCTTGATTAATGTTTCTTTTAAAGATTTATTATGAACTTCTTCCGTCAACGATTCTAATGCAGAATGTACATCCATACCGGCGTTGATAAGTACATACAACTGCTCGATTATGTAATTTTTTTCTTCTCCTTGTGAAAAAAGTGCCATGATTGATTAATCAGTCATTTGAGCTACACGAAGTACTTCTCCAATTGTGGTAATACCCTTTCGAACTTTATCAACTCCATCTTCAAACATTGATTTCATACCCATTTTCTTAGACATCTTTCTGATTTCATCAGCAGACGGAAGTGTTAACATCTTCTCTTTAAGATCTTTTGTCATCGGTAACAATTCAAAAATTGCTGTTCTTCCTTTGAATCCACGAAAACCACACTGCTCACAGCCCTTTGCTTCATACATTGTCGTAGAACCAGAACCAAAATATTTCGAAACATCGCCGTATTCCTTTTGAATACTTTTGGCTGATTTGGTGACACTTACGCGACAATTTTCACAAAGTTTACGAACTAAACGCTGCGCAATAATGAGTTCAAGTGTCGATGATAATAGGAATGGTTCTACCCCCATGTCTGCCATACGAGGAATAACTGTTGCTGAATCATTTGCATGAAAAGTTGAAAGTAATAAGTGCCCTGTTAACGCTGCATTTACTGCAATCTCAGCTGAATCTTTATCTCGAATTTCACCTACCAAAATAACATCAGGATCTTGTCGAACTAACGAACGAAGCCCCGCAGTAAAGGTAATGCCTGTTTCTTTATTGACTTGTACTTGAGTAATACCTTTAACACGATACTCAACAGGATCTTCAATGGTCATAATATTGACCCCAGGAGAAATGACTTTACTCAAAACAGAATATAAGGTGGTCGTTTTTCCTGAACCAGTTGGCCCAGAAACAATAATCATACCAAAAGGCTTTTTAGCTGCAGCCATCAATAACTCCTGATGTTCAGGACTTAACCCAACCTGCTCAAGACCAAGCCCCCCAACATACTGCGAAAGTGCACGTAAAGCCATTTTCTCACCATAAAGAGTTGGTACAAAAGAAACACGCAAATCGAACTTCTTTTTACCACTTTCAAAAGCAAAGGCTCCATCTTGAATTGAAAAGTGTTCATCAATTCGTAATCTGGCAAGTACCTTAATTCTATTAATAACCTTTTCGTATACTTCTTTTGTTAAATCTGCGACTTCATGCAACATACCATCGATACGAAAACGCACCTGCACCGTAAGATTATTGGGCTCGAAGTGAATATCTGTTGCTTTTGTCTCAAATGCATTTTCTAGAATTGCTTCTACAAGCTCTTTTACAGGAACATCGTGCGATTCAAGAAGTTTTGTAAGCTTCTCAGGTAAAGGTTTCTCATAAACCGCAAAAAGATTTTCAATATCATCTGTTAAGGAATAGGAAACTTCAATGTTTTGAACTTCTGCAAAATCTTTTACCGAAGTAGCCAATTGTTCAATTGCCTGAATCAATCGTGGATTTTTCGGATCATCTGTCGTAAAAATCAACGATTTCTTGTCAAATTTAAAAACTACCAAATTATACTCACGTGCCAAGACTTCTGGTATAAGGAGTACCTGTTCTTTTGATGGAATAACGCTATTTAAATCAGCGTAAGGAACTTTATAATATTCTGCTAAAGCCTGACCCAACAAGTCTTTTGTTAAGAATTGCTCGCTCAGTAAAACATTTATAAAAGGAATACTTCTGGTTCTCGCGCGAGAAATCATTACCGTAACCAGTTCTGGTTCGAGGTAACTATTGTCTACTAAAATTTTTGCAATTTGTTCGTCATTGAGGCGGTTCATCTTGGAGCAGTTTGATTACATAATCTACAATATCTTTTAACGGAGTATTTGACTTTACAAAGTAATTAACTGCACCGAGACTTTTTACGCGTGTGACATCTTCATCTTGGCTAAGATTCGACAAAACTATGACTTTTGCTTTTGATTTCAATTCTTTCAGCTTCTCAAGTACACCAAAACCATCTAGATTTGGCATGACCAAATCAAGAAGTAATATCTCTGGGTCGACTTTTTGTACAGCTTGAATGCACTCTAATCCATCGTAAGAAACATTAACATCAAATCCTTCTTTTTTGAGTTTCAACTGAAGCGCATTTGCAAGAGGTTTTTCATCGTCCGCAATGAGTATTGTTCTGCCTGGCATTGTCGTAATTTCTATCATACTAGCTAAATGTTTACTATTTTACCTCAATAGCCCCGAAAAGAACATAGCCTCTAACAATTAATGTTTGATCGTTTTTTGTTTGTTCAATTTTTCGTGTGTCACTACTTCCACCGAAAAGTGCAGTGACTTCCATAA
The DNA here is from genome assembly GCA_964525295.1 of uncultured Candidatus Saccharibacteria bacterium. Taxonomy (GTDB): domain Bacteria; phylum Patescibacteriota; class Dojkabacteria; genus CAZGEO01. Next base: position 185,478 of record CAZGEO010000002.1, on the reverse strand, counting down.
CTACGTTCACTTCAGGTGCCACTTTTAATTCTGCTGCCCCGAATGCAACAAGACTATCAATAACCGCTTCACCGTTTTCGAACTTCGCTTGAGTCAAGTCAAGTTCAGTTCCTCCAAAAAAAGTCATGAAGCTTCCTGATTTGAAAGCTTGATCTCGTATTGTCTTTTCTAAACCACTAAAAATTGTTGTTTCTGCGAAAGTTGCTGAACTATCTCCTTTTTTTTGAAATCTCAACGACTTGCTAATAATTGAAAAACCAATAAGTACTAAAATCAACGGCCAAACCAACTGCCATAAATCAATTGACGTAATTTTTAATGCATTTAATTGTGCAACGACACCAATTAACCCCATGATTACACCGCCTTTTATATCTTTGACAAGAAATCGTGAGACAGCCAGACTAATCACCAATAATGGCCAAAAAGTGCCAAATATCCAGCCAATATCTACAACATTTGCAGTATCAAGTAATGCGCCAATACCAACAAGTATAAGTGCTAATCCAATAATTATGCTAAAAAAATTCCTTTTGAAATCCATATTATTCATTATAATATTATCATTTCAGAATAGCAATTTTTCTTACAACCGTCAATAAAATCGTTTTTTACAATACCTTTCTACTACATTACTTCTCATAGAGAGCAACCTCATTCAACCTCTTGTAAGTTACTCTTGTTTTGCGCTATAATTCACCGTTGGGTCGATAGCTCAACGGTAGAGCAGCTGACTTTTAATCAGTAGGTTCAGGGTTCGAATCCCTGTCGACCCAAGGGAAGTAGTGGCAATCACAATGATTGACAGTGCTTCCCTTTTTTTATTAACCAGGGATTTGAAACTCAAGCGAGACAACAACAATTTGTTGTCGAACGAAGAGCGTGGTCAAGCCTAACAACCTCTAGAGAACAATGTGCAATTTCAGTGGTGAAGAATGAAACCTGAAATTGTTGGGGGACCGAATCCCTGTCGACCCAAAGGGGGAATTACACATCTGAAAGATGGGTAGTTCTCCCTTTTCTTTTATGACGTTTTACAAAAAAGAGCTATAATCGTTAATGACAGAGATCAAACAAACTCAAAAGCTACTAGAATCAAACAATTACTTCACTCTTGCTACTGCCGATGCGAATGGGACTCCATGGATTTCCAATGTATTCTTTTCACATGATAAAAATTATACTTTCTATTGGTATTCTCGAATCGAAACGAGACATTCACAAAACATTTCAATTAGGCCACAAATCGCACTAAACCTATACATTTCTCCCGAAAATGCAGAAGTCGATGGTCTTTATATTGAAGCAATCGCATCTGAAGTAAAAGGGATGTCTAACGTAATCGCAGGAATGATGACTTATGCGAGTAAGGCACTAAAAGTAAATGTAATGACGAAGCAAGCTGTAGAGCTTTTCATGAAGCATCCGGAGGATTTTTTATTAAACTCTCCCTTCAGGCTTTACCAGGCAATCCCTCAAAAAATATGGAAATACGTGTCTTTAGAAAATTACAAAGATAAATACGTCGATGGACGATTAGAAATCTCTCTTGAAGAGCTAAAAGCAGCAGCCTAGCCTCTACTCCACCGAAACGACTTTCTAGTGCTTGTGATATTGAATTTTTTTTTGAGTGCGCTATAATTCATTACCGTTCCTCGATAGCTCAGCGGTAGAGCAAGTGACTGTTAATCACTGGGTCCAAGGTTCGAATCCTTGTCGAGGAGTTCCAGTAATTTCATTCCTCTAACTGTAGACAAGTGTTATCATTCTCTATGAACAACTCAGTTCGAAACATACTTGCTCAATACGTGCTAGACAGCTCCAACTCAATTGTAATTGGGTCGGGAATATTGCAGGTTATGAACATTCGCAGTAGCAATGATATTGATCTTGTTGTCGATGCTCATAATTATGACAGACTTAAACTCAATTCGAGATTACAGGAAAATAACGGTTCTCTGAAATCTGACGGTATTGAGATTTTTCCAAATTGGTATATGACAGAAACTAATATGGCTTATTCCTTTAATGAACTGCTCGAAAATTCGGTAATAATAGATGGCGTACGATATATCACATTGAAATTTTTGTTAGAAATAAAAAAGCTTTGGGTGGCAACCGACAAAATACCTCGTGAAAAAGATAAAAACGATATAAAGTTAATTGAAGACTATCTGAGAAGCCATTCTGCTAAATCGGCAAATTAACCAGAACTGAATAGCGTGTCATATCAACAGATGTTAAATCGAGCTCTCGGTTCCTAAACGTGTCAACGAGGGAGAGTGGAAATGAATAGAAAACAATGTCACTTGAATGTTTCGTGACAGGCTTGTTCGAAAGACTATTAATATCCTGATACAATAGTTCTATGGCAATAGAAATCTCCGAAAGAAATTCCGCTGATTTAAATATAATAAAATCCCAACTTAACGACAACAAGGTTCCACCAAGTAAGATACGTGATATTACGTTTGGCGAAGTACAGTTTGATTTCGAAAAAGACGAAATCGCTATACAGGAAAAACAAGCTCAATTACGTATAGCCAAATGTACAGAAACTGATGAATATGCAGGTTTTGTAATTGTTTATCCTGAACAAGGCGAGATTGCAAAAGTCTATGTCAATCCAAAGTTTAGAAGAATGGGGATTGGAACACTGCTCGTTAATCAAGCAGAAAATACCGTGCCTGAAGGAGTTTTACTTTTTGCAGATACAATTGGTGGAGAACAAATACAAAGTATTTTACTAAAAGCAGGTTACCAATTTACTGATGACCAGAAACCGTATCGAGTTACAAAGTCACATTAAGTAATCTTATATATTCAACGATGGGGCGGGCCTGAGGAAGCAACACATTGATACGCGTAGCGTAAAAGTTTTGGGTTACGAGGTAGGCGAATCCTTGTCATGAAGAAATATATATTACAGCTGCTCAAAACAACTTCTAAGTGCAAATTCCCTACGCATTAATTTCTTCCAGTTCAAATTCCGCGGTTTCCCACGGAAATATTGTTATCTTCTGCCGTAAATTGAATTCACGTTGCTCTTCTGGCGTAGCAATCAATTTTTCATCTGTCATAATTCCCCAAAAATATTCTTTATACATTTCAAGGTTGATTTGAGGTTTCCTAAATACCCTGGCTACCGTTGCATAGAATAGTTCTGCGTGCGGAAATTCAGCCATTAACAACTCATGTACTTTTTTGGCAGAAGATCCACTTGAAGTATTGGTTTCAATGACAAGAATTTTTGGATTTTTAGATAAATTATCACTCAAAGGTTTAGAAATTGGCAACATTTGCTTGATTTCAGCAGGATTTTGCATACATTTAACATGTACTGGCAATATCGTCAAAATCTTCAACTTATTAGCAATAATCGTTGCTGGAATCATTCCACTTCGCAATATTGGAGCAATAGCATCAAATTTTATGGCTGAATTCCTGATATCACTTACTAATTTATCGCAAATATTGCCAAATTCTTCCCAAGTCATTGGGTTTGTGTGCTCCTGAGTATAAATCATACATGTATTATACTGCAAACAATATCAGACATGAAAAGATCGGTACTTCGGCTCATTGCTTCACTTTCACCGAAGCTAGCATTGCCCTGAATTCCGCTTCGTATTTGCTGTTAACCAACTCAAATTGCACATATGTTCCCTTAACTTCAAAAAATGCCGAAAGAATTTTACTTCCTTTTTCGAAATCACCAGCTAAGTCTTGCAAAACTGTTCTTGTACAAATTGTTCCTGAAATCGTTCCAATCATAGCGCTCTCACATGTTGATGTTTCATATTCATCACTGATTGGCAATTCGAATTTTTTCGCTGATTGATTAATAGTTGAGACCAAAAATGTTCCGCCCCCAAAACCACTCCCAACAATTTTCTTGACTTCATCAATACTTGCCTGAGGTGCAACCATCAATGTTCCTTCCTGTGAAATTTTCAACGTATTCCAGCCAATTGGATAGGTAAATGTATATGCGCCGGCATCATACAAGGGCCCCTTGGTACTTGGTGCTACACTAGCCACAGGCGTAGTTACTGTTATGTTATTTGAATTTTGCTGTGGTGACTGAATGTCTTTGCCACTAAATTTCGTAGCATAAACATAAACAACTGCAATAATGACAAGCGGAATTAATAAATAGAGGATTTTCGTCAAAATTGTTGAAGCAGCACCTACTTCATTACTCATGGTTTTGTTTTCTTTTTTCATAATTCATTCTACTACCGATTTTTTATAAAAGCGAGATAAACACAATTCCAATAATTGTCAGTAAAGTCCCGATAACTTTTTGCTTAATTCGCGTTTTTTCGTTAAGAACAAAAACTCCAACAATCATTGTTGTTAGCAAGGCAATACTTTCCCACATCGGATAGGCTATTACTATTGACAGATTAGGAATCACAAGAAGAAATAGTGACCAACTAGCAACGCCACATAAAGACATTACTATCGTTTTAACGGGAAATTCTTTTATTGCCTCAAATATTTCCATCTTCCGCGGGATGACCATAAAGAATGTAACGAAAACGACGAGATTATTAAAAAATACATACGTTAATGGTGAAAACTGTTCTAAAATTTTTTTATCTAAAACCGCAATTAATCCATACCCTACTGCAGCGCACACAGCCCAGAAAACACCCATATTCAACTCGAACTTCCCTTTTTCATAGACGATTATTCCACTACCAATTAAAAGTAATACCATAGATATAACAAAGTATTTCGGAATTGGATCATTTATAAGTATGATTCCAGCAACAGTACCGAACACCAAACTCAATCTACCAATCAAACTGCCGACCGAAACATCAAGAATACTATATTCTTTAACACTAGCAAAGAAACTTAAACCAAACATTATCGGAGAAATAATTGACAATGCCCAAAACTGCCAAGAGGTAGGAAATTTTGCACCAATAAAGGCAAATGGCAGAATAAATACTGTACAAATTAATGCGTAAACTGCTGAAAATGTTGCTGGATGATACTTCTCGGACGAAAGCAATTTAACGAAAACATACATTAATCCGAGCAGAATTCCGGAGATTATTATTAATAAATACATTTGTAATTATATTCTTATTAGGCATTATTTACCACTATTAACAGCCCTCCACTTCGCCCTCTTCACCTGTTTCGTGTGGGTAGCAAAATGCCCAGCAATCATTTCGACAAAATACAAGGTATCATACGTTCGCCCGCGTTTTGTATAGGTCATCTGAGGAATCATTTTCTCAACAATACAATAACGTAAAATATCATTCGCCTTAAGCAGTCGTTCTCGCAATTCTTTAACTGGAACATTTTTCAGTGACTCTACCCCATCAATATTCAAGTGATTCGCAGTCTTATCAAATAACGGTGGCGTTACACCTTTCACCATAGCATCATAATTGGCAGCATAATTTTCATGCCAAAAGACAAGGTGACAAAGGATTTCCTTTACCGACCATAATTCTGTGGCAAGAAGTTCCTTCTCCTTCTTATCGAATTCCTCCAAAAAGAGTTCGATATTTCGTGTCAATCTTACAAATACTGCTGAATAATTAATTTGTTCCATACTCACTTCTTTAATTGACTCCTTCTCATAATTAGCATTGATACAAACAATGAGTTCACTAACAAACTATACGCAGGATAAAGCACGGTAATGACGGTAAAATTTTGCATTGCCAAAATAGTCAAAATTTGCCTGGTACAACTAATCACCCACGTTGCTAGCGTTTCTTGTTCAGGTTTATACCAAGATTTACGTATCGTTGGAATGAATGACAAGAAATCAGTAATAACAATAAGTATCATTGACCAAAGTGGCTGTTTTATCAGTAGCCACAAGATCAGAGCTACCAAAGCCATAATTGCCGAAAAGATGTCAAATCGAGTAATATCTTTCGTACCATTTAGTAAACTTCGTGTAGCAATGACCAAACAGATAAAACCCATTGCAAGATTAGTTAATGCGCCGACGCCTGCACCATCACTAATTTGAATACCTCCTGCAATAAACGACACAACCGACCAAAGGAACCAGCTAAAAAAATGTGGCTTCGTTTTTCCTGAGAAAGTATCCTGCAGATATGGGATGTACGCAATAAATGCAAGAAGCACACCAAAAGTCGCATAAACTGTCGCCATAATTCATTATACGGCAGGCACTTGCAGAAATCCATTTTTGGAGTTACAACCAAATATGACTAAATCATTAATCTGGTGGGCTGTTATCTGGCTCATCATTGGTATTGTCGTTTACGCATTTGTCGGGCAAGAAACCCCAGATGTTCTCTATGGTGTTGGCATTGCTGCGATAATTAGCCTTGCTTTTTTAATAAAAACAATGACTGAACAATGGGAAGGTGAAATCATTGAAATCAAAGAAGAACAAGTTTATGTTTCAGATGACGACGGAGGTTCAGTCGAAAAAAGATTAAAGGCTGTCGTAAAACTTTCAACCGGAAAAATAAAAAAGATTGACGCAATTAAAGGCTACACCGTTGGTAACTACCTCATTAAAAAGCGTGGCGAAGCATCTGTTAAGGTTTACGAAACAAAACCAACGCAGGAATAAAACGAAGCCTTCAAATCTTCGTATCGTTTAGGCCTAAATAAAAACCAAGCACTTTGGCGAGCAAATGACCACCAAAACCAACACCTAGAAATGCGACGTAATACCACACGTAAGTTATGCCAAAGAATGGCATAATCAAAAGCGAGGCGATTATCCAATCAATCTGATCAAACGGGAACCATGCTTTACCTGGAGAAATATCAAGCTGCCGTTTAACGAAACTTTTTATCGAATCACCCACTAAAGCTGAAAACCCAACAACATAGCCATAAAACCAAGGTAAACCGAGTGAGTTAATGCCCGAATAATCAAGTAGCTGAAACAATAGTCCAGCAAAGAGAGTTCCAAACAGAAATCCCCGAATTGTTTTGTGCTCACCTAAAATCCTTCGACCTCGAAATTCTAAGCCAAAATCTGCAGGAGCTGTAAACTTTGGCAAAACCTTCATAGCAAATGGGGGCACCATATTGGCAAATCCAGCAGGTAATACAATAACTAAAAGATCTAGAATGAATTGTGACATATTGCCTTATTCAATAATGTTATAACCGATAAAACTCTCATTTTTGTATATTTTGCTCAACTTTTGTTCCCGGTGGGTCGATAACTGGTGCGTTCCAGTAATTTACCAGAAACAAAATAAAGGTTACGGGTTCGTAAATTCCTTGAATCAAAAGCCCGAGTTCATTTAACCCAAAGGCGAAGAAAATCATTGCAGTTTTTGTAGGAATCCATCGTTCAATTTGTTTTTGTGACCATAAATATACTGCCTCGAACACAAAGAAGATGATTAATGCAAGAACCCAACCATTCGTATAATAGAAATATGATTTCACCAACGCTAAAAATGGAAAAACAATATCAAAAAAATGATCCAACTTGTCGCCAAGTTTAGATGATGAATTCGTATAACGTGCAAATAACCCATCAACAGCATCTAGAATACTATTCAAAATTAATAACAACGCAAAAACCAGTGTGTTTTCAAATAAGAAGTATATTGCAACAAAACCAATTACAGCATTAAAAAGAGTTATATAATTCGCACGAAGACCAAAGGCATATAATTTCAACGATAGATTCTTCAATTTTTGATTGTCAAGTATTTTGTCTTTCATTGCACGTAGTTCGTGCAAACGAAATAAGCCAATTTTATTCAAAAATTCTTTCATTACTTGCTTACCTCCATTTCAACATTTTGCTGAAATCTTCGTACTCTTCTACTCAACGGCTTGCCGAGAGCGATAACAATCGCTACAACTGCAAGCAAAGCAAATACGATTTGTAGCCAACCAGAAATGAAAAACAATTGTGATATCAGTAGAGTTATTGCAATGACGCTACAAATCGTTAATCCTGGAATCGTATATTCGCCAAAGAGAAACTTTCGTTTTCTGCCTTGTAACAAGCGAACATACTGCTTATCTGCGTGAACAATTATTGAAACAGCATACATCGCTATTAACACCGGAATCAAAGGAAAGCTGAAAGTTAAACTGCCAAATACTAACCCACCAGTCACAAATTTCATTGGGTGCGAAAACGCCATAAACAAGAAATCAAGATACGCTACTTTTTTGAGAAAGCCAGAATAAATAATATTCATGACCAACAAAATAAGTAATGCGATAAAGAATTCAAATTGAACGAAAAATGCAATCAACAACGAGACTGTTATTAATACCAACATTTCAATTACCGCATGATGATAGGGAACAATACCAGCAGGAATAGGGCGCAGTCTCAATAAAGGATCTGCCTTGTCACCTTCGTAATCAAACAAATCATTCATAATGTAAATTGCTCCGTAAAACAGGTAGAAAATTATACATAATAACCACCACAAAGGAACTTGAATTCTCTCACTGGAGTATAGTGCGAAGACACCGAGCAAAAATGAAAGGTGCGTAACAACCGAAAAACGAGGCTTCAGAATCTTAATATAATTCAGTATTTGCATTTTATCGATAATTGTAACATGAATGTCTATCAAATTGTCATCTTTCATTCGGTTTACAATACAATGAAAAAATCGTACTATACTCAATGCAAGAACAATCTCGATCGCCTCTTCAAGTTATTGCTATTCTTGTATTAAATGTAATAGTCGCATTTTTCACTTTTCTTTACCTTCTTCCAACAAATTTATCACTTGCGACTTTCCCGATATGGTTAGCGACCTCAATCATTACCTATGTAATAATTATCGCAACTTTCCTTATATTTGTTCCAAAACGTAATTGGGATTTTCTCAATGCAACAAAAATTTTTGCAGAAATCTTAAAGAATCTTTTATTTTCGTTCTTTCTTTTATTTGTGGGAATCTCTTTTGCCTTCGCTGCTGTAGCTTATTATGCAGGTCTTAATGTGCGCGAAAATGTGGCAACTATTGAAAAAGATCTGCCGAACACGATTGTTACTGATATCGCGACCATTAAAATCCTTGCGCAAACGCAACGAAGCTGTCAGCTGTATAAGTTTAATGTGCGCGAACTTGAGCGAGCGTTAGTCATAGAAAAGGAGCGCACACGACTTAACACAGAGAACTTTTATACAGAAATTATATTTGCGAAAGCATTAGATGATTCAACGAAAAAGTTAACCATTTCTGAGCGAAATTACCCGATTTTTGCATATAATAATTCTATCTATTTGCAATCATTAACACTTGCAATGGGACAAACTATTCTCCCTGAAGTGGGCACTTCCTTAATGTCTTGCCTTAAATTACCGCAAAAAAATATTAAACCAGTATTTATTGTATTGGCACCCGCAGACTTCGAAAAAGGAGCACAAGATGAACTGAATGCATACATTGCAGACGTGCGTTCTTATATTTCAAAGTTAGAAAATAACCTTGGCATTCTTGAAAATGAACTTTCTCTTGTAAAAAGTGAAATCGCAAGAGGAAGTGGTAGCTATACTAGAAACGCACAAACTAGCCTTGAAACCAGCATCTCCCAAACTCGCAATGCCATCACAAAAGGCCGTACTTTACTAAAAGAAGCCTTACAGCAAAAAACCATTGTAAACATTCAATGGGGCAGATTTAGCCCACCAAGTACAATCAGTATTAACTTTCTTCCTGAACTTGCAAGCAAGCCAAAAGTCATGGCCGAGGTAATTACTCACGAGCAACTGCACTATCAGTCAAGTCAATCGGGTAATGCTCTTCCATCTTTCTTTGAAGAAGCGATGACTCAACACCTTACGTTAAAAACTGTTCACCTTGCGGTCATTGAACGTGGTGACTACTCTTCTTATGCCTATCCTACATTTATTGTCAGACAGATGATGAAAAAAATTCCTGAAACAACTTGGATTTCCATTTACAACACGAAAGATGCGAAAAAGCTTGAGACTGAACTTGATCGCGCTTACGGGCAAGGATTTTATAAAAAATATCAGAATCACTTCATTATGATGACATTTGCGAGAACAGCCGAAGTTATCACCTATGCGAATGAAATTCTGTTTGCGATTGGTGAACCTCCATTAATTGAGAACGAATTGAATTATTATTACCAATGGTAGAATGAATCTTTTTCTCGCCTTTTTGGTATTGAACGAAGAATCAGTTATAATTCACTAAATGATTGAACTCTCAGTTCAAGAAGAATTACATCTTATTGAACAAGCAAAAAAAGATATAGTTGCATTCGAAAAATTGTACGATTTATATTTTCAATCAATCTTTTCGTATTGCAGAAATCGTTTGCCAAATCGCGAGTCGGCCGAAGATGTCACTAGCATAGTTTTTCTCAAAGCGGTTGAAGCAATTAAAAATTTTGATACACGCAAAGGTATTCGCTTTGGCAGTTGGCTTTACCGAACTGCGCACAATGCAATCATTGATTACCTCAAAAAGCAAAAAGTGCATCTCTTTTTAAGTGTAGAAGATGCCGAAGAATTACCAGAAATCGCTGTAGATGTTGAAGATCCTGCAATAAGTCAAGAGCACAGAATCAAAGTTTTTACAGTTCTTACACTACTTCATGAAAGATACCAACATATTCTTTCCTTAAAATTTTTTGAAGAAATGGACAATCCCGAAATTGCTTCAATTATGCAAATTAAACCGACTCAAGTTTCTGTACTTCTATACCGCGCATTACAAGATTTTCGTAAGAAATTTCTTGAACGCTATCCAAGTACTGACATATTTAGCTTAGATAATCGTTTTATTAAGTAAGATGGTCAACTCACCACTTCCGGAAGAAACCGCTGCGCACGGATTCTTCAAAAAAGCAGTAATCAGGAAAACCCGTTCAGGGCGAGATTCTGCGTTCAAGGAAGAGCTCAGACAAAAGGTGCTTGATCGTTACATTAATATAACGACAAAAAATATGTCACCAACTCAAACCTTCCTCAAGAGGTTCATGCTTCTTGGCGGGGCAGTTATTGTAGCAGCAACCATTTTTGTGGTTGGCTCATTATTTATTTCAGAAAAAATAATTAATAAAAATCTCGGACTAGAAATAGCATTTGCCGAAGGCACGGTTGAATATCAACGTGATGGTAAATGGACTACCGCAAATCTTGATACAAAATTACAGCAAGGAGATGTCATTCGTGTCGCTCAAAATAGTAAAGCTATTGTAAACCTAGACGACGGGAGCGCAATTCGATTGAATAGCGATTCAGAAATTATTCTGACTTCACTTGATCCACGAAATATCGTAGTAACAAATACTCGAGGAGAAATCTATGCTCGCGTTTCAAAATCTGAAACTCGTGAATTTATTGTTTCAGCAAATGGCGTTAGTTATAAAGCGATGGGAACAGCCTACCGAGTCACCGAGAATTCCTCAAAAAAGGGTGTCGAAGTTTTTGCCAACAAAGTAAATGTTATTGATCAAGGTAAGGAAATTGTTGTAGATGAAGGTAAGAAATATTATTTAGTTGATACCAAAGCGCCAACAACAGAAAAAATCGTTCAGCCGATTGTAAAAGAAGAAGATCTGAAAAATGATACCTTTGTTGATTGGAATAAAACAGTTGATGAATCTTCAAAAGAATACAAAGAAGATTTAGGCATTTTTGCAGACACAACTGCTCCAGAACTTACTGTTACTGAACCACAAAACAACAGCAAAACAACAAACTGGACGGCAAAAATCTCTGGAAAAACAGAAAAAGAAGCCTATGTCTGGATTAACGGCGTAAAAGTTGAAAACAATGAAGGGCAATTCTCAAAAGAATTTGACCTAAAGCTTGGTACCAACAACTTCGTCGTCAAAGCATTAGACAAAGCAGGCAACATGGCAAAAGTTGAGCTCACAGTAACACGCGAATCCCCACCACCCCCAGTTACCCCAGCACCAACTAAGCCACCAACCAATGCGTGTACAGGTTTCAAACTCTGCATCAAGAGTACCGGCGCAACCTCAGTTGCATGGACAGTTAGCAACCTTGATACACCAAACGGTTTCAAAGTAGTTTGGTCAAAAAATAGTGGGCCAACCTACCCTGGCCGAGATGATGGAGGTGATAAAAACCAATACTTATCATCAAGTTCTGTTCGTTCATTTGGGGAATTATCAGCTTTCAAGGGTGAAGGTTACTACTATGTGCGAGTATGTCGCTACACCGGCGGTGGCTGTGACAATTACTCTAACCAAATCAAAGTGTATCTGAAATAATTCAGGTTACCTCATAAGGCGAGAAAGGAGCCAACTTCGGTTGGCTCCTTTTTTCGTTATGCAGTATAATCCCGCATAGTACTATTGTAATTGTTATGAAGAATATATCGCGAAACGAACTTCTCTATTATATTTTTCAGTTTTTCTATAACTGGGAATTTCACGCCGGCAACTGGGTTTTCTTCTATTTGATTTACATGAATTACCAACAACTCGGTATTTTCGATACTATTTGTTTTACATTCGGCATGTTAATGGAAATCCCGACAGGAGCTTTGGCAGATAAACTTGGCCGTAAATGGAGTATTTCACTAGGAATGCTTCTTGGTGTCGTTGGTGTCATGACACTGACTTTTGGGGGAACCTTCAGGTTAATGATGATTGGATATTTAATCATCAGTCTTGGGTGGGCATTCTATTCGGGCGCGAATGAAGCGTTTTTATTTGATGCACTTAAGAAAGAAAAACGTGAAGACGAATTTGACGATATTCTTTCTAGATCAGCAAGTATTGGTATGATCACACTAGTCATTGTTTCATTACTTGGTGCCTGGCTTTTCACTGTCGATGTTCGTTTACCACACTTCTTATGGGGAGCTGGTTATGGCATCGCTTTCATTGTGTCATTATTCTTTAAAGAAAACTTCTCTATCTCAAAAGAGAAATTCTCATTATCAGCATATCTGACCCAATATAAGCAAGGATTTGTCAGATTATTAGAACCACATATTCGAGCATACTTACCCTTAATACTTATAGTTCAAGGGTTACCATTTCTTTTCGCTGTAGGACTTATTCGACCAGCCCTCAGTTCTTTTCAAGGGTTCGACCAGGTAGCGCAGAGTATCATTTTTGCAATAGCTATCTTACTTTCAGCGGGTAGTGTTTTGCTCGTTCCTCTTTTTCGTAAAAAACTTAGCGATTTCGTAGGTATTTCAATTCTTGCAGTCATAGTTATGTTCTCATTCCTTTTACTGGGATTCAAAATTGGTCTGTTTGCCGTAGTGTTTTTATTAATTCTTGAGGCAATGAAAAGCTTTGCTGCTCCCTGGATTTCTAGCATTATTAATGAATACGTTCCTTCTATAGATCGTGCAACAACACTCTCAACAATTGCAATGATTACTAAACTACCCTATTCAGTTCTAGCTCTTCTTGCTGGTTATGCAACCAACGCAAATAATACCCCATTAGTTGCTTGGGGATTAGCATTTACCACGTTTATTCTACTAGTAATAACTTATATAATTGGGAATAATTTAAAAGCATTGCGCAATGACTGATTCCTATGAAAAAATTTTCGGAAACAAACAGCGCATCCTGTTTGTCATGGCACATCCAGATGACGCCGAAATTTATGCTGGAGCAACAATAGCCAGACTAATTGCAGACAAAAAAGACGTCCGTATCGTTAAAATGACCTATGGTAACAAAGGCTCACGCCAAGAAAACATTTCAGAGGCAGCTCTCATAGAACAGCGAACCGTCGAAAATACCAATGCTATGAAGGCCCTCGGAATAAAACCGGAAAACGATATTTTTCTCGACATTAGCGACGGTGAGGTCGATAACTCACTAAACACCATCGGTAAAATTGTCAGGCAAATCAGACTTTTCAAGCCAGATATTCTAATTACTCATAACCCCGAAGACGCAATTATAAATTTTGATAAAGACGTAAACTGGGTTAATCATCGAGATCATCGCAATACTGGGAAATCAGCACTTGATGCAGCATATCCCTATAGTCGTGATATTCTCTTCTTTCCTGAACAGCTTGCCGAACCCGGCGTTGAGTCACATACAGTAACAGAGTTCCTATTCGTCGATTACTACAATCATTCAGAAACAATTGCCATCGATGTAACTGGTTTTACCGAAACGAGAACAAACGCAATTGCTGCACACAGCTCCCAATATACAAAAGAAGGCGCACAAGATTCAACAGATTTCTTCACAAGTATCGAGCTACCACTTAGATATGAACGATTCCGCTATGTTATCGCAGATTAAAACATATTTATCTGAAAAATTTTCAGATAGCGAACAGTTACCAGCCATTGAGATAGCACTCGTGAACAATATACCGCATTTTAATAAAGCAATTTCAATTTACAACAGAGAGAGAAAATCAGATTTTGAAAGCGACTTTCCTTGGTTGTGGTGTGTCAATGCGCAAGAATCAAATGCATTAATGCAGAAACCTTTACCTACTATGACTGAAATCTTCGAGTTATTAAGAACTGACGAGAGATTGAGTACGAAAGTTTTTGAACATTTGCGCGATAATCCTTATTTTTCTGAAGTTTGGCACTTACCCACCACTTCACTCGCCGACAATTTACTATTACTTATCTATCGGACAGCTATACTTTTCTCGAATGAAGCAAAATATTTCAATAAATTCACCAAAAAACCGGCGATTCAACTCTCTTCTACAATCGAAGAAATGATTTATTGTCAAAAAATTACAACTGGTGAATCGCCACTATACGATTCATTCAAACACTGGCTGGAAAATTGGAAAGAGGAAGAATTTGCTGAAGAATTATATAAAGCCTGCTTTAATAGGTAATAGCTAATCGTACTATCTAGTTAAGATCGTTTGATTTCGTATGGAGCACCTTGCAATAATGAATCCTAAATGGAGGCTAATTGATAAGATTTTAGCAAAAGAAAAAACAGTTGAATCACGCTGGTACATAAACAAGGTCGCACCGTGGGGAAAAATTTCTTCTGGAGAGATTATATACTTTAAAGATGCTGGCAAGCCTGTAGTTGCGAAAGCAATTGCAGAAAATGTATTGCAAATAGAATTGACGGATCTAGATTCTGCGATTGCTTTAGTCAAAGAATATCAGGAACGCCTCTGCTTTACTAAAGATTCGCTTGAAAACTTTAATTGGTTAGCGAAAAAACGTTACGCGATATTAATTTTTCTTTCAGAGCCAATTGCGATTCCTGCCTTCAAGGTCGATAAAACCGGATACGGTAGCGCCTGCGCATGGATTTGCACAAATTCGATTGACGAGCTAAAACTCTAAGTCGTTATTTTTTCTTTACCGCAGTTTTTGGCACAGTTACCCCGAGAGGTAAAAATACTGACACCAAAACACCTGCAATTACCCAAAGTGATCTGAAAACAATCTGATACACGGTGAAAGTATTTTGTGGAATTTCGTTAACTGTTTGCGTTGGTACCAACATAGTCCAGAAAACAACAAGAAGGATTCCTAAAACAGACGTTATAACTGTTGCACTTCGTCTCATTTCTTCAGTTAATTCTAAGCCTGTCATGTCTTTGTACGTAAATGCGACAATAAATGAAACGACTGCTGGTACTAGAAAAACAGCAATAACATAACCAGTATAAACGGTCAGTAATGGCCCAACAAAAATTGCTGAAATAATTATTGCTGCGAGTGGCACAATTGGATTAGTTTTTGAATCAACAGACTTGGTAACAGTTTTAACTGTTTTTTTGGTAACTTTTTTGGTAACGAGTTTTTGCATACTGGGCAGTATTAATTAAATTTTTCGGTCTTATCTGCATCAAGTTTAGCATTTTGCACCCACGGTGTCCAATAAACCTTACGTTCAAACGAAAGATCGCCGTGACGCTTACTCACTTGACCAGCATCAAATTCATAAGTGATGATTTCTCCCGTTGGAATATCAAGGTTGACAATATCATCATCTGAAATATTCTCAATATACTTAACAATCGCTCGTAAACTATTACCGTGAGCTGAAATGATTACATTTTTTCCTGACGAAACAAAGGGCATTACCGTGTCTTTGAAATATGGAATCGCTCGTTTGTAAACATCCTCTAAACTCTCACCATTCGGGGGTTTTGCTTTGTATCCTCGTCTCCATTGCAACGTTTTATCTTCGCCGAACTTTTGCCTGACTTCAGCTTTATCAAGACCCTGTAAAAGACCATAATGTCTCTCATTTAAACAAGCTGATTCATAAATTGGTAAATCTTCAGGAGTTAAGAGATTAGAGGTTAGCGTTAAATCGTTTGTACTGTCATTGTGCACAATGATTCCAGTTTTATTTTGTCTTGCCAAGATAATTAATAACGTCTGTTGCGCACGCACCAATTCTGATACGAAAGCAACATCAATGGCAGTTTCATGTAATTTATTCGCACACACTTCTGCTTCTCGAATTCCTCGCACGCTAAGCGCAACGTCTACCCACCCGGTAAATTTGTTTACTGCATTCCAGCGGGATTGACCGTGCCTAACCATAATTAACGAATTCATAAGTCACTATAACAAGTTGCTTAGTAATCGGTCAATGAGTCCTATATCACAAAGTATATTTGATTTTTACCATTTAACCATTATTTCGGTATAGCATTTCTCAAAAACTCATGTTATCATACAAAAGGTATACATTTAAGATAAATACACACGACAATGCAATTTAATACTGCGTTAACTATTGAAAAGCTGCTCCGCTCAAAAACAAGAACTCGAATTCTTTGGCATTTTCTCGAGAATATTGAAGTTCGCTCAGGGCTTAGAGAGCTTAGTAGAATCGTTAAATTGCAGGTTCATGCAGTTGGTCGCGAAGTAGCCCTTTTGAAAAAGACAAACCTACTTATTGAAGAAAAGACTCCTTCGAAGAATTTTTATTCACTAAATCGTGAACATCCTTTCTTTGATGAGATCGTTTCATTATTCCATAAATCTTACGGTGTTGGCGGAATGATCATGAACAACCAAGATATTTTCGATGGTACAGATTTTGTTCTTCTGACTTCACACTTTCTTTTTGGTTTACCAAAAGATAAATATGATATCGATTTACTGATTGTAGGCTCTCCAAAAATTGATCAAGTCTCAATTTTCTTACACAATATTGAAACGAACTTACAGAAAGAATTGCTCTACACCATAATTACCACCTCAGATTTTAGAAATCGTAAACAAAAAATGGATCCATTCATTTGGAACATTCTTGAAAAACAAACAGTCTTGTTGGTTGGAAAGAAGGAGAATTTGTTTAAGGGAGTTGTGTAGAATCTTAATAGGTAATATTTAATAATCAGTAGCTTTTTTATTTGATATTATCTATTAACTATTAAATAATTAACATTGAATCTCCGTAAGAGAAAAGTTTAGCGTCATTTTTTATTCCGAATTCGTAAATTTCTCTCCATGAAAGTTTCGAATTTTTGTGACGCAAAAAGGCATCGACCAACGTTATCAATGAACTCTTCGGAAAGTGGAAATTCGTAAGTAATCCATCGATGATTTTGAACTCATACGGCGGATAAATAAATAGATTCGTTTCATCGAGAATTGGTTGCACTTGCTTTGTCATAATTTGCTGTGCGACTGTTTCTAATGTTCGTGTTACCGTTGTACCAATTGCGACTACCCGCTGCCCTCTTGTTTTTGCCTCATAAAGCGATTGCAACGTTTCAGTCGGAATGTAAATTGGCTCATGATGTAAGACATTTTTTTCAATGGTTTCATCGCGGAGAGGCATAAACGTGCCACGCCCTACATGAAGGATAATTTCGTCAATTGTTACCTTCTTATTTTGCAGTCGCTTTTCAAGAGCTTTTGTAAAATTCAATGACGCTGTAGGTGCTGCGACAGAACCAGTTTTCTTAGCAAAGATTGTCTGATACCGCGCATCATCAGCAGTAATGGTATCTCTCTTAATATACGGTGGCAAAGGTACTTTGCCTTTTTGTTCGAGTAGCTCGAAAATATCTTGTGCTGTGATTTTCGAGCTGCGCTTGCGCAAAATCGCACGAAAAGCATCATCGATTTTGCGCACATTAACCCATTCGAAATCGTCGTCACCTTGAATTGACACTAATTGTGAAAGTTGATTACGCTTGAGCGTACTTAAAAATTCAAGTTCAAAACCCTGGAATTCTTCACTCCATTGACGCGCGATATACTCGTCAAGTGACTGTGCCCGAGGTTCAGTGATGAAGATTTCAACTGTTTCACGCGCCGAGCCATCCGAATATTGCGGAACCCCAAATAATCGTGCGTGAAACACCTTTGTAACATTTCTTACCAAATGCCAATTTGTATCAAAAAACTGATCCAATTCATCATATCGAGAAATCGCAATAGTAGCTTTCTGCGTGTCTACTACGAATAATTTAGTAGAACCACGCTCCTCAGGAGGGAACATTGCGATCGCCTCTTGTGGAAATTCATAATTGTATTCTGAAATATGCATGACTTAATTGTTAATTACTAATCTTCAATTATCAATTCCACACAAAATCTACTGAAAATTGACAATTATGAATTACAAATTGAAATAGGGCGCACCGTAAGCCCGCTTCTGTTACGCAGGAATTTATCTTAGCGTCTTAGACTTGCTCACTGCCAGGGGTTATCTATAGCCAGTTCGGCATTTCACCCCATTTCTGGGTATATTTCTGTGACCCTATCCGTAAGATTTCTCCTACCTAGCTTTCGCTAGTGACTTATGTGAGGCGGGACTTTCCTCTTTAGCCCAAAGGACCAAAGCTCCTGCTCATGCACCCTATTTCTGTGTATTTTACCATTTCAAAAACAATTTTGATACTTTCGCTAACCACGCATTCTTTCTTTGCTGTCAGTCGAATCGTTCTCATCTGGATACACTTCGTATGCGAATTCTGCGATTTTTTCACGCCATTCTTCACTTAAGCCTGCTAACAAAAATAGATCATAAACTGCATAAACTAAGTACTCTTTTCGCGTAGCACCTATCGAATCCTTCCCCAGATCTATCCAACTTTTCAAATCATCTTTGCGATTAACATCTAATATACTCAAAATAGCAGTGTTTACGTTACCAAATTCGTTACAAGTATTTTCAAACTTAACTGCGTCTATAGAATAGTAATCCTTGTATTGTTTTTCTGAATAAAATCGAACTCGTTCTGATTTCTTTTCTGGATCCGTATCCCTACTTGCGATAATTGAATAGGAATCACCTTGCGATGAAGCTACACACAATAGTGATGTCACACCATGTTGCTCATCTCGAACGTTAACTACGAATAAACCACCTCTATCAATTGTGGCTGGAATAGTTTTCATTTTTCTTATAGCAATTTATGTCCTATATTATATCATTTTTCTAGCATAGTTATCAATCATAATTGGCAGATTATACTTAAACATGGTCACAACATTACTACTCGAGCCATATAGGCTGCCCCAATTCACCTCAATTTTTGTAACAATCTTGCGAGGGCCACGGCGAATGCGTTTTTCTCGCCAATTACGTAAAAACTATCAAGATTTTGCACCAAGATTGTGGGCAATTTTGCAACGACTTGGATACAAAAAATTCCTGCAACGCATCTATATTGATATCGATATTCCAGTCACAATTTCTCATCATTATTATGAATGGCCCATTCTTCTCGCCGTCTTAGGCGAATTAAAACTACTTCCTAATTCGACTGAAATGTTTGCACTTGGAAAAATTTCATTAGAACAAAAAATCTTTTTACCTGATCATATATTTAGAGCGATAAACGATTTCTTCGACGGCAAATTACATAATTCTGATAACAATTCTCCTTTACTTACTGCACTCAACCAAATTGGACAACAAAAATATGAATTTCCCAAACAAAAGCTAACAAGCACTCAATCACCAAAGTTTACTTTAGCAACAACCTTAAAACAACGTGCAATGCCAATACTCTATAAGTTGTTGTTACCGGGATTTTTATTTCCATACGGATATTTGCAACTGGAAAATACTCCTTTATCGCTCCTTCAAAAAATTGAATCAGAATTTTTACGACAAATACCTTTAATTTGGGCAGATTTACAAAACTTGCCAGATGAAAAGCTTTTTCATTGGCTGGCACTCAATCGTGAGCATCTTAATTTGACTGTGCAAACGACTATGGCTCAAAAAAAAGAGAGGGAAGATTTTTTCTCCCCCCTCTTTTCTTAAACAAAGTTCGATAGCATTTTCGGCTTGCGAGTGAAAGCTTGGAAAATACTTTTCCAAGCCACACTTAGCAAATCATCAAAGGAGCTGAATTAGCCTGAGTGAATTCGAAACATGCGGAGTACCACAGTGAAACGGTATGTATATATACCGTGAATGCGGAACGCACAAGTAACGAAGAAATTCGCCAGGATAAACTGCGACTAACGCTTTGAGAATCGTGGTGCCTTACGTGCCTTCTTCAAACCAGCCTTCTTTCGTTCGACTGCTCTTGGGTCACGAGTAACCAAACCTTCGGTGCGAAGGCCTGATTTCATCTTGGCATCGTATTCAACAAGTGCACGAGCGATTCCGAGTGAAATTGAATCAACCCAGCCAGTAACGCCACCACCAGTAACCTTTACTGAAACGCTAAATTTTCCGTTAACGCCTGCAACTACCAATGGTTTCATAACTTTCTCTTGTGCTAAAGCATTTGGGAATAGTTCAACCATAGGTTTACCATTCACAACAAATGATGCTGCTGAATCTTCCGTCAAGCGAACGCGAGCAATAGTGGTTTTTCTTCTTCCGATTCCTTCGTAATATTTGACCTTTACTGTTGCCATGCTTTAAACGGTAATCTTAGTTGGCTTTTGTGCTTCGTGTTTATGCGTAGCTTCTTTGTAGATATTCAAACGTGACATGAATGTGTCTTTCATTTTTGTATCTGGAAGCATACCACGAATTGCTGTTTCAATAACTTTTGCTGGATTTTTCTCCATTAAAGTTGAAACTTTTTGCTTTCGTAAACCACTTGGATAGCCAGTGTAATGGCGAATGTCCAAGTAATTAACTTTTGTTCCGGTCAATTTGACTGCTGCTGCATTTGTAATAATGACATAGTTACCCATATCAATATTTGGTACATATTCAGCTGAAGTCTTTCCCATAAGAAGCTTTGCAACTTTTACTGCAAGTCTTCCTAATGAAATACCGGTTGCGTCAATTTCGTACCAATTACGCTTTACGTCTTTGGCACTTGTCCATGTTGTCTTATTCATTCTTCTTTTCGGCATCATAATTTAGGATGCTAACTTCGTAACGCTGTGCATTGTCACCCTTTCTTGGTTGAGCCATGACAACAGAAACTGCAAAGTTCTCAAATCCTGTAATTTTGTTTGCAACTCGTTTTGCATAAGTTTTAGTTGATACTTCCGCATTCAACCATCGCTTCTGCTCTAATGAAGTTGTAAGTTTTTTATATGCATTAACCTTTGACAATGCATATGCTTTTACGGCTTTCGCACGTGGCTTTGTTGTAGTAATCTTTCCGTACATCAACAAGGAGGTGAAGAGATTCTTCGCCATCAACTTGTCGTGTGCTTTATTACTTGCGTTAAGGTTAAGCCTTTTTACTCTTTTTCGCATCCTTAGCAAACGTCAAGTTATACTGAGCTAACACATCTGCAATTGCTTTGACTTGCTTTGCAGTCATTCCTAACTCTTTTGAATAATAAGTCTTCGCTTTTGCTGCCGCTTCTGAAATTGTTTCAATTTTAGCTGCTGCTAACATTGCGACTACTTTTTCATCTACACCTACTTCAGAAAGTTTCCAATCTGACGAATCTGTTGAAACTGCTTCTACTGCTGCTGCATTGCTACCAAAAACGATTGCAATGTTTGAGAAGAAATCACGAAGGATTGCTCCTGCTTGTGAAAGTGATTCTTCTGGAGTAACAGTACCATCAGTAGTAACGGTCATTACAACCTTGTCGAGGTCTGCGCGTGATCCTTTTCGAGCTGGCAATACAGTGAAATCAACCAATTTTACTGGGCTGAAGACTGTATCTACTGGAATTCTTCCGATTTCATCGCGAAGTGATTCATCTGCTCTGCGGTAACCGACACCAACCTCTACGATTGCTTCGATCGAAAGAGATGCAGAATCATCGGTAATTTCTGCAATGACATAATCTTTATTAACGATTTCAACACCCTTTGATGATGAGAAATCTCCGGCAGTGATTACTCCCTTACCTTTCTTGGTTAGGGTTAATACTGATGAAGTTTCATTATCGTTAATGCGTACGCGAACATTCTTCAAGCGAAGAACAATATCGAGAACGTTTTGCTTAACACCTGGAATTGTTGTGAATTCATGGGTTAAGTTGTTAATACGAATACTCGTAATAGCTGCACCTGCAAGAGATGAAAGCATAACTCGGCGAAGTGAGTTGCCAAGTGTATTGCCATATCCCTTTGGTAAAGGTCCAATTTCGAATGTTGCCGAGACTCCCTGCACCTTCTCTGCAGTCTTTGTCGATGTAATTCCTGAGAAATCTAACATGACTGATTTGATTAAAGTTATCTCGAGTACAACTCGACAATTAAATTCTCTCTGATTGATGGGTCAATTTGCTGTCTTGTTGGGAGAGCAACTATTTTGACCTCATTCTTTTTCGTTTCCAACCATGCTGGGGTCATTGGTCCTTTATAATCGACCTTGACCTTGTTGAACATGTCTTCTTTCATTGTTACTACGTCATTAACGCGAACAACAAATGAAGGAATTGTTACACGCTTGCCGTTTACATACACGTGACCGTGTGATACGACTTGACGTGCAGCGTTCTTCGAACGTGCCATTTGAGCAAGGTAGACGACGTTATCTAAACGACGTTCTAACAATTGCAACATGACATAGCCCTTATCTTGATCCTGGTTTTTAGCTGACTTAACTGCTAATGCATAGAATCGTCGGAATTGCTTTTCTTTCATTCCGTATAAGCGCTTAACTTTCTGTTTTTCACGGAGCTGTCGGGCATACGCTGAGAGTTTTGGTGATGATGCACCATGCTGCCCAGGGCGTGTCTGACGCTTTGCAGAGGCTTCTTTTGCTGAGAAGCTTCGTGCGCCTTTAACGAAGAGGTTAACTCCTTCGCGTCGGCTTAATCTTTCTTTTGGTCCAATCATATTTCAAAGCTTTCAAATAACTACTTCCTTGGTTTGCGTGGTGGACGGCAACCATTATGTGGTGTGCGTGTCACATCAGCAAGGAGATTAACTACTAACCCAGCCGAGGCTAAGCCTTTGACTGCAGCGTTTCTACCAACGCCTGCGCCTTTGACATAAACCTTGACCTCGCGTAAACCGTACTTATCAATCGCTTCTGTTGCTGCGGCTGATGCTGCACGAGTTGCTGCATAGGCTGTTTTCTTTTTTGAGTTCTTAAAACCAACGCGACCTGGAGTGTATTGCACGAGTGCATTACCCTGCTCGTCGGTGATTGAGACGATTGTGTTATTAAACGTAGCAAGAATATGTGCTTCACCAGAGGTAACTTTTACCTTCGCCTTCTTCACTTTCTTGACTGTTTCTTTCGCTTTTGTCTGTGCTTTCTTTACTTCTGCCATAGTTCGAGCTACTTAAAATTAAGTCTTAGTAATCTTTGGATTAAGACCACCAACTGCCATGTTTCGACCACGTCGTGTGTGAGCGTTGTGTCGTGTTCGCTGACCGCGAGTAGGCATATTGATGATGTGGCGAATGCCACGATAGTTACGAATATCCTTTAAGCGACGAATGTGCTCTCGGATTTCTTGACGAAGATACCCTTCAACGGTGAAGTGTGTCTCAATATAGTTCTGAATGAGCTTGATTTCGGCATCAGTTAATTCTGACGCTCGCTTATCTGGATCAAGCTTACATGCAGTGCAGATTTCAGCGGCTCTGGCTGGACCGACCCCAAAAAGATAACGAAGTGAGATCGTTACTTTCTTTTGATCAGGGATTTGAATACCTAGTATTCTTGGCATGTGCTGCTATATATAAGTTATCCCTGTTTCTGTTTGTGCCTTGGATTGGCGCTACAGTAAACATATACAACCTTTTTATTAGGTTTATGCGCGCCCTTCTTGGTACGGATAACTACGTAGCATTTAGGACATCGCTTGGTTACGCTTGCTTTAACCTTCATCGATATCGATAGACTATTTTACCTTGGTCTGGATCATACTCCGAGACCTCTATTTTGACCTTATCATTATCAACGATAACAATATGGTTCATTCTGATCTTACCCGAAACGTAGCAGATGAATTGCTTCTTCTTTCCGTTATATTCGACTTCTACTTTGTACTTCCCGTCAGGGAGAGATGAGAGTATTTTGCCGTCGAGTGATATCATAAATCGCTTAATTATATCAGAGCATTGCAGATATAGCAACTACGTTTGAACTACCCTTCTCAAGACTTCTTATAGCCACGACCGAAACCTCTTTTTTCGAATACTTTTTTTACTGACACAGGATTAGAAACTCTCAATTCTCCAGTAAATTTACTACTAGTTGTTGGAATTTCTGTCAGCTCATTTTCGGTTCGCTTAGGAAAAAATTGCCATGTAGTATATTGAGTTAGGCGAATCTGCCTTTTGTATTTCTTATTCACTTCAGTAAGATAATCTAACAACCCAGTAAACGGACTATTAACTCTGACTGTTGCATAGGTTGCGGTTCGAGATACCCAAATTACTTCAACTGAAAGCAACTCAGCATGTTCTTCTTGAAATAAATCAAGAGCAGCCAAAATTAGTGGCATATCACCACGCACAGCATTACTAATGACACCAATACGAAAATATCCCTCAGGAATATCAAACCGTAAATAGAGCGTTTCCAAAGGCCGGTTCTTGATTTCTTTTAATTTCCACATAAAAAGTGCCCCTAAATTTCCTGAACTATTCGGCATTGCGAGCACATGATTTAACGCATCCATCACCAATTCTCGCTCTTCGACCTTTGCAATTCTCATATATATTGCTTTATGTCGCGGATCATTCAATTTTTCTGCCAACATCAATCCAGTTTCCTGAAACTCGTATCGCACACGTGAACGACGATTGTTAATATCCGCGACAATTTTTTGCAGGTCAATGGTAAGCATTTCTGTATTGTAATACATATCTCGAAAAAATTGTGACCAACATAACGTCAGTTATGTTCTCCTCAAGTTTCGATTCCCCAAATGCTTTTGTATTCCACAAAAAACAAGGAAAGAATTCATTTACATTGTGAAATAAAAAATCATGCCGCTACGGGGAATCGAACCCCGCCTCCTAGGATGAGAACCTAGTGTCCTAGCCGATAGACGATAGCGGCAACAACTGAATTATAATAGATTTTTCCTTCCTAGACAACGCCCGACTTCATAATGTCGATTGCTTTCACAAGGAATTCTTTGTCATATTCAGCAATAAACGAAAGAGCTTTCTCTGGCGATATCCATTGATAGTCAGAGATTTCAGCAGAGTCAGCCATCACATCCTCAGTTATTGCACGCATCAATATGACTAATCCGACGAAATCAGTGTCTTCTTTGGTACGTTTGAAGTGTTTAATTCCAACAATATGAAGAGGCTCCACCTCCAAACCAACTTCCTCACGTGCTTCCCGATGAGCAGTATCAATCGGATGCTCACCAACATGTACGCGACCGTAAATAAATTCCCATTGTCCTACATTATTTTGTCGTGAGGAAGATCTCTGAGTCAATAAAATTTCTCCATTCGAATTAACAATAATAGCTCCAACTGCAATTTTGAATTCACCAATATCGAAAGTAGCCTGTACATTTATTTCCTTTCTTATTACAAAAGATCTATCCATACGTTATTTTACCCTAATACAAAAACGCTTGACAGTATTGCATTCTGTGCTAGACTATTGACTGTATTCAGATTACGCACTTTTTAATAACCCCCAAATAAATTCAACAAAAAAAATATGGCTGCTGTGTTTCTAACCAAGGACGGATTCAAAAAATTAGAAGATGAATTAAAAACACTTCAAAAAGTAACCTTGCCTGATATCAAAAAAAGAATGGCAACGGCACGAGAAGACGGTGATCTAAGCGAGAACAACGCATGGATAACAGCAAAAGAAGAAATGGAAATTGCACGCCTTCGAGTAACCGAATTGAAGCAATTACTCAAAGAAGCTACTTTAGTTACCGAAGATTCAGCAAAATCAAAACAAATCAAACTTGGTGATGTTCTCGAAGTCGCTATAAACGGTAACAAACTAAAGATTAAAATCGTACCAACACTAGAAGCAGATCCATTACAAGGTCACTTCTCAGAAGAATCACCAATCGGAAAAGCCATTGTTGGCAAGGAAGTTGGTGCAGAAATCGCCTTTTCAACACCTGCAGGTGAGCAAACGGTAAAAATTCTCAAAAAGATTTAAAAGGCTAACACTAATAAGCCCGCTAGTCCGGCTAACATTAGCCATATTTTTGCAGGTTCAATATTCCAGGCAAAGAGTTTTTCTGCTTTTGTTGTTGTAATTTGCCAATATACCGTGTATCCCGCAAGAACTGCGAAAAGCAATGATAGGATCGGAGTCCAAATTAACCACCACGGCAAGATTACTGTTTTGATGACTAACATCGCGATATATATACCTGCCATCCAAAAAAGTGAACTTTCTTTCTGTGTTAGCCAGACAATGGTTAAAATAAGAAGAGGTATTAAGGCAATTGCAATGCGAATACCAATAAGCGAAGGATTTTGCTCAATTCCCCAGAACCATACTGAAGTCATAATTGAAATCGCCGACGAAATTGATACCACCAACAAAAGCTCACGCAACAGGTCATCAACATAGTAATCCAACCTTTTCAATATGACATAACCTATACTACCTGCGACACAAGCAACGAGTAATGAGTACCCGCTAACCGAATGGAGATATTCTCTACCAATCCACGCTGTAACAATTGCCAATAACGTTAAGACCGTTATAGCAATAACTTGAGCCCGTTTAACTCGTGCAATTGGGGCGAACAATAAGGGCACACCCTGAATTGAGACAGAAGCCAACCATACCAAAGTTATAATTGTAAGGGCAGTTAGTGACATCATAATCTGACAATTCCAACATTAAATACAATAAATAGAATTACCAGAAATATTGCAATAATGAGAACTTCTGCGCGATGCTCAAATAGCTGTTTTTTATAGATAAGTTGAGCAATATACAAAAGAAGCAAAATTGCAGCTATAACAAAAATGACGGTTATACCCTGCTTCAATGTAAGCGACGAAAAGATATTCTGCCCACTTCCTGCTACCGTTTGTTGCTGCGATGCAACAACACCAAAATCTGAAAGCAGAAAAGACGTTGCCGTATTCGCTTGATTTGGAAATTGCAATGACACAATAATCTGCGCATCATTCTCGGGAAGTGCTGAAACCGGAATTTTAATAAGATTCTGCGCGCTATCAGCTGTATATTTAACAGCTTCAATTGTTGCCGTAAAACTCTGAGGTTTTGTTGAACATGAATAACGAAGTTCAAAATCAACCGCATTAATTTTACCGGTTATACAATTCTTGGTTGCTACATCGGTTGAGGCATTCTTAATAACGGTAACTACAACATTATCTGCCAAATACGTATCTCCAATTCCTACGGCTTTTGCAGTAATAGTTTGTTCACCCTGTGAGCCCGATAAATTTGCTTCTAAGGAAAACTTCTTCTCAACAGGCTGCGTAGTGCCAAGCATTGTTTTGTCTATATAAACGGATACTCCAGATGATTCAATTTTATCTGCTTCACCTCGAATATCGATGATTCCATCTTCAAGAATATCGCCATCTTCTGGACTAGTTATCTGCAATCGTGGATAATCAGCTGGTGAACCTGTTACAGAAGCATTGACATTTCCGAACATTTGAACAACTAAATATACGTTGTTCCCCAGAAGATCGCCTTTTACAACTGCTATGCCAATGTCTTGATATCGTGAGTCCATGATATTTGCGCGATGCGTTGGACTCGCCATCCAAGCGTCATGAACAGATTGTGCTTCACTGAAACCTTTTGCAAGATTTTCACCTGCAACCTGATAGCTGTAACCAGTTTGCAAAATAAATTGCCATGGACTTTCTTTATGTGGGCCATAATGCGACCAATACTGCTCTTTAAGCATATTTTCTGCCTTCAAAAAAGCAGCTCTCTCAAGTTTCTTGTTATATTTGAGTGGAGTTAGCCCTTGTGCCAAACGCTCTTTATTTGCCTGTTCTACCAGATAAATATTTGAAATCTCTGAAGCTAAAATTTCAGGAATACCAAAACGTGCCAACAAAACCATCAACATGAGGAAAAACGTGAAGAAACGTACCAGGTTTCGGAGCATAAGGCATTATAAGTGATAAGACACTAATTATCAATTAGTAATTCTTAATGATCAATACACCTGAATTCAGAACTTCTCTCAATTACAACTCGTTACCTTTAAATCTCAGACGTGTTAAATGCAATGCATCTTTTTGCGAAGTTTTTAATTGCTCCACTTTTAATAACTATTGCTCTCAAAGGGAACACACTTGCATATAGGTCACAAAGAGCGACAACATCTAGAAAAGATTTGTATCCTGAAAATCCCGAAACATCGATATACATTTTCGTAAATGAAATACCAAAACTCATTGCCTTCTGGACATTAAAGACATCTAGCGTTTCGAATCTTATCGCTGGACGCATTTGTTGCGCTCGTTCAATACATTCAAGACTTATGTCAGTGGCAACAATGTTACTCGTATATTTTGCAAGTATCTCTGTTGTTGTTCCCCATTCGCACCCAATTTCGAGTACAAAATCTTGAGAATGAATATACTGTGGTATAGAAGCTCTATACTCTTTTACGCCTCTTGTTCCAACAATAAGCGTTGATAATTTGAACTGGGAATCGTTTGCCATACCCAGGTACCTAATAATTTATTTCCAAATACGACAATTTTGTCGCAGATGGTTATTGGTTACCCTGGGTGCATAAAAAAAGCGCCCAAAGTTATCAAAATGAATAAATTGGCTAATGCCAATTCAAATACTTCGATAACTCCAGACGCTCTAGTCCATTCGGCCACTGAGCTACTTTTGAAAATATTTTTTACTATTCTCAAAGACGACCTTCTGAAGAACCACGTAATTATAGCATATTGGGATTTTTTACAAAAAATAAGGGAGACAAGACTTGCGTCTTCCCTCCCCTTTTCTGACATCTCTTAATGCAACGCACTAAGAGTCAATAGTTCTGCTGAACTATTTTACTGCTTCTTTGAGCTGCTTACCAGCCTTGAAGGTTGGTGCATAGTGTGCTTTGACACTATACTTCTTGCCTGATCCAGACTTTGATGGTGTAACACCTTCACGAGCCTCGACGTGGCGAGTACCAAACTTACCGAAGCCAGTGATGGTTACTGAATCGCGCTTTTTAAGTGCTGAAGTAACGACATCAACAAATGCTTCGACGGCTGCCTTTGCATTTTTCTTTGACATACCTGTCTTGTCGGCAAGCATGCTGAAGAGTTGTGCTTTGGTCATGTTTTCTGTCCTCCTTAAGTATGTTTTTTCAGTTATAGTGCAAAATAGGCTACTTGTCAAGGATATTTACGTATACAGCTCGGGAAACTGGGGATTAAAGTAATATAGGGCAAGGTAGATAACAAAAAAAACAATGAAAAGAGGGGCGGAATGCGCAGCATTCCGCCCCTCTGACAAACAAACGACAACTCGTTTACGAGTTGCCCGAGCTAGCGTGAGCACGAAGTTCTCTCACGACAACAACGTTGACGATTCCAGGAAAGACACCTGTTTCATCAATCTTCTTAGCGATATTGTGAGCCAAGACAACTGATTCTTCGTCATTGATCTGATTTGGTTTGACCATGACACGTAGTTCGCGACCTGCACGAACCGCGAACACCTCTTCAGCTGCATCGCCAGCTACTTCATATGCAACTTTCTCAAGATTTTCGATTCTCTCGACATAGTCACCAACGCTTTCTTTTCGAGCGCCCGATCGTGCACCAGATACTGAGTCAGCCATTTTTACAATAACTGCTTCAATACTTGTTGGTTCAATATCTTCATGGTGAGCCTCAATTGCATTAGCAATCTTCTCGCCAAGACCATATTTACGAGCGACATCTCCGCTAATATGATGATGTGGCTTCTTAACTTTTGTGGTTAAGACTTTACCGATATCATGTAGCAAACAGGCTTTTAAGACGGTAGATACATCTGCTTTTATCTCGCGAGCAATATACTCACCAATTCCCATGACTTCTAAAGTATGCTCTACCATACTCTGACCTTTACTACGACGATATTTTAATCGTCCGATAATTGGTACCAATTCTGCTGGAATATCAAACCAATTTGCTTTTTCAGCAAGCATTTTACCTGCTTTCTCTAGTTCGACAACCACATCTTTCTTTGCTTTTGCATACTGTTCTTCAATTGTGACTGGATGAATACGTCCATCTTTGATCAACTTTTCTAACGCGACACGCGCAATTTCACGGCGAACTGGATCATACGATGACAATCCAATTGCTGTTGGTGATTCATCAATAATGACATCAACACCCGTAACCTTTTCAAACGCACGAATATTACGTCCCTCTTTACCGATGATCTTTCCTTTAATTTCTTCGCTACCAATTTCGACACTACTTACGGTAACTTCATCAACATAATCAGTAACAACGCTTTGCATCGCGTCAACGATTAGTTCTTGAGCTTTTTCATTTGCTGATACCGCGATTTCTTTTTCAACATCCGAAATCTTCTTTGCTTTATATGAAACCAAACTGGCTTCAAATTCCTTCATGTAGAGTTGCTGAGCTTCTTCTTTGCTCATTCCTGCGACTTTTTCAAGCTTTACGAGTAAATTCTTACGAATCTCTGCAACATCTTCTTCTTTTTTAACCAATGCTAATTCTGTTTTTTCAACATGAGCACGTTGCTCTTCAAGAAGCTTTTCCTTCTTTTCAAGTTCCTGCTGTTGAGCTTTGAACTGAGCTTTAACTCGATCGTAAAATTGTCGAGCTTGAGTTCTCAATTGTTGCGCTTCTTCATCAGCTTCTCGGTATTTATCTTTAAGTAATTTTTGTGCAATTTCCTTAACTTTCTCTGAGGATTGAGACTTGAAATTGTCTCTCTCTTTCTGAAGAAGAATATAAAAATACACTGCCGCACCTGCCCCTGCAAGGGTCAGAAGAACGAACAGCACTAGTAGCCAAATTGACAACATAGTGTTTACCAAACTAATTTATTAGAGGGTTTACAGACGTAGCAGAATCAAAGATTCCGCTAAATTCATGTTTTGTAGTTTTACAATATTTTTCAATTCATTAAACGTCAAACTAAGCCCTATGATGAATTGTACTTTACTCTGCCTCGCCAGTCAACAAAACACCACCATTTTTACCGACGTATATCGTGTTTTCATAAATTGCGCAAACACCGCCACTTTTAGTGACTGTCTGCCAGCCATCTTTGAGTGTTTTAATTGCTGGATCAACATTGTTTATGGCAATAATTTCAACTGCCAATGTTTGAAATTCTTTAACTTGTGGCCCTGTACCTTTTCTACCGTAACCAGGAACATCTGGTGGCTGGTGCAATCTTTCTCCGACACCATGACCAACCATTTCGCGCACAATTGAATACGGATTTTGCTCTTCCATGATAAACTGCGAAGCAGCTGACATGTCTCCTATTCGATTTCCCACTTTTGCCTGTTTTACTGAAGCAAAATGCGCCTGTCTGTCTGCATCAATAAATGGCTGATAACCATGAATATCCTCACCGACTACAACGGTTCGCGCCATATCAAGATAATAGCCTTGATAAATACATCCCATATCTACAGAAACAATATCGCCATTTTCGTACTTTTTATCTGATGGAAATCCATGAACTACCATATCATTTACCCCAATACATAGATGATACGGGTACCCTTCGTAATTTTTAAACGCGGATACAACTTTATACTGCTTAAGTTGTTGCTCAAAGATTGCTTCGAGATCAAAACCAGTTGTCCCCACTTTTACGTGAGATAAAACTGTTTTCATTATTGAAGTCAAAATCTTTCCACCAGCTTTCATCAGCTGGATCTTCGCTGGAAGTTTTTCCATAGTTGCTTTAGTAATAATTCTTTGCATTTTGATCCATCAAACGCATAGCTTGAATTTGACGGATAATGTCCATGATAACTGCTGCAAGAATCATTGCTCCTGTACCACTAATAATCTGTTGTGGTAATTCAAACTGAGTCACGATAATACTTGGAACGACGGTGATAACTGCGAGAAGGAGTGATCCAAACAATGTAGTTGTCCAGAGTGCTTTGTTCAAATATTGCTGAGTTTCTTTACCTGGGCGAACACCTTCGATAAAGGCTCCCTGTTTGTTAATGTTTTCTGCGACTTCCTCAGGCCTGAAAACGATGTATGCTGAGAAGAATGCAAAGAAAATAGTAATTACCATTAATGTTGCATCATAATAGTATTGGTTTCCAAGAAACGTCAAAACCGAGGTAGCAACATTCTGGAAAGTTTGATTCGTAACTTGACCACTTAAGTACTGCAATAGAATTCTTGGAACGTCCAAAATTGACATTGCAAAGATAACTGGCATAACACCAGCGGTATTAATACTTAACGGAATGTAATTAGAGTAACCACCCAAGCCTGTTGGTCTTACACGTCTTGCGTAGATGAGCTTTATCTTGCGAACTGCCAAGGCAATTATGATTGCCAAAATAACAGAACCCAAGACAACACCTACTAAGGTTAATTGCTTCCAGAGTAACCCCATTGAGGTGATATCTGAATACAAACGAGTAGGCACACTTACCAAAATGCCTGCAAGAATAATTACTGAAGTACCTCCACCTAAACCGAATTCAGTAATAAGTTCACCTAACCACATTGCGAACATTGAACCGAACGTAAGAAGCACAATAATTGCAACGACCTCAAGCTGTGTAGGAATAGTTCCTAGCAGGCCTGTTTGGCTCAAAATCGTATAGATAACTACAGATTGAATTACTGCTAGTGGAACGGCAAGTAAACGAGTATAGAGCGTTAACATTTTTCGCTCAACTGGGCCACCTTGATAAAGCTCCTTGATTTGAGGAACCATGACACTCAAAAGTTGAAACGCATAAGATGCGTTAATGTATGGTCCTAAACCAATAGTCAAAATACCAATACTTTCGAGTAAACCTCCAGATAAAAGTCCGATAACTTGAACAAAGTTATTGCCCTGAAGCAATTCGCGCATAGCGTCACGAGGAATACCAGGAATTGGAATTACTGCGACTAATCTAAATATTGCAATGATAATGAGCGTAAAAAGAACTTTACGAACAATATCTTTATTCTTCAAGTATGAAAGCATGGCCCTAGTCTATCACGTTCCCACCAGCTTCTTCAATTGCCTTTTTAGCACCTGCTGAAACTTTGAGACCTTTAACCGTGATTTTGTGGTCAAGTTTATCAATTCCAACAATCTTTGCAGCATCAGTTACTTTTGCAAGAACTTTTTCAGCTTTCAAGAATGCTGCATCAACAACGCTGCCTTCTTTCGTATGAACATTTAACCATGAAAGAGTTACCGTTGCTGGCTTTGCAGTTACTGAGCGAAAACCACTCTGTACTGGTAATTTACGGAACAATGGAATGTTACCACCTTCTGCAGCAATACCGACT
The DNA here is from genome assembly GCA_964525295.1 of uncultured Candidatus Saccharibacteria bacterium. Taxonomy (GTDB): domain Bacteria; phylum Patescibacteriota; class Dojkabacteria; genus CAZGEO01. The sequence goes on along the minus strand of CAZGEO010000002.1, from coordinate 151,758 downwards.
TTGTGTGCACCACGTGAGCCCTGACCTTTTTGACCATAGCCAACAGTGTGACCACCAACGCCTGAACCGATTCCTCGGCCTCGTCGCTTCTGCTTATTTAGTACTAACTTTTTCAGAACGATTTCCATTCTTCACTTGTTTCAACTTAGAGAGTGCCACAATTGTGCAATATGCGTTTGTTAACGAATTTGGTGTTCCCATACGCTTTGCAACGACATTTTCAATACCGGCCATTTCTAATACTTTTCGGATTGATCCACCAGCAACGACACCTGTACCGATTGGAGCTGGTTTGATTAATACTCCTGCTGCCTTATATTCTGCATCAACACGGTGAGGCACTGATTTTCCTTCTGCAGACAATGGAATAGTAATCATTGAGCCTTCGGCTTTTCTGATTGCTTTTTGCATTGCTTCTTGAGGATCTAATCCCTTACCCATTGCAATTCCGACTTTACCTTTTTTATCACCAATAATAACTACTGCACTAAAGCGGAGTCTTTTTGCACCTGCGGTTGCTTTTGCAACACGTCGAAGGGCAATTAACTCTGAATTGTACTTCTTCTCCTCATATGGTGGACGTCGACCATTGTTTTGGCGTGGTCCTCGGTTATTATTGTTGTTGTTGTTCTTCTGATCCATGAACTCGGAATTATAATGTTAACCCTGATTTTCTCATTCCATCAGCAAAAGCTTTCACTTTTCCGTGATAGATATACCCTGAGCGATCGTAACTGACGGCTTTTACCCCAGCTTCTTGAATCATTTTTCCAAATGATTCACCCATCGCTGTAATTCTCTCGACTGGTTTCATCTTTTCAGCCTTTGCTGATTTTGCAAAGGTTTTCTCATGAATTGCTGCTAAGACTTTACCCTCAGCTTGCATATCGATGAGTTGTGCTGAAAAATGCTGATTGGTCTTATTAATGCTTACTCGTGGGAGCTTGCTTGCCATCTTCATTTTAAAGCGTGTTCTGTTTCTTTTTGTTGCAATTTCCATACTTCAATTCACTAACTTATGCTGCTGCTGTCTTAACTTCTTTCTTCTTAACGACCTCGCCAACATATCGAATTCCTTTACCTTTATATGGTTCTGGTGGTTTTAATGCACGAACCATTGAAGCATAAAGACCGACTTTTTGCTTGTCGATTCCCCAAATCTTGATACTTGTTTGAGATGGAACTTCTACTTTTAAGTAAGAAGGAATCTCATACTTTACTAAGTGTTTATAACCAATTGCCAATGAAAGGTTTGATCCTTCAAGAGAAACACGGTATCCAACACCAACCAATTCGAGTTCTACTGAAAAACCTTCGGTGACACCAGTAATCATATTTGCGATAAGTGCTCGAACGGTTCCGTGAAGCATCTTCATTGTGCGAATATCATTAGGTCGTTCAACATTGATAGTATCACCATCAATTTTTACTGTGATTCCTGCTGGAATATTCTCTGAAAGTTCACCCAACTTGCCTTTAACGACTACCTTATTGTCAAGCAACGTAACGGTAACTCCCGTTGGAATTTTTATAAGTTTTAATCCTACTCGTGACATAATTACCAGACCTCACAGATAAGTTCACCACCGACGTTCATTTTCTTTGCATCTACAGTAGTCATAACACCACGTGGAGTAGAAACAATCATGATACCGGTACCTGATCGAACAGGTTTCATTTCTTCTGCCTTGATATACCAACGTCGACCTGGTCGTGAGTAAACACGAATGTCTTGAATCGCTGATAATCCATTTTCGGCATATTTAAGAGTAACAACTAACTCACGTCCTGTTACTTCATAATCTACGACATATCCTTTGTTCTTCAAAACTTCAAGAACTGAAATTGCAAATTTATACTTTGGAATTTCAATTACCTTCTTGCTGACCATTGCAGCATTCTTGAGTCTGATGAGTGTGTCTCCTATGTTAAAGTTTGTCATCGTTTACCGGCTGGATTTAGTTACACCTGGAAGTAGGCCCTGGTGGGCAAGTTCTCGCAAACATACACGACAGACACCAAAGTCTCTAATGTACGCTGAGCGTCGTCCGCAACGTGAGCACTGGTTATAGATACGTGTCTTAAACGGTGCTTTTTGCACGAGTCGCTTATGTTTTGCTTCTCTTATTCTCTTTGACATATTCTTTTATTCCTTAAATATAAACCCAAATCTTTTCAACATATCACTTGTTAATTCCTTCGTTCCATTCTTGAAGGTAATCGTGATACCGAATCCTTTCGTTTTGGTTACTTTGGTTGCATCGATTTCTGGGAAGATTACCAATTCGGTAATACCTAAGGTATATGTACCATGTGCATCAAATGCAGTTGCCGAAGTACCACGAAAGTCTTTTACTCGGGGTAAAACGATGTTAACGAGCTTGTCTAAGAAATGCCACATTCTATCATTTCTAAGAGTTACTTTCAAGCCGATTATATCGCCTTTTTTCAAAGCGAAGTCTGCAATACTCTTCTTGGCACGGGTTGCAACGACTTTTTGACCTGCAATTAACTCTAAATCTTTTGTGTAACCATCGATAACACCTTTATCTTTAAGTGCTTCACCTAAGCCCATATTGATGGTAACTTTGACTGGAGCTGGTGCTGCCAATTTGTTCTTTATGCCATGATCGGTCATAAATTTGGGAAGAATCTCTTTTTCAAAGCGTTCTCTAAGCGTTTTCATTCTTCTTTGCTTTTGACTTAACTACTTTCTTTGTTGACTTACTTTTTGGTTCAGTCTCTTTGGTTTCTTCATCTTTTGCTGTTTCAATAGTTACTGGAACAATTACTTCACCAGACTTTCTTGCAACACGTACTTTCTTGTTATCTTTTGTTTCAAATCGAGTTTTTGTTGCCTTACCTGTCTTTGGATCAATAACCTGAACGTTTGAGACATGGAATGGTCTTTCGATTTCAACCATTGTTCCCTCTTGATTCTTTCCAAGTACATTCTTTTTGATGAATTTCTTCATCTTGTTAATACCTTCGACGATTACTCGGTCACCAAGGACATTGAGTACTTTTCCTTTGTTTCCCTTTTCGTCACCGGAAATGACGACAACTGTGTCGCCTGCTTTTATCCTTTTCATAGTGTTTCAGGTGCCAAGTAAGTTATCTTGTCAAATCCAAATGATTTCAATTCACGTGCTACTGGTCCGAAAATACGAGTTCCTTTTGGCTCGTTGGTGTTTCCATCAAGAATAACGACGGCGTTATCATCAAATCGAATATACGTGCCATCTTCTCTGCGCTGTTCTTTTACAACTCTCACTAAAACTGCGCGATGCATTTCACTTTTCTTGACTGCACCATTTGGTCTTGCTGCCTTAACAGTAATTTTTACTACATCGCCCAAACGAATTACTTTTCGCTTGGTTCCGCCATAGGTACCGATAACTCGACCTCGAGTGGCACCAGTATTGTCAGCGACGTTTACATATGTTCCAAACTTAATCATACTAGTTCTTGGTTACCTTAGCGTTTTCAACAATTACGTAATGTTTCATTTTTGACATTCGGCGTGAAGCTGGAATAATCTCAACTTTTTCACCAACTTGATGATCATTTTCGCTATGTGCGAGGAATGACTTCTTGAATGAAACAATTTTTCTATATAACGGATTCATTTTCTTGTACTGAATCGTTACGCGATATGTTTTGTTACCACTGATCTTGGTAATTTCTCCTTGGAGGGCACTACGCGCCATATTGCGTGGTGTTTAACTTAGTCAATAATGCTGCAAGTTCCTTTCTTGCTTTTGAAAGACTGCTGGTATCTTTAAGCTCACCCTTAACCAAGGCAAGCCTTTTTTCTGCAATAGTTTTTCTCAATTCTTGCACTTTTGTTACAATTTCGTTTTTATCCATGTTACTGCTTCTTAACTACCTTAACTTTTACTGACAATTTGTGTCCTGCTCGTCTAAACGCTTCTATTGCATCTTTTTCATCAACACCACCAAGTTCAAAAAGGATTCTCCCTTTCTTTACAACGGCTGCATAATGATCGATATCACCTTTACCGCTACCCATACGAGTTTCTGCAGGGTGCTTAGTTACTGGATGTGATGGAAACACTTTCATCCAAAGTTTACCTTTTCTCTTAACGTAGCCAACGATTGCTCGGCGGACTGCGTCTAATTGATTAGCTGGAACCAACGCATTCTCGAGTGACATAAGACCAAATGAACCGAAGTTGAGTTGATCAACAACTGGTTTCTTATTGTCAGGCTTTACTGCGTGTGGTTTTCTGAATTTTAATCGGTTTGGCTGTAACATGATCTATTCTCTTACTTTAATAAATTTCACCCTTATAAATCCATACTTTGACACTGAGAATACCAGCGTTCATTGATTTTGCTCGTTCGTAAGCATAATCGATATCTGCGCGAAGTGTTTGCAATGGAACTCGACCAACCTGTTTTTTATACACGTTAGCATGTTCACCACCAGTCAAACGACCTGCTACCCAGATTTTGATGCCTTGTACACCAGCTCTTTGTGCTGATTCAACAGCTCGTTTTACCAACGATTTTACTGAGCGACGTTTTTCGATACCATCGGCGATTTGTCGTGCAACAATTCTTGCTGAATACTGTGGTTGTTGTACACCTTTAATTTGCAAATCAACAGCTTTTGTACCAACTTCACGGATCAAATCTTTCTTAGCCTTCTCAATAAGCTTACCTTCACGACCGATTGCCATACCTGGACGACCAACGTGAACGATAACTTCCAATGAGCTTGCTGCACGGTTGATTTCAATATCTTGAATTTCTGCTGCAACAAAAGTTTTGTTGATGAAATCACGAACCTTTAAATCTTGTTGAAGATTTTTCGTGTAATCAGCTTTTTTGCCACTAAACCAGGTTGAGAGCCAATTCTTAATGACTCCAATTCTAAACCCAGTGGCGTTAACCTTATTTCCCATAAGTCAACTCTAGGTACAAGTTAGATCGATATTTTCGGATGAACGTTACACGGCCACGAGATGCGAATCTGATTTTGCGGAGTCGCTTCATGCCATCTGACGCCCAGATTTTACTAATAACAAGCTTTGAGGTATCCAATTTGAAGTTGTGTTCAGCGTTTGCTACTGCTGAAGACAATACCTTATGAGCATAAAAAGCACCTTTCTGAGGAAGAAGCTTAAGTTCATCTAACGCTTTAAGTGCATTATGCCCTTTGACAACCTCGACAACTCTTGCAAGTTTCTTTGGTGACATTGGGATGTTTATTTGTTTTGCGGTCACAATCATAGTTCTATTCTTTCATATTACTAATCTTTCAAGAAACGACCAGAGAAGCCGTAGAGCTTTGAAATCTTACCTTTCTTTGCGTGACCTTGGAATTTGCGGGTAATTGCAAATTCTCCCAAGCGATGACCTACCATATCTTCGGTAATAAGTACCGTAGTAAAGTCTTTGCCTGTGTGCACAGCAAATTTCATTCCAACCATATCTGGGAAAATCGTGCAATCACGTGCCCAGGTTTTAACAACTACTTCAGTTGCTTTACCAGATGCGCGTAGAGCCTCGACTTTCTTTTGTATTGTCGGGGTGATATATATTCCTTTTTTCAGTGATCGTGACATAGTTATTTAGATTTACTTAGTTCTTCTCTTAAGAATGAACTTATCAGTTCTTCTGTTATTTCGGGTTCTCTTACCTACGCGATGACCGTAAATATCCTTTGCTGGACCACCAGTTCCGGTTTTACCTTCACCACCACCGTGTGGGTGCTGCTGAGCATGCATTGCTACACCACGGACGCCTGGACGAACACCCATTCTGCGGTGTGTACCAGCACTTCCAATGACTTCGTGCATGTGATCTTCGTTAGATGCTTTACCAAGAGTCGCGAGAGACTCGCCATGAATCAATTTGATTTCACCAGATGGCATTTTAACTTGAACATACTTACCAACTGAACCCTGTACTTGAATTGCCATACCTGCTGAACGGCCAATGCTTGCGCCTCGACCTGGTTCTGATTCAACACAGTGAACATAAAAACCTGATGGAATATTCTTGAGGATTGTTGCGTTACCTGGTTCTAATGCTACTTCTTTTTTACTGGAGACAACTTTTGAACCAACGACCATACCTTCTGGTGCAAGAATGAATCTTTTATCACCATTTGCAAAACTTACTAATGCAATTGCAGCGGTTCGTCCTGGATCATATTCAATGGAGATAACAGTTCCAACAATATCAAAGTTATCGCGTTTAAAGTCGATTACTCGATATGTCTTCTTTACTCCACCTTGTTTATGGCGAACAGTAATTCTTCCTTGATTATTTCGACCCGAAGCCCTTTTCTTGTTGCTAAGCAAACTCTTCGGCGCAGCTGTTTTTTTAGCAAATGAAGATCGGTCGATGATCACTCGCTGTCTGCGTGTACTAGTTGTAGGTTTATATCTTTTAAGCGCCATGCTTGTTCACCATTATTTAAAAAGATCTAGAGACTGGCCTTTCGCAAGTCTCACATACACTTTCTTATATGAAGGAGTTGTATGTTTTTTACGGGTTAAAGCGTTCCTTTTCTCTTTTCCTTTTCGAACGAGAGAGGTAACATCCGTAACGTCAACACTGTAAAGTTCCTTTAACGCCTTGATTATATCAGATTTTGCCATATCTTGCATAGTGGCAAAAGTGTATGTACCTTTATTGGCAAGTTTAAAGGTCTTTTCAGTCTTTACTGGAAATACTTTAGACGTCATGTTTCGTTACCCTTTCAACTAAGCGATTTAGGGCACTTTCTGCAAATACATAAAGTGCTTTTTTGTTCATATCAAGTGGGGAAATCAATGATGCTCTACGAATAGTTACGCCTGGGATATTACGGAACATTGCAGCTGTTTTTTCATCTTTTGCTTGAACTACTGCAACAACAGGAATTCTGAATGAATTAACTGACTGCAAGAAGGCAGCGACATCTTTCGTTTTTGCATTCTCGGTCATATCTTTAACGATAACCACGCTTCCGCCACTAATCTCTAAATCTAATAGATAACGCATCGCTTTTTGCTTCAATGCATTTGAGAGTGTCATTCGCTTCGTATATGCACGAGGACCAAAAGTTACACCACCGCCGACCCAAATTGGAGAGTTCTTAGAACCGTGACGAGCACGACCTGTACCTTTTTGTCTCCATGGTTTGTTATCGGGACGAGATACTTCACCACGAGTTTTCGCTTGCGCGGTACCTTGATGAGTATTCGTTAAATAAACTCGCATGATTTGTGCGAGCGTTTGCTCAGAAAGTGACTCACCAAAAGGTGTATAGGAGTAATCTCCTACTTTCTTTGCATCCAAATTGTATATTGGCAAAGTTACTGACATTACCACGTAAGTTGAATTAGACTTCCATTTGCTCCAGGTACTGCACCTTTGAGCACTAAGTAGGTTTTGTCGTTATCGGTAAAGACCTTAACGACTTCAAGGTTTTGGACCTTGACGGTGTCACTACCCATACGGCCTGCCATACGGGTTCCTTTTAATACACGACCTGGAGTTGTACCCGGCCCAATTGAACCAGGAGCTCTTTCACGATCTGATGCACCGTGAGTTTTAGGACCACCACTAAATTTGTATCGCTTGACTACACCTGCAAATCCTTTACCTTTTGATGTTCCAGTAGCTGAAACTTTTGCAGGTAATTCAGGAAGATTAAGTTTACCAACGGTAAGACCTTCTGCAACAAAATCAGTTTCTGTAACTGCTTGTGGTGCAAAACCTAAATCTTTATACTGACCAAGCTGAGCCTTTGTTGGGTGTTTAATTTTTCCCCAACCAATCAACACTTTAGAGTCAGAAATTTTTGCAACAACATTCTCTGTAATATCAAGAACTGTTACGGGTTTGACAAAAAATCCCTGCTCTACGTGTGACATTCCAATTTTCTTTCCAAAGAGTGTCATGCTATTTCTGATTCAATTCAACTGATACGCCGGCAGGGACATTGACGCCTTGTAAGGCTTCAATTGTCTTTGGGTTCCAGTTCGCGATTAAAAGTAATCGCTTGTGAGTTCTCATCTCGAAGTGTTCCATCGATGATTTATACACGTGAGGAGAACGAGTAACTGCCCAAACCTTTCGTTCAACAGGGAGCATAACAGGCCCAATGACCTGTGCACCTGTTTTAAGCACGTTCGCGACGATATTCTTGACCGTCGTGTCAAGTAATTTAATATCGTAGGCAGCGAGCTTTACCTTGATTTTATAAGCACCTGTGTCTGTTGCCATGTTTATTCTGTATCCTGTTTTATGTAAAAGAGCGAGAAAAAGGGGGACCGAAGCCCCCCTTTTCTAACCTATTTGATTATTTCGGTGACGACACCAGAACCGACGGTCATACCACCTTCGCGAACTGCGAAGCGCATTCCCTTTTCGATTACAACTGGGACGATAAGCTTAACTGAAAGCTTTGCGTTATCACCTGGCATAATCATTTCAACGCCAGCATCAAGAGTAACTTCACCAGTTACGTCTGCAGTCTTGATGTAGAACTGTGGACGGTATCCACTGACGAATGCAGTGTGACGACCACCTTCTTCTTTCTTCAAAACGTAGACTTCTGCCTTGAATTCTGTATGCATAGTTACTGAACCTGGCTTTGCCAAGACCATACCACGTTCGACATCCTTTCTTTCGATACCACGAACAAGGACACCAACGTTATCACCTGCAACTACTTCATCGAGTGACTTGCGGAACATTTCGAGACCTGTTGCGGTTGTCTTGATTGCCTTCTTACCTAAACCGGTAAGTTCGACTTCTTCGTTAACCTTGATTGTACCTCGGTCAACACGGCCGGTTACTACTGTACCACGACCGGTAATTGAGAATACATCTTCAATACCCATCAAGAATGGCTTGTCAACTTCACGTGGTGGAAGTTCGAAGTATGTGTCGATTGTGTCGAACATCTTTCGGATTTCTCCTAACCATGTTTCATCACCTTCTTGTGCTTTGAATGCATCGATTACGAAGACTGGTGCTTCGCGGTCATAACCATTCTTTGCAAGAAGATCACGAACATCTTCTTTAATGAGTTCAAGAATTTCATCATCAGTATCACCAAATTTGTTGATACAAACTGCGAGTTTAGGAACACCAATTTGGCGAGCCAAAAGTACGTGTTCACGAGTCTGTGGCATAGGACCATCGGTTGAAGAAACAACCAAGAGTGCACCGTCTAACTGTGCAGCACCGGTAATCATGTTCTTAATGAAGTCTTTGTGCCCTGGACAGTCAATGTGTGCATAGTGTCGATTTGGTGTTTCGTATTCGACGTGTGCAATTGCGATAGTAATACCACGCTGTCGTGACTCTGGAGCTTTATCGATCTTATCAGCGGTTGCTGACCATTGTGGATCGAATGCACGTAGGATTGCGCGTGAAAGTGTTGACTTTCCGTGGTCTACGTGACCAAGAGTGCCGATATTAAAGTGTGGCTTTGTTCTTTGAAATGTTGCCATCTTTTGGACTTTTTAAATTATATTTATATAGTCTTATGAAAAAGCTCCTTAATGATACCAAATGTTTCTTGCGATTGCAAGAGGTTTTGTATCATTTTGTATCTTTTTCACTGCAGTGCGATTTGCCTTTCGGCAAATCGCACTACTCCATCACCTATTTTCCGCCTGCTGCGAGCTGAGCAACGATTGAGTTTGGTACTCTATCGTAGTGTGAGAATTCCATGTAGGAAGAACCACGCCCAGAAGTTACCGCGCGAAGCTTAGTTGTGAAGTCAAATGTTTCAGACAATGGGATATCGGCCAAGATAACTTGCAACCCGAATTTCTCATTTGTACCCTGGATTTGTGACCTCTTACTGTTGAGTAAGCCGGTGACTTCACCTACGTACTGATCTGGAACCATGACTTCAATCTTCATAATTGGTTCAAGAAGGTATGGTTGCGCAGCCTTTTGACCATCTTTGAAGGCTGTAGCACCCGCTACCTTGAAGGCTGACTCTGATGAGTCAACTTCGTGATATGAACCATCGTAAACCGTAACCTTAACATCTACTACTGGGTAACCTGCGACGACACCTGATTGAAGAGCTTCTTCAACACCTTTCTTAATTGCAGGAACATATTCACGTGGAATTGCCCCACCCTTAATTTCGTCGGCGAATTCAAATCCTACTCCTCGTTCCTGAGGCTCGAGTCTCAACCAACAGTGACCATACTGACCCTTACCACCAGATTGACGAACGAATTTTCCTTCAGACTTGATTGCAGTGCCAATTGATTCACGGTATGCGACCTTTGGTTCACCCAAACGTGTCTGTAGACCCATTGCGCTTGCCATACGTTCTGTCCAAATCTGCAAGTGGAATTGTCCCATACCCATGATAATTGTTTCACCGGTTTCTGAATCAACTTTAACCTTGATCGTTGGATCTTCAACCTGCACTTTTGCAAGTACATCTGCCATCTTCTCTGAGTCTTGCTTTGTCATTGGGAAGATAGAAGCTGAAACGACTGGTTCTGCAAAGGTAATGTTTTCGAGAACAACTGGACTTGTTTGATCTGACAATGTATCACCTGTCACACTCTTTTTGAATCCTACAACACCACCGATCTCACCTGCGCGAAGTTCTTCAACTTCTTCTCTGTGAGCAGCGTGGATAAGAAGTACACGGCCAACGCGTTCCATTTCATTCTGTGTTGAGTTCCAAACATAGGTACCTGGCTTCAATACTCCCGAGTAAACACGTACATATGACAAAGTTCCAACATGCTCATCGCTAACGACCTTAAAGACCAATGCTGACAATGGTTCTTTTTCATCTGGATGACGCACAACGGTCTCTTTCGTTTTTGGATTTGTACCTTCAACTGGAGGAACATCCATTGGAGATGGAAGATAATCAACGATACAGTCAAGAAGTTTTCGAGTAATTGGGCTTCGTGAGTCTCCACCAAGAACTGGGAAGATTCCACTCGAAATAACACCTTTTCGCAAGGTCTTCTTCAAATCTGCAACTGAAATTTCTTTTCCTTCGAGGTATTGTTCCATCAACTTGTCATCAAATTCAACAATCTTCTCGATAAGAATATTGCGGTATTCGCGAGCCTTCGCTTCTAGTTCCGCTGGGACTGCGATTTCATCTAATTCGAATTGGTTAATGTCTTTATATGAATATGCTTTCATATCCAAAAGATCGATCAAACCATGAAGTTGATCTTCTGCACCGATTGGTAACGCAATTGCAGTTGCATTCTTTGATAGTCTTTCTTGAATGGATTTCAAGCTTGCTGCAAAATCACCACCGACAATGTTTAATTTGTTAACAAAACACAATCGAGGAACATTATATTTATCTGCTTGTCTCCATACCGTTTCGGTTTGAGCCTGAACACCCGTTTTACCATCGAAAATAACAACTGCACCGTCAAGTACGCGAAGTGATCGCTCAACTTCTGCCGTAAAATCTACGTGCCCTGGGGTATCAATCAAGTTCAAACGGTGTTTAATACTGTCTTTTGTCCAGAAACAGGTAGTTGCTGCTGCAACGATAGTTACGCCTCTTGCTTTTTCTTCTGCGAGGTAGTCCATGGTTGCGGCACCTTCGTGCACTTCACCAACCTTGTGGGTTTTACCAGTAAAATAAAGGATTCTTTCAGAAGTGGTCGTTTTACCCGCATCAATGTGAGCAATCGTACCAAAGTTTCGAACCAAATGGAGGTCGATCTTAACGTTTTCGGCTTTTGCCATACCTTTTCTTTTTATTTAAAATATCAATTTCCCAAAATTTTTCCACCTTCACTAGTGCGTTAAGATGTAGGGAACGTGCGATTATACTATATTAATTTGCAATTCTCAATTATCAATTTTCAATTGAGAAAATCCAGCACTTTCATCCGTCATGGACAAGTGAATGTGACTTCGGCATAATTAACGATGCTTCACTCAATTCAAACTCAAATCCTTGTTCTGCTGATGAAATCTGATAGTTCCAAACGTTATGCTCAATTAATGATCCCTGGAATCGAAAACGATTTATTTAATTACCATTTGCAACAGTTAGTTAAAACTGGCTACATTCAGAAACTAGAGATTGGCTATCAGCTAACTCAAAATGGTATGCAATATGTGTCGCAACTAGATATCGAAGGCAATCCACGTAAATATTTTAAGTCATCTGTCGCACTGGTCGTGTTTCGCAATAACAAGACAGAACTTCTGATGCAAGAAAGACTGCGCAATCCGTTTATTGGCGACACGACAACAATTGCCGGAAAAATCTTATATGGTGAAAAAGTAATTGACGCAGCAAAACGAAAGCTTCTCGAGGAAGCAGGGTTAGTTGCGGATTTTTCGCTTGCTGGAATATTGCGAAAAATCCGCAGGAACAACGACAATGAAGTCATCGAAGATTCGCTCTATCATTATTGTATAGCGTCAGAACCAAGTGGTGAGTTGGTGCAACAAAACGAGCATGGTAAAAATTTTTGGACAAATATTTCAAACGCACTCAAATTTGAAGAAAACAATATCGATGCAGGCGAATATGACCTACAAATAATAAAAGACATTACAGCTGGCAAAACAGAACTCTTCTACTACGAACAGGACGTCATTATCTCAAAGTATTGATTGTTAATAGTTAATACTTAATAAATAATAGCTAATCAATATTGAAAATTAAATATTAACTATTAAAGAAAACTACGGAACTAACAAACTAGTTAATTAAATAAATAGTAACCGTCCTCTTGCTCCAGTTTCCGTATCTAACATCATCAAACGCTAGATCTATCTTGTTTCCTTTGATTGCGCCACCGGTATCTTCTGCCTGTCCAAAACCATAGCCAGGGATGTACATTTTCGTATGCATTTTAATAACCTTCGGATCAACCGCGACTATTCCTTTCTTCAAATATGCCCCGGTAGCAGTCCACTCATTACACCCCTTGCAGTTTTTATCATAGGATGTAGCAACAACATCTAGGGTTTTCCAATACTGAAATGTTACCCCGTCAATCGTTGCAGTTTTCATAATTCGTTTAGTACCTATCTCAACCTTCTCAATTACAGGCTCTTTTTCCATCCAGCTAGAAATCACCTGCGTCTTCTTTTGGTTATCAGGATAAACGATTTCTTCAATCACTTTTGCTCTAACACCTGGCTGGCCAGCCTGTTTAACAATTTTTTTTCCATCTTCAATATCATTCGAATACCACGTTTCCGTTGCATAAGCGACCTGTTCAAATTCCATTCGTGCAGTTTTCTCTACCGGTGTAGCCGCAATAATTTTACCCGCAAAGACCACCGGAGTTTCACCCGAAATTTCGTGTGACTGTCCTGGAAAAATTTCTCCTAAAACTGAAGCATCTGAGTCTGCACAGGTAAAAACTGGAATTGCACGCCCCGGTAATTGAATTTGGACAGGTTGCAATACCATACACGTATCAATTTTCGGCTTTTTCGTTAAATCATAGGTAAGAATAGTATATTGATCGGGCGAAAAACCCACTTGGAATTTATCTTGAGCAATATAAGTATCGATAATATGCTGAACAAAGAGTTGCCTTCTTAAAACACTATATTGAGCTGAAAAAAGAAAAAGGAAAAGAACCAATGAAAAGATACTAAAAGGAATGAATCCTAAAAGCTGCAAAATCCTTACCGGTTTTCTTCTAACAATTTGCAAACCTTTTTTCAGCACATCCATTTACACTTCGACTTTGAGTTTATCGGGAATATCTGCGAGATATTGAGACGGAACAGTCTCAAATGACATATTTCCCATTTGCCTACGACGTGCACTTGTCAAGAAAAGATGCTCTTTTGCTCTTGTAATTGCGACATAAAACAGTCGTCTTTCTTCTTGCATTTGTACAGGATTATCTAACGAACGATTATGAGGGAAGATTCCTTCCTCTAGCCCAACAAGAAAAACAGTTCCAAACTCGAGGCCTTTTGCAGCATGAATCGACATTAGGTGCACTTTTCCTTTAATATTTGAATTCGTTTCTTCGGTTACTTCTTTTGCTTCTTCAACAAGCGCTACGTCTTCTAGAAATTTTGTTAAACCTTCGCGCCCCACATATTTATTTCGCTGCGCAACTGCAGCGAGTTCTTGAACATTTGCGTAGCGAGAAATCATTTCTTCTTTCGAACTTGCCATCTTTTCAATCCATGCTTTATACCCAACATCATCAACCAATGCCATGACAAATGTCGAAATGTCTACAACAGGATCAAACGACTTCTTTATGACTCGCCCTAATTGTTCGAATAACTGAGGATATTTTTTCAATGTATCGCCAGCACATTCTTGAATTTTCGAAAGATATTCTTCACTAACCATAACCATAGCAAAGTCTTCATCGTGTGCAACGAGAGACGCATACCAAACAAATTCAGCGAGCCCAAGATGCACATTGCGAGCTAATTCACGAAAATTTTTAATTGCTCCATCACCAATTTTTCGAGTTGGCGTATTTATGATTCGCAGTAAACTGACTTCGTCTTTTGGATTATTAAGAAACTTTAAATACGCCAAAACATCTTTTACTTCCATACGCTGATAAAAACCGACACCACCCACCAATTTGTATGGAACCCCATACTTCACAAACATTTCTTCAAATGTTCGCGACATCGAGTTAACGCGATACAAAACTGCCACGTCGTCAAGATTCCTCAAATGATTTTGTAACTCGCGCAATACGTATATTGCCTCTGAAAATGGATCTTCAAGCCTCGACACGACAATCGGGTATTGTTTGTCTTTGTCAGTCCACAAAGCTTTGGGAATTCGATTCGGATTTTTCGAGATTACGTGATTCGCAGCATCGAGAATTATCTTGGTTGAACGATAATTCTGCTCTAATTTTACAATCTTATGATCTGGAAAATCTTTCTGAAAAAAACGGATATTATCAACTGTTGCGCCACGCCAAGAATATATTGACTGATCTTCATCACCTACAACACACAGTCTATGATGTTTTTTGGCGAGCAACCTAATTATTCGATACTGCTCCATATTTGTATCCTGGTATTCATCAACCAGTATATATTTGAAGCGATCTTGATACTTCTCTAAAATATCAGCGTTTTGCTCAAAAAGCTTCACTACTAGCGACAAGAGATCATCAAAGTCAACGGCATTTTGAGCTTTCAAACGTTTCATATATTCTCTATAGACTTTTGACACTGCTTCATCAAAGTCATCACCGTAGCTATTAGCAAAATAATCGTCTGCCGTAATCCCTTTATTTTTCGCATCTGAAATTTTTTCATGGATCATATTCGGTTTGAAATTGGCGCTAATTTCAAAATCTTTACATATCGCCTTAATCACCGAAAGCTGATCATCTTGGTCATAAATCGAAAATGCTCTATCAAGCCCGATTTTGTCTGCATGACGACGCAACAAAAAAGCGCCAAACGAGTGGAAAGTTCCAATAAAAGGTTTCTTATCGTGATATTGCGGTGGTAATAGTTGCATGATACGCTCCTGCATTTCACCAGCTGCCTTTTTCGTAAAGGTAACCGCCAAAATTTCATCTGCAGCATAATTGAGCATGGTAATTAAATGCACAATTTTGTACGTAATAACGCGTGTTTTACCTGACCCTGCACCAGCTAAGATGAGTAAAGGGCCATCGCATTCAATAACAGCCTCTTTTTGGGCAGCATTTAACGTATTCAAATCAAGAAGTACTGACATAGCAATTATTTCTAACTTACAATTCTTTTATCGATGGCTTGTATACCCACCCTGTTTTACCTTCTTTGGTTTCGACCTTGACCCAAGCATCTTGATATTCTTTGATAACGACATAAACGCCGACATCAAGCCTACCTAGAATATTTGCCGTCAAACTTGGCCCTTCACGAAGGTTTGCGAATGCTGCACCATCTTTTGATTTTATTTGACCTAACTTTAGATTGTCTTTTTCAACCGTAAATTCGACAGTGATCGGTTTCTCAAGCTTGAAATTACCTACTTGAACTTGAAAATTCTCGAAGTATTTACCAGGCAATAAAGGCGCACCTAAAGTTGTTGAAAATGTCATCTCAGCCCCTGGCAAAAGTACTTCGGTATTCATTGCTACGATATTCGGAGCTAACCAGGTAGAATAATACAAATCTGATGTTCCTGAACTAGTAGTTTGTAACTTTACTCTATTAGTACCAACATTATAGATTGGAAATTCACTTTCATTTTTCACTTTTAATGACAATGCTGCTTGTTCTCTTTGGCGAACGCTCTTTGAAAATTCAACATCGCTTACTGCGAGTTTATAGGATCTTGAGGTGGGCCCGTCTTTGGCGACATTTAAACCTTTACAAGGTGCTACGCATTCTTTAACATTCGCTAGAGCTAATGTAGCTGTCGCATTTTCGGCAGTATTTTTTGCCATAGAAGCCTGCAAGAAGGAGGTGAATTTGTACGTATCAATTAATGACTGAATTTCTGCAGTTTTAACCTGCCCGCTAACACCCAAAATGAAAGTACCCTGCTTCAAACCAGTTTCAATATTCGCTGTATAGTCAATAAATTCACAAGATAAATGATAGATGTCACCATCTATTGACACCGCATTGAACGGCGAAGCCTTATTCCCTCGGGCATAAACAAGATCATAAAAGATAGCTTTTGCAGCATCTTCTGGACTCTGACCTGGCATTCGTGTAAACATTGAATCAAGAGGAATGACAACGAGTGTTGACATTTCTTTATAAACTCCCTTACTTCTATCACACGTCATGGGAAGGTTTGCTGATTTTGGCGCAGCATAAACCTCAGAGGAAAATGACAAAGGCACAAGGGCTACAGTTAGTGCCACAATAAGTGTTCTAACTACATATTTTTGCATCAAAGAAAACGCTTTCATTATGTACATTATACTGAGGAATTATGATTGGGCAAGGGGGGCTAACATTCCTATTATAAATGCCTAATCGTTCCAAATGTTTAAGTCAACTGAAGAAGGAATTCCTGGGATCTTACCTTTCTTGCTATACTGCCAAATTACCCATTCTGTCCAACCTTTTGGCAATTTACCTGGACCTACATTATTATACGCAGCAACCCATAATGGATACTCATTTCCCCCCCATCCTGGTTGAACTGTCATTGCTTTCCACATTACATCACTGGTATAGATCATCGGCTTATACCCAAGTGCTGCCTCTAACGTATCAAGCATTAATTTCAAATTCTTCGTTGAAACACTAACATCTGGAGGTGGTCTTTTATAAGGTAATTCAACATCAATGGTAACTTCAAAATCCATAGCGGAGCCACATTTCTTAATTGTATTGAGGAAATGATTCGCTTGATCTTTTCCGTTCATATCACCATGAAAGAAGTGATAAGCCGAACGTTTAATACCTACAGATTTGGCACTTTGACAATTCTTTACAAATCTATGATCAACAAACCCCGTTCCTTCAGAGGCCTTAATAATTGCGAACTCTACAAGCCCTGATTTCTTAACTGTTTGCCAATTAATATCACCGTTCCAATGGCTCACATCGATACCTTTAGCACCGGGCATATCTATCGGATCATCAGTTGGAACATCTCCAGGATCAGGAGGTGGTTCAAGCTCCAAATTCGCAGCATCTACTAGAATCGGTTCCCAATCAGGATCAGGAGCACGCAAGCCACCAGAACCGAGGGTTGCAGCGACTTCGTTGGAATCACCGCTATTTACACCTCCAGCAATCGCTGGAATTACGACAAAAATCCCCAAAATGACACCAATCACAATTTGCATTGCAAGCTTCAATGTAAATTCGGTAACTTTATCCAGTAAACCAAGTGTTAAATAATTCAATGCTTTATAAGTAATTTGAATCGCATTAATGATTCCACCAGTAACTACACCAATTGCTGCAATTATCCAATCGGCAATTTTCTGGCCAACTAATTTTCTAAATGCTGCCGCCGCCGCATCTGCCATTTTTTGGCGCAGTTTATCAATAATCTCCTTCTGAATAAACATCATCGATTGATTGATCATCATTGAAGGCAAGTTAAACACATAACGACCAAAATTTACGCCACCAACCATTCCTTGATATACGCTATTGTTTAAAAAACCGTGGCCAACTCTTGCCATCCAACCCCACTTAGTTTGGTCACCAATATTCTTTCCAAATCCTGAACCAATCCAAACCATTCTTTGGAATAAATCGCCATTAAAGAATCCTTGTGCAGCACCCAATGGACTAAATGTTCCCATCGTGTACGCAAATTTTTGGAACCCATTCGCTTTACTTGGCATTAAAAGCAATTTATTCCAACCATAAGCACCAAAAACTTTAGGAGATTCAATATTCAAAGACTCAGCTGGAGAAGTTTTAGCAAAACCATACCCAACAGGACCGCCAGCCCAGTTTGAAAGATCATACCAACTTTGCCCCGTTAATAGGCCGATTGGCGTAAATATTTTATTAATTGAGGGAACCGTTTGCCAACGTAAGTATGCGTAACTTAGGGTATTGGCAGTTTTCGCTCGCCAATCGTTAAAATCTTTCCATTGATCACCGCGTTCTAATCGTTTTTCGTTACTCTGTAATACTCGTGATTGTAAGAAACTTTTCACCCCTTCAGCGTTATTCTTAATCTTCTCAGATAACTCCGAAATTCCCATACGCATCAATGGTCTCGCATTCTTAACTTCTGGATTAACAGCTGTTGACATTGAACGTAGCAAATTTCCAAAAGTTTCGTCATTCCCAACTTTGTTCCACAATCCAGCAAAATGCGCGCGCATCTGAGGAGATAACGTATTGTCTGTACCTAAGTGCCCAAAAACATCCATAAATGCATTTTGCATTTCATCACCAAGACTACGACCACCATATGCTCGATTAAATAATGTATTGTTATCAAGCATAGAAAGTAATTGCCCTCTATTGGCTGCTAGAAAGAGCTCATCAAATGAGTTGACTGCCTGAAATTGGGGTAAATTGGCAGACATTTGATTATATCTATTCAACAATTCTTGTTTGACTCTAGAATTGTACAGATTAACAAATTCTGAACGCTCTTCTTCTTTGTCGATTCCAGCAAACATTGCAACTGCAGTATCTATAGCTTGTGTATATCGGCTCAAGTCATCTTTTGTGTATCCACGATTATCACGAGCTAAGGCAGCTACACGTGCTGAATCTGCAGCTTCTACCTGGGCGATCGCTGCTGCAACATCTTTATCTATACCTAGCTTTCTATTCTTTACGTAGTTTCCAGCAATTTGCGCATTAGTATTATCAAGTGCGACATCATCAGCCAAATTGACAGAATCCATCAAAAAGCGCGAAGGATCTGTTTGACCTGATACAATTGCTGAAATCGTTTCAATCATTTGGGCTTGCTGACGTTTTGTCCACCAATCAGTAACAATGCTATTCGCAAGACCTGCTGGATTCAACAATATACTGTTTACCATTCCCGCATTAACTTCTGCAGTTACACCACCAGAAGCGTCAAGACGCCCTAATTCCGCACCTTCCTCATCTTTAAAAACATAAAAACCCTGTTTATTGTAAGCTTTCTTGTCAGGATCATCAGCTGTTGGAGTAGCAAAAACATAGGGATTTCCATCTCCAGTACCAAACAAATTTTTGTACTCACCTTGTACAGTTCCGGCTGACGAGTTGAATAAATCCTTTAATTCATAACCAACCAAACTTTCTACACCTTTTTCGCCCGAAATTCCCGCGAGTGCAGAGCCTAAACCAACTAAACCTTCTGCAACGCCATCGCTAATCTGCGAAGTCACGAGATCAGGAACTGCTGCAGGCCCTTTCTTTTTTGATGTATCTTCTGCGACCGCGAACAATAGGTCATATAATGACCCCAATGCACTCATTGACTCTTGACCTTTTGGCGCAGGCATCAGTTATTATCGTTATTGAATTAACCCACCAAATACTGGCAAAACTTGAAGGTTCTTCTTGACGCCTTCCCAGGCTTTCGATGGACCACCACTTGATTTTCCAGAGAATAGATCTTCTACAAATGCCGGCATAGTTGGAACCATGTTTAACATAACCGCAGCAATAACTCCTCCTGGCCCCATTGCGCTAAACAACCAATCAGTACCAGTACTCTGCCCCACAGGAATCGCTCCAGCCGATATACAAGTAATAAGATTGTTACTGCAACCACCTTGTGCTGAAGCAACACTCAATGAGAGATATGCTGCAATGTTAACAAAAGCGAACATGATTGGAACTGTAATGGCATTCTTAAACATTCTATTCAGCCAGTTTGTATAACCTGACTGCTTACCAGGAAGAGCTGAAATCATGAAAACCAACGGTGCAATTACAATATCAACAACCATTTTGATATATGTTGAAAGTACTGTCCAGAAAATTCTAATTGCAGCAACAAGAATAACTCCACCAAGAATAACTCTTGCCCCCATAAATACAAATGGGTATGCAATCGTATTTCTCAATAATTCCGCTGTACCTGACAAACCTGAAGATAAACCATTAAGATATGCTTCAAGACTAATAACCGTTTGCTTTGCATCTTGCCAACCTTGAGTAAAGCCTGCCCAACCTTGCGCAATGCTATCACCCCATGATTGAACTGCACCGGTTGCTGTACCGAGAATATCTTTTGAACCCCAAATTGTTGTGATGAAAAAATCCTTAGTTAAATTCCATGGCCCTGACAGATAGATAACATTTAGCCCTTGATCTGACATGAAACCGGCAAATAATGTACCAATCAGAAGAATCAAGTATTTCGAAATATTTAAAAAGACACCACCAATCGCATAACTTGCGAGTGCTAACAACGCGCCAATAATAACATTTTGCAACGCCATAGTGACGGTAACTACTGTTTGACCACCAGCCTTTGATCTGAACATAATCATAAAACCGGCAACCATAAGAACTAGTACCAAAATGAGCATGGCTAAACCGAAGGTAATACCCCAAAGTTTATTGATTCCCATACTTTTTAGATACTCTGTTGCTGAACGATTATCTGGTTGATCGGTTGCAGCAGCGTAAGCAGTTGATGATGCAGGATTCAACACATCAGGCAACAACATATCTGCATAGTAATTTGGAATACTTACCGATGGACTATAAAAAAATGCACTCACATACGTATCTGTTGCATAACGAACAACGCCATATTGTAACTCTGGACGCAATTCGCCATTCTGAATAGCTTCAGCAACAACTGCCTTTGGTGCGCCATCAAGACCGAACATTGTTTTATACCAGGATACAAGCATTGCAACCAAATCACGATTCTTCGATTTCTGCTTATCTTCAGAATCAGATTCAGTCATGACTTTAGAAACTTGGGCATCGTCTTCGTATACTTTAAGATAGAGGTTTACATCTTCAACTGCTGCAATAGGAGGTGCAAATATCACCCCGGCAATCAACAATACTGCCCCGATTTCTAGGAATTTCTTCAAGAATTTGTTCATAACAGATTCTACTTGGTTTAGCGCCAATTTGTCAAACGAAAAGGCAGATTCCGCACAACAATGAAAATACTCAGGCTGTTATTTTTTCTCAATTATTTTTTCTTAGTGAAAAATGGCACGACAAATGACAAGACTGACTGGAAGATTTCAATATACATCTTGCCTGGGCCGTTCATGAATTCTAAGGCGACAGCCTTAATCTTTTCGTAATAATCAAGAATTTCGAGTAGAGAATCAAGGCGCTTATTAACTTTCTGCATCATGGTAAAAAGATACCAAAGCACTCCAGCCAACATTAGTAAAACTACTATAGTAAGAATTTGAATGACAATTTCAAGAGCTATCATTGTTGAGCAGTTAATAATTAATTTTCTTTAATTTCCTCGAAGTTTTTCTACTTCAATAAGAACATTGTACACAAAGTTACCAATTATGGGAATAGCTTGCACACGAGTTATGATAAAACCTACAATCGCAAAGAGTAAAACTGCTCCCAATATTGAACCAATTCCCCAAGCCATACCACCCCAAAAGCTATCGAAAATGATTTGCGAACGAGTACGAGTTGTATAGATATCTCTCATAACGACCATTGTAATTGATTAATTATTAATTTTCAATTTTTAATCTGCAATAACGATATGAGACGAGCTAATAAGCCACTAAACTAACAAACTATTAAATTCGGCCTAGTAAAGAGTTCTATTGCTTTATTGCTTTATTGCTTTATTGCTTTATCGCTTTAAGAGTGGCGTTCTCTATTTTTCAATTTTCGCCAAAACGTCTTTGATCGAAATGATCATATACTTTTCGTTATCAAGTTCGACTTCTGTTCCTGCGTATTTTGAATACACGACCCAATCACCGACCTTAATCCCCTGCTCTGCAATTTTCTTTGAGGTGCCGACCGCAACAACTTCTGCCATCATAGGGACCTTATCTTCTTTTGCTGTTTCTGGAATAAAAAGGCCTGATTTTGTTTTCGCCTCTGGAACAACTGGCTTGAGAACGATGAACTTTGATACTGGTTTAATCTGCATATTTATAACGGTTATATTAGTTTTTTACGATTTGATAGTATAAGGTTAGCAGTCTGGGCTGTCAAGTGCTAAACAATTACCAATTCTCAATTTTCAATTATCAATATAGTGGAGTGAAATTCCTTTTACAATATAAGTTGAAAATTGACTCTCTTCTGGCAATTTTCTCTATGTGAGGTATAATTCAGCAGAATGTTTCTTACAATTACCACACCCGAAAAACTTGAAGTTAATTATGAAACCTACGGGAGCGGAGATCCTGTCTTCTTTTTTCCCGGTGGAGGAGCAGAAATTTCTCACTATGGCTCGTTTTTTCGCGCACTAGCACAACATTTTCTCGTCATTGCAATAAACTCGCCCGGTTTTTCGAGTAAAACGTCACCTACAGTACCAATCTCAATCCCCTATTACGTTGAATATATGCAAACGGTTGTAAAACATTTTGATTTCGAAGAAAACTCTGTAATTGGGCATTCAATGGGCGGAGGAATTGCACTGGCACTTTCAGCCACTACCCCAAAACTTATTAAGAAGAGTGTTCTATTCGCACCTGTGCTTACTACCTTTCCTTGCACCCAAGCCGAACTTGCTGCAAAAGTGACCATAAATTATGTGAAAGGGAAAGTTCGCCCCAATAAAGACCTGCAACCTTTTTTAGAAAAGCTTAAGGATTCACTACCAGCCATGTCACAAATTCAACAACAAGGGCACATGCTTACAAAAGATTTCACAATTCCCCTAGAAAAGACTGATGCAACTGAAAAACTTGTCTTCCTTGGAAAAAAAGATGTACTACTTCCATATAAACAACAGCTGAAACTTTTACAAAGAGTGCCTAATAAGCGCGTAATAACGTTTGAAAACGACGGGCACGATCTTATGTTCAGCAAGAAAGATGAGGTAATTTCGCAGGTTACCGATTTTCTTAAGCATAAGGTATAATTCACAACACTAAGAAAACTTTGGAGAGGTGCCTGAGTGGTTGAAAGGGCTCCCCTGGAAAGGGAGTATACCCATTACGGGTATCGCGGGTTCGAATCCCGCCTTCTCCGTTTTTATCTTTTTCTCTCCTTCCCTACGCAAAACAGCACCGCTATTTTTCGTTACGGTCAGGAACCGAAAAAGAACAAAAACGGAGTAATTAGGAGAGGAAAAGATAAAAAATGTTGTGGGATTCGAAGCGGGAGTAAGACAACAACAATTTGTTGTCGAGCGAACCGGGGGTCGAGGAGCGTGATGTTTTGAAGCGAAGTGAACAAAACTTCCGCGAGGTGACCGAATCCCCCTTTAATGCTAGGAACAAACAAATAATAACTTTCCTTACAAAAGCCTCAATATAATTACTGTATTTAATGCAAAGAACCAACAATACGCAGATATAAAGGGTATCCATTCCCAGATACTCACATACCGCTCCATTTCATTATCAATTTCTCCATATTTTTTAAAATTTTTGAATTTCAAGAAAAGATAGTACAGCAACAATGCGGGGATAATGATGTTAAATGGAACAATTGCTCTTGAGATTGCAGGCGTTTGTAAAAACGGAATTACCAGTAGAGGCATAGATATAACAGCACAAAAAAACATTACAGTACTCGCTAACGTATGCTCAGTATGGAAGGTATCGCGAGGGAATACTGCAATCAAACAAAGTGCCACACCTGCAATATACACTAACGCGATCGCAATATTTGTAATTACGCCTGGAATAAGTATCTGATGCAAATTATATGTAAAAGCCAGGCTTATAAAGCCAAACAGGAAATAACCTAGATTGTAAGTTTTATATTGAGCATTTTTGACTTCACCTAGGCCACTTGCCTCACATAAATATCCATATTTTGCTTTGAATGCAATCGCTTGCTGAATCAGAAAGATTACATAGCAAACAATAAGTAAATCAAATACGCCTAACACCAGCAAATTTAACGACATACGCAATTATTTATATAAAGTTCCAATTAGTACTTATTCTACCAAAGTTTAAAATTCTTTATAATCCATTGCACCATTTCAATCACAAAGCTTTTCGAATAAAGCCGTCGATCCAGATTTTCCCCTCACATCTCCTCAATCCTCTCAACCAACACATAACACTTCTTTTCCTGATCTTTTTGAATTTTGTACTGGTAGGCCTCGAACTTGAATTCTTTATTCTTTATCTCAACTACCTTGTCTTCGCCAATATTGAGCGAAATGACTTCACCCGAAAACATAGTCCCTTCAGGATAAAGCATTGGATACTTGGGCTTTATTTGTTCTCGGTTCGTAGCCTTAATTGGCAAATTAATCATATACTCTGTTCCACCGCTTGCTTTGGCACTCACAGAAAGATCAGTATAACCAATAGCGCTCAACCCGTCTTTCGATGGACGTAAGAAACCTGAAAAAGAAATCTTTTCTCGGTCGAGGTCATCGTTACACAGGTTTTCAAGGGCAACTTCTTTTGCAACTGGTTCGGGAGCCCTTTCAATTAAATCAATATCCAATTCACAGAAATCCTTGCCCGTCCTCGCTCTTCCTGTTATTCTCACACGCTCGTTCGTTAGTATTTCACCTGTATTAGTTTTTACTTTGAAAGTACTGGTAACGTATATACCTTTCGGGTAGTCAACAGCCTCATTATTATCGTCTCCCACGGTAACCCACACAACAACTTCACTTCCATCGAGCTCAAAGATTGATGGATATTCCGAAAAAATCATATTACACGAGGTTGATCTACAAGTCACAACTTTACTATTTAGTCTAAGAAAACCATCTACTGTTACCCGTTTCCCCTTTGACTCTAACGAACAGGCCTTTTCTAAAGAGAGTAATTCACCCGGGCGTTTAGGGGGGAGAAATAAATTAACAACTGCAACAATGGTATAAACAACTATCGTCAGTGTAATTATAATAATTAACTTTAAAAAGAAAGGATTAGGCTTCATTTTTTGTAATTTTTTATATATTTGCCGTTGAGTATAAACTTTTGGGGGGTGATTGGCAACTTTAGGGAGTTCGAGAGCTTGCAGATGCTCTAATTCAAGAATTGCCGCAGATATTCTCTCAGGTTCCAGTAATCATAGCAACCGAAACAGGAAAAGAATATAATTCCAATATGAATGCTTACAAAGAGGCCGCAACTAAAATATTGCGCCAAAATGAAGATGGCTTGTCTGTTTTGCAGATCACAAAACTGGCACTTGAAAAAGGTTTACTTGTAACTGGATCAAAACGCCCCGAAAACACAATGAGTGCAGTAATTACTGTCGATATCAAATTAAATGGAGATAACGCAACTTTCAAACGAAATGATAAGGGACTTTACATTCTTAATGACGATGTAAAGATTTCCAAAACAGACAAAGCGGCAAAGCAACTCCAGAAACTTGAAGCGAAAGAGAAGCTTGAGAGTGGCTACACAGGCAAGGGTGGAGAACACTTGGTCTGCTCCAAACTTTTATTTCTAGGATTCAATGCAAGTATCATGTCTGTCGATGTCGGACTTGATATAGTCGCAACGAAAAAGGCAAAATTTTATGGAATACAGGTAAAGACTTCTAACCTTAATAAGGTTAACACCTACCCCTTAACGATTAGAAAGGCTTCTTTTGACCGCTATAACGAAAGCAACATCTTCTATGTCTTTGTACTTCATGGTGATAGTTCGGACAATTATATGATTCTTCCTGCTCATGTCGTAGAGAAATTAGTGACTGAAAAGTACATATTTACAATGAAAGATAAATCTAGATATGCAGTCGCCATAAAATTCAATGAAGAAAAGCCATATATCGGGAAAAAGGAGAACGATATGAGCTATTATCTAAATAAATGGGATCTAATCAAATAACACTATGGCTATAGAAAAACTTGAACGGGCAAGAATCGAAATTTTTGCATCGTATTTTGCAGGTGCGGGCAAAGGATTTTCTCTTAAGGAAATCCTTTCATTCTCAACTAACTACTCAAAAAGTATTAAACCTTTAACAGCGTATTCAATAACTCCCAAAAGGGAAGAACTTTTTACTGAGGTAATACTTAGTCTTCCAGCAAAGGAACAGTTTTATGCTCTAGACACACTTATAAAAACCCCTTTAGATATGAAGTATTCCTATCCCACACCTCAAGAAATTCATTACTTAACCGAAGTCCTTTATGCTCCTTTCGGCTCCAATCCAATTGGATTGAAGTTTTCTCATCTAATGGAAAATACTTATAGAGAAGACTGGATAACCGCAAGCAATAAGATTATTTCAAATCCTGCTGAAGCTATTACCAGTGCTAGAACAATGTTGGAAACATTATGTAGAACAATATTGAACGAAAGAGGTATGTCCAATAAATATACGGGTGAATTATCAGAATTACTCAAGGATACCGAACAAGCGGTGGGATTAAATATCGCTGACTATCAAAACGAGCACCAGTTCATAAAGGGAATTGCATCAATAGTAAACGCTCTGTCTACACTTTCAAACAGTGATGGAAATAGACACGGACAAATTGCTGGTGTAGAAATAACCGATCCAAAATATGCAGAGCTTGCAGTTAACCTTTGCGGATCTCTTGGGATCTTCATCTTAGACTTTCATCACTTCAATCCACTCTCAATTAAAGGCACGATCAATACCGTGTGAAACGAAGTGAACAAAACTTCCGCAAGGTGACCGAAACCCCAGCCTATTACTAATTTGATAATCTCATTTGTTGTAACAGTGATTCTGAGTTGATTAATAAAAACGTGCAGTTCATTTTGAATGAATTAAAAAAATATTCAAATAATGATAATGGTGGGACATTTAGGTTATAATTATATGTATGTCCAACACAATTAAAACAATTCGCGAAAAATCAAAAAACCAAATCATAGCTAGGATTAAAACACTAATATCCGCGGCACAGATATTTGTTAAATCAATAAGAGCTAAGTTTTTGGTATTCTTATACAAAACCAGATCGCGATGGTTGCTAACAATTTCAATTTGGGATCTGAATTCACGGAATATTATTAGAATTACAATAATTATTATTGGTTTAACACTTTCGTTTCTTACATATTTTTATTTTCCTGTCTTTGAAAACTATTCGGCATTATCAAACGGATATTTCGCAATAGGTAGCATGATGGGTGGTATCATCGCAATAGTATATTCTCTTACCAATTTTCTTCAGCAAAGTGTAAATGAGTTGCAGTCTAGCTCTTTTTACGAAAAGTATATTCATGATAAACGTGACCAACAGATTTATAGGTATCTTGCAACGATAACTATACTTTTTCTATTTATTGGTTTTCTCACTTCTGGTACCACTACTTACTTAGCATGGATAAAACTCTTTACTGCTACAGCAATCTCTTTAATTACTCTTGCTCTTATATTGATAGATTTCTTACACCAATCTACCTCACAGAAAGTTAATCCAACTAATGCAATCAAGTATTTAGAAAATGAGTGTAGCAATCTATTAAAAACAATCAAAATTGATGCTGAGCATTTCATAAAAGTAATTAGTGCAAACAGCAACTACTCTAATGAAGAAATCACCAAGTTCGTTTATGGTTCTGCTGAAAAAACAAATTTCAAATATCTTTTTGATAACCTTCAAGGCATGATAGAGATTGCGACACAATTGTCAGAAAAACAGAAGGATTTCCAAACGAATCAAGCTATTGATTCAGTAGCAAGAATTTTATACCAGTACCTGCAGTTAAGAAAAGGGAATTCATCAAAAGAGTTAGCAAAGGATGGGCTGCTGACATTTAATAGCGATAGCCAAGAATTGTTCATGAACTTCTTTGAAGATTTCAACAGATTCGCAAAAAGGCTTCTGATTGCTCAAAAGGAAACTAGTATGAGATGTGTGATTAAAACCTACGAAAGCCTAGTTTTAGAATCACTGAAATTAAGTTATGGAAAAAACGATCTGCTAGGTGATAATCCCATTTCATTTCAAATCTTTCATTACTTTAAGACACTAATATCAGAAATTCTTGTTTCAAATAACCTTGAATCCATTTATCAAGCAGAAGTTTCATTAAACAACATCTCCATTCAAACTGTTGGTTACAGAGATCAGTTGTTGGCTCCGAATGTCATTGAATCATTAGAAGAAATAATTCAATGGGGTATTACACACGAACAGCAAATAATAGTTCAAACTGTTTTTAAAACTATTGTATTTACATTAAATGCATCTCTCTTTGTACCAATTTCTACAGCGAAATCGAACATAGCGGATTTTCTGAAACTATTCTTTAAATACACTGACTTTATTCAGCAAGTAAAAAGAGGAAGTGCATATCATAGTATGTTCATTTACATTTTCAATATGTGGCTAATTAATTCCGTTTATACATCAATTGCGAAAAATGCGCTTAAAAGTGAACAGGTACTAGAAAATGCATTAACTTTTTATGAAGAATTGGCATTCTCCCTTAGGTCCTATGTCCGTGAGACCACTGATATTTACTCTGATATTCTTAGTCTCGTAGGTAAATACTTAATACAGCTGATACAACTTTTATTTTTAGTTAGATCGAATATTAAAAAACCTGATTACATCTCAAATATTGACCGCTTGATTAATGACTATTCAAGCCTTTCCTCGTGGTTTATTATTCCAAAAGAGAAATTCAGTAATATTGAAGCATATTTCCAGTTAACTACATTCATTGCAATAAAATTAATCATTGATAATCATAGTGAGGATACTATTATGAAAAGCGTAAAGACTCTAACTTACATGATTGAAAAGCACCTTCATGCCGCAGATTTGCATACAGACGAGCCCAAATCAGCAATATATCTTAGTTACATTGGGGTTCTCACACATAATAAATATAATTCAGTTTTCGAATTTATTAAAAGTTTCCTCCAAAAACATGATAGCGAATACAAAATTAAGTATAAAGATTTTATTGATAAGAAATATTTAGATGGTTTAGAAATTGTTTCCAAAGTATGGAATTGGAGAGATGAACTATCGACCTCATCACCTCATTATAACGACAACATCTTGCCAATGCTGAAGAAAGTGGTTTTACCATCCGATATTGACAATTTCGTTAAAGACATATGGAATATGTCAGCTGGCCCCTCCATAACCAACACTATTTAGAAAATGAAACAGTGAGCCCCAACGAGCGAAACAAATGGAGGGCGAATTCTTGGTGGGGGCAAAGTGAGTAGTGAAATCCTCCCACGTCTTTTTACAAAATCCTAGCCATTTCCAAGCTTTCGGCATATAATTCCCCTATGTCTAACACAGTTCAATCATATTTAGACGAAGTCATTAAAACATTCAAAACCGGTCACGCACGTGAACACGCCTACCGCCCAGCATTAGAAACGCTTGTAGAAACACTAAACCCTGGCATTAATGCAGTAAACGACCCGAAGCAACAGAAAGTTGGAGCACCTGATTTTGTAATATTAAAAGGTAAGACACCAATTGGGTATATCGAAGCGAAAGACATTGACGTCGATCTAGACAAAGAATTCAAAACGAAAAATCAATTTAATAGATACAAAGCTTCTCTAAACAACCTTTGCTTCACTAACTACCTTGATTATAGATTCTTTCTGAATGGGGTTGAAGTTCAAAGAATTGAAATTGCCCGTCTAACAAACGGAAATATCGAGATTATTCCTGAGAATATTCCCCTACTCGACTCTGTATTAACCAACTTCACACAGAAGAAATCTATTACAATTCGTAGTCCAAAGGAGTTAGCGTCGTTAATGGCTGAGAAGGCAAAAATGCTTAAGAATGTAATATATCTCTCATTAAGCGAGGTAACTGCAGAGAAAGGGCCACTCGAACAACAGTTCGATGTCTTCAAACAATTATTAATTCGTGACCTTTCTCTTGAGCAATACTCGGATATTTATGCTCAAACAGTCGCCTACGGCATGTTTGCAGCCCGTTACCATGATTCTTCCTTAGATACTTTTACTCGTGACGAAGCCAATAATCTCTTGCCTAAGTCAAATCCATTTTTGAGGAATTTCTTCCAAACAATTGCAGGTTACAATATTGATGAACGAATTATTTGGATTGTCGACGATATTGCGGAACTATTTAATCATGTAAATGTACGTGAATTACTCGAGAATTTCGGAAAAGAAACAAAACGAACCGATGCAATCGTACACTTCTACGAAACATTCCTTGCAGAATACGATCAGAAAATGCGAAAGGCTCGAGGCGTCTATTACACCCCAGAGCCTGTGGTTGACTTCATCGTACGTGCTGTCGATGACATATTGAAAACTGAGTTCGGTATTGCCGATGGACTCGCAGATACAAGCAAGATCGAGGTCGAAAAAGAATTACAAGGCTCAAAGAAGAAACAAAAAGTATCTGAACATCGAGTTCAGGTTCTTGACCCAGCAACTGGAACCGGAACCTTTTTGGACCACATTATTAAACATATTTACAAAACTCGGTTTACTGGGCAAGCGGGCGCCTGGCAATCTTACGTTGACGAACATTTACTCCCAAGACTTCACGGGTTTGAGATTTTGATGGCAAGCTACTCAATGGCTCATCTAAAATTGGATATTACCTTGGCCGAAACTGGCTATGAAGCAACCAAAGGAAAAGGTAAACGACTCGGCGTTTATCTTACAAATTCGCTAGAAGAACCCGGAGCTCACCAACAAGATATGCTTTCGCAGTGGTTAACGACTGAAAGTATGGAAGCAAACGAAGTTAAGAAGGAAAAACCAATCATGGTTGTCATGGGTAATCCTCCATACAGCGGTGTTTCTTCAAATAACGGAGAATGGATAACAAAACTGATCGAGAATTATAAATATGTTGATGGTGTGCATTTTGGCGAAAAGAAGCATTGGCTTCAAGATGACTATGTAAAGTTTATTCGCTTTGCAGAATGGTTTATTGAGAAAAATGGGGAAGGTATTATCGCGTATATTAACAATCACGGTTTTTTGGACAATCCAACGTTTAGAGGTATGCGTAATCACCTACTTAAAACATTCGATAAAATTTATATCTTGGACCTTCACGGAAATACTAAGAAGAAAGAAACCTCCCCTGATGGAACAAAAGACGAAAACGTATTCGATATAATGCAAGGGGTCAGTATAAACTTTTTTATAAAAAGTAAAAAAACAAAAAAAACACTAGCTGAAGTTAATCATGCAGACTTATTTGGAAAAAGAGATTCAAAATATTCGGTTCTAAATAAATCCAATATTGGAAGCATTCAATGGACCAGACTCGACTATCAATCGCCTGAATACTTTTTCGTGTACAAGGACAATCAGCTAAAAGGCGAGTATAAAAATTATATACGTATTGACTCAATCTTTAATAGGAATGTCTCAGGGATTGTAACAATGGGTGACTCATTTGCAATTTCTGATAATCAAGAATCAATCATTTCACGATTAAAGGATTTACAAAATACTGATTACGACGAAACAACCTTTAGAACCAAATATACTTTGGGAAAGAACTATGCAAAATGGATTATCCAAAATAAGAACACTATCGCAATTGATGCAGAAAAAACAATGGCGATTGCTTACAGACCATTTGAGAAGAAATATACATACTTTGATAACAAAGTATTATGGAGATGGCGAACTGAAATAATGCAAAACTATGTAAAAGGCAACAATATTGGATTACTTACGACTAAAGCACTGAAGGATAGTTCCTTTGCCCATGCATTCATTACAACTAGTATTTCTGAAGCGATTTACTTATCTGGAAATACTGGTAGTAACGCCATGAATTTTCCACTATACATTTACACTGATTCGCAACTTGACACTACAAGACGTCATCCGAACTTAAATCAAAGATTTATTGACCATATTGCAAGTAAACTAAAACTCAATTTTATCCCTGACCACGAACACGCAGACTCTGGCAAAGAAGGAACATTCAATCCTCTAGATGTTCTTGATTATATTTACGCAATACTTCACTCTCCAACATATCGAGAACGATATAAAGAATTCCTGAAAATAGATTTCCCACGAATTCCATTTACATCAAATCAAAAGCTATTCTGGTCACTCGTCGAAAAAGGTCGAGAAATTAGGCAATATCATTTAATGGAACATGCAAACAGCAGTTCATTGGTAACACAATATCCAGTTGCAGGTGAAAACGAAGTAATAAATCCAAAATATTCAGAAAACAAGGTTTGGATAAATGATACCCAATACTTTGATAGTGTTCCTAAAATTGCATGGGAATTTTATATTGGTGGATACCAACCTGCTCAAAAATGGCTAAAAGATAGAAAAGGTCGCAAATTGAGTTTTGATGAAGTTTTACATTATCAGAAAATCATTGTTGCGTTAGTAAATACGGATAGGGTTATGAAAGAGATTGATGGTTTAATTAAGGAATGGCCGATGAAATAAAGGTGTACACATCCTCCCTAAACCCTTTCCACGACAAAACTCACTCCCTCCGTTAAGCCTTGAAAATGAGCAAGCATCGCTGGGTGCGTAAAATTCTTGTGAATTTGCTCTGCATCTGGCAAACCATTTTCATCGTGCCACACAGTTCGAAAACCATGCAAATTTGGAGAAAATGTCGACCCCATATCTGGTAAATACAAGCATTCCATTTCTCCTCCCAAATTCTTCACCCCGCTATTAGTTAAATATCTCTTAATTGGGTCGATAAAACTCCCTGCACTACGGTACGTTTCAACCAATGCCTGTTTTGGATATCGTAACAGAGACATACGTATATGAGATTCATGTTGATGTGGTGCTAAAACAAGCGATTTCACGGGCATGTTCACGCCCAGTAGATTATGCGTTGTTGCAAATTCTCCGAAAGTTACAGCTAATAACATTGCATCGCCACGTTCTTCTTCAACAATTTTTCTAGGTAACTGCAAATCAACAGTTGGTTCATTCAATGCTTGTAACGACTGCTTCTCTCGAGATGACCGCACGAACGCCATAAGCATGATACCTCCGGTAGAATCAGGGCTCTCATAAATTTTCAATGGTATAAGCATCGACATATACGGTTTCCCTTCAAAATCAGGAGAACTCGTAAATATCATGCCATCAGACCAATACTTTCTTGAATATTTTTCTGTTTCAATTCCACCTGCTCTAGATGCAATATTGACGTAGTCATGTTTTATGGATTTCGTTTCTCGTACAACACTAATCTTCCCTCGATTCATTTCGGAAACTAAGTTACCGCTTTTTAACTTTTTCGTGCCAAATACCATTTGCGGTGGTTCTAAGCCTAATTTTTCATGCAATTCAATATATTCTCGCTCTGAAAAATCATCACCCGCAAACAAATACCGCAAATCAATGCCTGATAAAACTACAGCACCTGCAGCTCCCACTGCTAATTTGAGAAAATCTCGTTGAGAGATGTGTTTTGTGGCTGGCTCTGTGCCTGATCGATTTTTACTCATCTCTTTATTGCTACTAGTTTTCAGACGTTAATACTCTTTGCACATATTCTAAACTCAAGTTCAATCTTTTATCAAAATTTTCATCTGTAATTGATAATGATACATCGTCAGCAAAGTTTCTCAAAAATTCCTGATGTTCATTATAATTATTAAGTATTATTTCATCTGAATCAAAATAGTATTTCTTTAATTGATAAAGTTCGCGCAAAAAAGGCAAACTTATATCCATTGAAATAACAACTAATCGGAAATCAAATGCTAAAAATTCTTTCTTATATTCCTCCCAAAGACGATCAATACTTGCATCAATGATTATATTTCGTCTAAATTTTAATGCAGAGCGAATTCGTTCGCCAACTACTTGTAAAAATTCCGCTCTATCTGAGGATCTGCGATCCTCAGTAAATTCTGTTCTCACAATATCTGTATTAAACAATGGAATACCTAAATTCCACCCTAAATGATGTGCTATTGGAGTTTTCGAGGAACCAATTGGCCCAGCAAAAGTTATAACCATTGGTTTCATATCGTTTGCACAAAGGCCCTTAACTCATTCAATAAATTGTCTTCTACCTCAATCTCACCAGATTTGGTTATTGTGTTTGCCAATTCATCACCTTTTTCTCCTGGTAAATATATCTTCTCTACGTCAGGCAATCTCTTTGAATTGTGAATAATTTCAACTGCTGCTGACATATCAGCCTTAAATTTTTCAATCGAAACAAATGCCGATGGATCAATTGCAACAACGAGATTGCCCCAGCCATCTTCTGCATGTAATCCTGCAATCGCAGAACGTACCAAAGGCCCAGTAAGAATCTCAACCACGAGATTTAACCCATATCCTTTGTAATTTCTGTCAAAAGGAAGTATCGCACCTTCCATTGCTTTTGCTGGATCTGTGGTTAAATTACCTTCGCCATCGTAAGCGACATTGTTTGGAATACTCTTTCCTGCCGTTTTTGCCTGCACTAATCCAAACCATGCCATGGCACTTGTTGCCATATCAAAAACAATAGGCGCGTTACTTGTTGGGAAACCATACGCCATGGGGTTAGTTCCAAATTTTGGTTCAAATGAGCCATGAGGGGCAACTGCTTCAGGTGAACCCGCATAAATCATTCCTACCAGGTCAGCTTTAGCAATTTCTCGAGCGAAATAACCAATTGCACCAGTAGAACTAAACGTATTGGTTAGCCCTACAACCGCTACTCCGAATTCTTTAGCGCGTTCAATTGCAAGCTCTGTCGCTTTTTTCATTGGTATCATGCCAAAGTTCTTTGCCCCATCGAGCAAGATTGCAGCTTTTCTTTCTGAAATGACACTAATTTCACCCGCTTCAGCGCTTCTCGGAATACCTTTACCAATCAACTTCACGATGCCTTGATTATTCCCACGCAATTGCGCATACAACAACACTTCTTTAATAATACTTACTTCTTCATCGGAATAACCATACTTGCTTAGCGCTTTTATGACTAAGTCTGAAAGTTCTTGTAAAGAAATTTTCACAGTAAAACTTATTAATTAATTTTTAAGAAACCGCAATCAATTCTACTTCAAAGACTAACGTTGATTTTGGTGGAATCGGACCAATTTGTCGGTCGCCATAACCGAGTTCCGGAGGAATAGTTAGTTCACATATTTCACCAACTTTCATTCCTGCGACTCCTTCATCCCAACCTTGAATAACTTCACCTGCGCCAAGATTAAACGAAAATGGTTGCCCATGAAGTTTAGAGCTATCGAATACTTTACCGTCAGTAAATTTACCTGTGTAATGAACGGTAACTCTTTGCCCAGTTTTTGCTACTGAACCCATACCTTCTTTTATTATTGTTTTTGTAATTGTTGCCATGAGGTATTGTAGCAGGTAACTTGCCCGAAGTTTATCAGAACTGTAGTAAACAAAAGTACTGCAATCGTTGCTAATAAACTATTCGCTTTAGTTCCATAAACTGCTAGAAGTGGCAAAATCATCGCATGTACAGTATATACAAAGAGTGAATTTTGCCCAAACTTCTCATAAATTCTGCCTATGTTTTGGAGAAAATTGTTTGTGATTATATGCAAAACCGAATAAGTACCAAAGATCCAAAAAGGCAACAAAATAATACGCCCGACTCCTAAATTAATTTTATTAAATAACTCATATTCAAGAAAAATCGGACGTGTCCAAAGAATGCTCCCAGCAACTATACCTGCAAAAAACAGTATGCTTAAAAGCATTGCAATACGATTCTGCGCAATAAAATCGAATACCCTTCGTATAACGATAATGTTTTTTCCTGCAACAATCCCCAGAACAAATATCAATTGCCAGGCAAGAATATCGAAAAAGCCGAATGCAGTGAATGATACTTGCGATGTTGCAACTAATAACCAAAGTATTAATGAAATTATTATTAATACAAATGATGATTTTCGTGCAATTAACACAATTATCGGGGTAACCAAAAATAAGCAAGCGTAAAGCGTCAAAATGTTAGTCCAACCAACGTGATGAGTAAAGAGTAATGAATTTACTAGGATTTCATAAGTTGTTGCCTGTTTCCCGACTAAAACGCCTGTTTGTAGAAGAGACTGATACGGAAAGAGAAGAGAGACTACCACGGTTAATCCGGCAGAAAGAAGATATAATAAAAAAGCCTTCTGTAGGAACTTAATCAACAATTGTGACCATGAATATCTGCAATTAAATACATATAGATACCCAACCATAAGCCCTGCAAGAAAAACGAAACCATCTGCAGCAGATAGCCACAACTTGCCTTCTCCATTATAAAAAATGAGAATAGATGGTCCTAAAACGCCAATTATGTGATCAATTATCATAGCGATCAAAAAATGACCACGCAAGAGGTCGATTTCACGAATGCGCTCAACATTCATAGCACAATACTATAACACAAATTCCCTCGCGTTTATGCCACGGTGACTACCTCACAGAAAGCACATCTTTCTGCGAGGTATCCCACTCGACAAAAAAAGAGGGGCAATTGCCCCTCTTATACTTTTCTAGTTATTTCAAACTAGAGATTGTCACACTTGCCGTCTTTGTTGGCATCAACGAAGTTTCCTCCGTTATTTTGCCCTCTATTCCCTTGACGACCAGCACCACCGCCTTGACCTAGGCCAAGTTCAGCACGAAGTTTTGCAGCTTCTGCCGTTTTACCTTGTTTACCTAAAATCCAAGCTTCTGCGAATTTGTTAAATTCTTCTTGGGTGTCAATTTTTCGCATGATACCGGGTGTCGCACCATTGGCAGTCATTAATTTCTGCCACGCAGCAAAATCTTTCTTGTTCATGATCTCCTCAAGTGCAGATTCACGTTCTGCAGTATGGTTTGGACCAGTCTTTGTGTAATCGCCCTTGTATGCAGCGACACTTGGCATTGCAACTAATGCAATACCGACGCTTGCAACTGCAACGAGTGCAATTGCACCTAATGTTGTTTTCTTCATGTAATGTATAACTATCTTATGTACGAGAGAGCTCTTCTCTGCTACTTAGTTATACGCAAGTGAGAACCATTTCCTTGCAACCTTCTCATTTGTCCTCTGCCTTCCCAAGGACGGAGTTCTTTTGCTGAGAAATTCGAATCATTTTGTTGCTCACCAATTACCTTTATGAATTCTCCCTGCTGTAAATCTACAGATGACAGCATTGAATTACTGTATGAAATCGACCAAACTTTACCATTCAAATCTTTTAAGGTAAATATTGGTCGAGTTTTATCAATTGCAATAATCTGTCCAGCAAGCCTGCCTGCAGCAGGATTCATCCACACTACACCACGCATATCGCCAAACTTTGCATAACCTGGAATATGCCGTACAAATTGCGAATTTAACCATGGAGCAAACCCTGAAATAAGTAATATTCCACCAAAAAGAAAAGAAATTGCGACTGAAACGCCCAATATTTGTAAGGTTTTCCATTTATAACCATCTTCTGTATGTAAAAAATTGTGATAAGCGACGTACAGAAAAAATAGTAATAAAATAATCCAGATAAATGGAATTCTCATCAATTGGCTCCATAATTGAAAGTGTGCTGAATTTCCTGGCATTTCATCTATCGGCATAATCCATAGATGTGCTGAAATTGCAACTGCAACAGATCCGAGAAGCACAGCAATTATGACAAGCGCCCAAATAAATTGCTTTTGCAATAAAATTTTCCATTTTGGTATTGGAGTAATCTTTTCTTGCTTGATTTTTGTTAAAACGCTTTTACTCAGGTCGCTCATGAAGAACTTTCTTTAATTTAGCTTTTGCTCTATGAATAAGAGATGCAACTGTACCCTCTGGAATTCGTAAAATTGATTCTATTTGCGAATACTCCTGCTGTTCACAGTAACGAAGTTGAAGAATTTCTCTATCTTGCAACGGTAACTGACGCATTCGCTCTTTAACTAGTTTCAACTGAAGCAGCTGTTCAACATTTGCCTCGATATCTTCATCACTTGCAATGTTTTCGAACTGAGCTGCGTCATCTTCTGATTCAGATTCTTGCGTAACTTGATTACCCTGCAATTTCTCGTGTTTGAATTTTGAATTATTTTTCCGTAGAAAGGTGATCGTTTGATTATGAGCAATTCGATACAACCAAGTTGAAAAGGAATACTCAGAATTATAACTATTCAAATTTCGGTATACCGCGATAAATATCTCTTGCAAAATATCTTCACGATCTTCTTTGGTCAGGCGCAAAATCGATTGAATGTATGAGTCGATTTTGCGCTCATACTTTTCAACAATTGCCCCGAAATCGTCTGGTGACGCAATTGCCCGTTGAACTAATACCAGATCTTCCTGCATTGATCATTGTAGCATTGTGGCTTATTACACAATAGTATACGCAGAATTTGAATAAGTTCTTGCAATCAACGCAAGTTGATTTAATTTGAACTATAGGATATAATCATTAATCTCTCTCAAGGAAAGGAGGTGAGAAAAAGATGCCAAAAAAGGTTCTTTTGCTTTTGGCAGCCGCCATATTTATATTGGCTGCTTGCCAAAGCCAACCTGAGCCCGGACAGAGCGGAATACTCTGCTTCTTTGAAGACAACAATGGGATTCGAACCCAGTTGTTCTACAAGGATTCAGAGACGTGTCGCCGATCTTTCATGGGCTGGTGGAATGGAGACCAATTGATTCATTCTGAATTGGTCCCCTAATCCACCTGTGGCGCATTTGTTTGAAAAAACCCAAAAAACAAACAAATGCGCCACCAAGTTCCTTTCCACTTATTAAGAAATTCTACTTGAATACTACTGAAATTGGGGAATCTTTTCCTCTCGGTGCTTCAACAGAGGCATCACTAGCTTCAACAAAGTTACCGGCTGCATACTGCGAAGCGAGATAGCGAGCTGAACCTGCAAAACTTTGCCCACCAACATTGTAAACTATAGAAGAATCTGCGGTAAACGTGCCACAATCTTTCACTGATGTAAAATAGAAACGCGATTTGATCGCGCTAATCTGCTTTACATAATCAGCTCTCCCTGCATTGTACAAACAAATAATTGGTTTCTGCGATACTAAAGCAGGGGCATGAACATATTCTTTAATAAATGCCGTTACTTGCGACCAATTTTTTGCACCAGCAGCAGGTTCTAATGAACTAGTGGTAATTAAACGTCCATAACTGCCTCCTGCGCTTGGATCAAGCACTAACGAAAAAGTTTGGGGTATCCCCTGTTCCTTCATAATTATCAAACCCGCTGCAATATCGTCCATCGAAATACGATTCACTTTTATATTCGCTGCTACAGAACCTAAAATTTCAATGATCGTCTTCGGATTCTGTAAAGTTTCAACTTTTGTAGCTTTTTCAATTACTGCTTTAATAATTTTTTGCTGGCGTTTTGCTCGAGCAAAATCACTTGCCTCTGAACCAGGCGAAGCATAGCGAATTCGCGCAAACTTCAATGCCATATCGCCATTCAAATGAACATCACCTTTCGCAAAATTGACATTGACCCAACCATAATTTTCTGTGGGATACCGTCCACTAAAGGCTGTATCTACAGTAACATCAATACCACCGAGTTGATCAATAATAGTTGCAAAACCTTTCAAATCGATCATTGCATGATAGTGAATTTTCTGCCCAGAAATGTTTTCTATTAAAGTACGTAAATACTCCATTCCTGAACCAGTCTTGCGTGCTTCGCCAAGCGCATACGTTGCATTAATCTTGCCAAAGCTTGGAGAATTGGGATAATTTACATGCAAATCACGAGGAAAAGATACCATGCTTACCTCATGCGATTTCGAATTATAAGTTGCGAGAATTATAGTGTCAGTATTGGCTAATTTACTTCCTTTTTCACGGGTATCTATACCAACAATAAGTATATTGGTCATCCCTTCGGCATCTTTGAGTAATTCAGGCTCGTGTTTAACAGAATTCGAGCCAACAGCACCCGCAACCGTGAAATTTGCTGCTTTGAAGAAAGGCTGCAAAACTGTGGCTAGCGTTCCTAAAAGTGATGGTACGATGACAAATAATGCAATGATTGGGATAATAATCGCAGCAGCCGTAACAAAAGAGAACTTGTGCTTAGTAACATTTTTGGGATAGATAGGCTCACTTCTCGGTAACAATCTCGTAGGATTCGTTATTTTGTTGGGCTTCGTATAGATTTTCATAAGACTTATTGTGACATAACGAGGGAAAGTTGTACAGGTAACATAGTTAATTTCTAATTCTCAATTATCAATGCAAAATTCAATTATTTATTTTAGGTGATAAAATTAATTATGGAAAAAGAAAAAACAAGCATAATTAAGGAATTTCAAACCTTTATTTCACGAGGGAATGTGGTTGATTTAGCCGTCGGTATCATCATCGGCGCAGCCTTTACCAGTATAGTGAATTCGCTAGTAAAAGATATCGTTATGCCACCGATTGGCATGATTCTCGGAAGAGTCAACTTCAGCGACTTGCGAATAATATTGCAGTCAGCTACAACAGACGCGTCAGGTAAAGTGATTCCTGAAGTAGCTATTGCATATGGCAGCTTCTTACAAAATGTCTTTAATTTTCTCTTGATTTCTCTCGTTGTATTCGCCCTAGTTAAGGCACTAAATGCCTTCAAGAAAAAAGAAGAAGCAGTTGCAATTAAAAAAGATTCTGAATTGTCGGTACTAAAAGATATTCGAAAAATACTGCGAAACAAAAAGAAAGCCTAGTTCGCGTGAGGAATCTTAATTTTTGCTGGGGTAAACAATCTTAACGTTAATGCACCAACAAAGACGATACCCCCAAGTGCTGCGAAGGCAACTTTATATCCCCACAATTCAGCAAAAAAGCCTCCTAGAAGTGGAGAAATTATATACGCAATTGAAGCGACCAATCGAACCAGCATCATAAGACTTGCTCGCTCTTTTGGACTCCTTTTTTCAAAGTCACTAAATACAGCTTCTTCGAGCGGTAGCGCTACCGACACCGCTAAACCAGAACAAAACATCGAGAAAAGTAGCAAGATGATATTGTTTATGAAAAAAGTTGAGAACAAAAATGCTCCACCAAAGGCAAGAAGAAGTAATGAAAGATACTTTTTTCCTCTGGTAATTGCGAACTTACTCAAGAATATTGGCCCAATCGCTAATGCAAAGGCGAAGATCGAAATCACGAGCCAAGCCCATTCCCGCCCTAACTGCAACTCTTCCCCATATACTCCGCCAATATTTTGGAATAGCTCAGTTATCAAAAGCATTAAGACATAGGCGCTTGCAACTGGCAAAATTCGCATAAACAACTTCCAGGTAGATACTTTTGGTTCTGTCAATTGTTCTTTTTGTTCATTTTCTTCTCGCAATTTCGCTGCTCGTTTTGAGATTGGCAGAATAGCCAAAACAAAAGTTACCAAAATCGCTACACCGCCATGCAATACAATCGCATTTTCTGATAATTTACTAAGCGCCAGCGCTCCCAATATTGGACCAATTACCCATCCAACCTGCATCGTTATATACAGTATTCCCCAAATTCTCGAAAATTGTGCCTTAGTGTATTCCTGCACAACGTATTGCTGTTGCATCAAACAAAATAGTTCGTAATACACATACCATGCGATTCCTGCAAAAAGAAACGCGATAAAAGATTTGGTAAAAATCGCGAAATACAATAAGGCTGCAAATACTACTGCCAAAAGAGTTGCACCTTGAAACAATGTTTTCCAATTAAATTTCAAAGCGAATCTACTCAAAAGCAAATCAAACATAAAACCTGCTGCTGCAGGAATAGCTAAAAGTAATCCAAGTTCAATATTCGAGAATCCCGCATCAATAACCAACAATGCGTACATAAACGCCATCGAATTCTCAAAAAGTTGCACTAACAAAAGCAAAAAAGTAAAAGGAAACATACTAGATCACCACGTGAATTCTTTCGAGAATTTGTTTGAGATCTTCCTTACTCTTAAAGCTTACAATCAATCGCCCACCACGTAAAAGTGGTTGAATATAGGCCTTTGAACCTAACATTTCACCGACTTGTTTAGCAATCATGTCGTATTCCACGTTCAATTTTGTTGAAGATTGCTTAAATCGCTTTCCTCTACCTAAAAGACGGCGAACTAATTCTTCAGCTTCTCTAACTGATAAGGAATCTTTTTTGATGATTTCAAATGCATTAACAATCAAATCATCGCGCTTTAACGACAACAAAGCTCGCGCATGCCCTTCAGATATTTCGTCATTAACTAATCCGCTCATAACTTCGTACGGAAGTGCAAATAATCGAATACGATTAGTAACAACAGTTCTGCTCAACTTAAAGCGAAGTGCCAATTGTGCGTGTGAAGCTTTCTTGGCCTTGCTCAAATAATGCAACAACACAATTTGCTCAGCAAGAGACATAAATTCCCCCTCAAGATATGCAAGAATGATAAGGTGCAGAATTTCGAGCGGTATGTCATCGATGTAAACGATGACAGCCTGCTCCATCGAGGCGAGCTTGAGAATGCGCAAGTAAAGCTCGCCTAAAACGACTTCTGGCCCACCTGGCGTCTTAAAACATACCAGAGGCAAACGTTGGCCATCTTTACGTACTTCTTCGGCGAATGCTAGCATTTTACTGACAGACATATTCATAACCGGGACTTTCGGATACACTTTTAACGATTCAACAGGCAATGTCTGCCCCAGGTTTTTATCTAGCGTTTGAACTAATGATATTTTCATACTATTCGGCGATTTTTGCGCCATCATAATTTAACCTATTAATAATCTTTGAATTCTCTGGAGGAAACCATACAGCGAGTGCTCGACCTTCAATATAATCTTTGGGAACTGCACCAAACTCGCGGGAATCTGTAGATTGTGGACGGTTATCACCAATTAAAACGAATTCACCCTCTGGAATTTTATATGGCACACCTTCACGAATTGTTGCCTGAGGTTCAGTACAAACCGATGAATCGAGATATGGTTCATCGAGTAATTGCCCGTTTATATAAACTTTACAATTTTGAATTTTTATTGTTTCACCAGGCAAGCCAATTACTCTTTTAATGTAATCTTGCGTTTCAGAATGTTTGAAGACTGCAACATCTCCCCGTTTTGGGTCGCTTGAAAGGTATTCCAGTTTGTATACTAATATAAAATCGTTGTTATGTAAGTACGGAAACATCGAAACGCCATCAATTGCACGAGGGCTTAAAACGAAGTACCAAATGATAATAAAAAACACGCCGGCAAAGATGTAAAACTCCAGCGAATCAAGAATTTTTTTGAATAGGTTCATGCTGACATGGTAGCATATTTTTTGAAGGATTTCATGTGAAACAATATAATTATCCATAAGCAATTCAAACAAATTACATTTTTGGTTTCTTCTCCATTAATAATGATTATTCTTAATTTTCGAATAGAACAATAAACCCAAAATCGAAAGCAAAATTCCCCCGCTTTCGTAATTAACTTCCTCTATTCATTTATATTAAACATTAAGAATTGAAAATTGATAATTGTTTTGCTCTCGATATTGATTCTGCGCTTACAATTTTGTATAATTCACCATTGCCGCTATCGTCTATCGGTTAGGACAGAGGATTTTCAATCCTCTGGGCGGGGTTCGACTCCCCGTAGCGGCATATTTTTAAATCCCACAATATCTAATAACCCCGCTCCTTTTGATTCTTGTGGAATATCACACAGAAAATACCACAGTGCACTCATTGAAGTGCGGGTATAGCTAGCCACTTTCAATTCACCTTACCTATTCAGAAAAGCCTCTTTTTCTGGTATACTTGCTCGATGAACTTGCTAGGTATTGCTTATTTATTACTAGGATGCATATACCTAATACTTTGGCTTGTAATCTATTTCAAATTTCCTCGACTACGCCAGCAGCAAGTATTTATGTCTGTCATATTTGCCTTTATTGGACAAATAAGTGACCCCGTCTATAGTATCGATTGGTATCACCCAATTACAGTAACAGGAAGTTCTTTTTCAATCGAACCGTGGATCTTCGGATTTTCTTCAGGAGGGATTGCTTCAGTTATTCATACAGCAATCTTTAATCTTAAAACAACTCAATCTCCCGAACTATATATTTCTCAACGAGATGCTGTTATAAGAGCAGCGA
The DNA here is from genome assembly GCA_964525295.1 of uncultured Candidatus Saccharibacteria bacterium. GTDB lineage: Bacteria > Patescibacteriota > Dojkabacteria > CAZGEO01. The sequence goes on along the minus strand of CAZGEO010000002.1, from coordinate 107,242 downwards.
AATTAGCAATCACGGGTTTAGCAGTATTCTTCATGACATTCTTCTTCTTTCATCTGAATTCATTGCATGCGACAATTCTAAGTGCAAGCGCAGTAATTGTCTTGACGCAATTTTCTAGACCTGACCTATGGAAGAATGCTCTTTTTACAGCCTTTTCATTCTCAATAATTGCAATCATAGTATACTGGGTAATTGATATGATCGTCCCAGGATGGGTTGAATCCTTCTGGTTATATGCGAATACTCCACACATTAATGTTTTGTCACTACCACTAGACGATGTAATTTGGTACTTTCTCGCGGGGGGAATGATTGGACCACTATATATGTATTATCAAGGATTAGTCTATGAAAAAGAATAAAACCGTAGCAATAATTGGAGGAGGCCTAGGTGGCTTAACCACCGCTTGTTATCTTGCAAAAGAAGGATATAACGTAACAATTTACGAAAAAAATGAAATCGTAGGTGGCCGTGCAATGTTCTTTGAAAAAGACGGTTTCCATTTTGACATGGGGCCCTCCTGGTATTGGATGCCACATCTCTTCGAAAAATTCTTTGCTGATTTTGGTAAAAAGCAAAGCGATTATTATGAGCTCAAACGCCTAGATCCAAGTTATCGCGTTTTTTTCTCAGAGTCAGAATTTTATGATATTCCTGCAAATCTAGAAGACTTTTACAAATTAATTGAAGAAATCGAGCCCGGTAGTAGCACCAAACTTGCAAAACTTCTTGAAAATGGCAGATATATGCTAAAGACAGCCGAAGATAAATTTCTTTACAAAAATTACCCTTCACTCTTTTCGATGTTCGTAAAAGAGTTAATAATAGATGGCATCCGAACGCAGGCTTACCTGCCGCTTGATTACGTAATCAAGAAGAATTTCAAAGATCCAAGAATGCAGAAGCTAGTAACGTGGCATTCGCTATTTCTCGGAGCAAGTCCCAAGAACCTTCCTTCAATCTACTCATTTATACTTAACGTTGACTTCGAACAAGGGACTTGGTTCCCTAAAGGTGGAATGTATAAAGTAATTGAGGGAATCGCTAAATTAGCGAACGAATTAGGAGTTACAATTATTACCAATAGCGAAGTCACCAAGTTGAATGTTGACAATGGGATAGTCAAGAGTTTCTGTGTCGCAGAGAAAGAAATTAGTGCAGATATTGTCATAGCCAACGCAGACTACCATCATGTTGAAACCAAATTACTGGCTCCCGAGTGGCAATCAATCCCCGAAGAAAAATGGAAAAACAAAACTATCTCACCTTCTACGGTACTCTTCTATTTAGGATTAGATTGCAAGCTCCAAAATTCATTGCACCATAACTATTACTTTTCATTAGAGAGTTGGGATTCTCACTTTGAATCCCTTTTTACAAAGAAAGATTGGCCAACAGGCATTCCGTCGTACTACTTTCATGCAACGGCAAAAACTGATCCATCATTAGCTCCGGAACACGGAGAAAGCCTCTTTGTTCTCGTACCCGTTGCGTCAGGTCTGGTTGACACGGATGAACGAAGAGAAGAGCTTTTTACCAGAGTCATTACTCACTTGGAAAGTATCACTAACACAGAGATCCGAAAACATATCATCTATAAGAGAATCATTTCGCATAGAGATCAAGATTCACTGTACAATTCATTCCAAGGAAATAATTTCGGTCTTGCACAGACTTTATTTCAAACAGCTGCTTTCCGCCCATACAATCAAAGCCGCAAAATTCCCAACCTATTTTACGTCGGTCACTATACGCATCCAGGAATTGGCCTGCCTATGGTCATTATCTCAGGAAAGGTTACCGCAGATCTAGTTCATTCACAATATGCCAAGCACTGAACAACAAGCACTATTCAAAAATGGTAGTACCACCTATTTTACTGCGAGCCTTTTTTTCCCACCGAAGATCCGCGAATATGTAACCAGATTATATGCTTTCGTTAGAAAAGCTGATGATTATGTCGATGCTATTCCCCAACAAGAAACCGAATTCTATATCCTCAGAAAACGATATGAAACCGCATTAGATATGCTCAACAAAGGAAAAAATGATTGGCAAAGTGGTGACTTTGTTGTTGATGACTATATCGCTCTGGCGAACGAGTTGAATTTTGCCCCCGAATGGACCATCGCTTTTCTTGATGCCATGCAAGCTGATTTAACGAAAAAGACCTATTCAACCATTGAGGAAACAAAAGTATATATGTACGGCTCTGCTGAAGTTGTAGGGCTATTCATGTGTAAATTATTAGGAATTCCCGAAATTGCATATCCCGCAGCGCAAGCACTAGGAAAATCAATGCAATACATCAATTTTATTCGTGATATTAATGAAGATATTTCACTAGGTCGCCAATATCTTCCGACGACAGAAATGCAAAAATATGGGCTCTCTGAGCTCACTGAAGTTGCTGTGCGCGCGAACGAAGAAAGTTTCGCGAACTTCGTTCGCGCGCAACTTACTTACTACAGAACTTGGCAAAAAGAAGCCGAAGCTGGTTACAAATATATTCCTAGAAGATATCGCATTGCAATAAAAACGGCTGCCGATATGTACAATTGGACAGCTACTCAAATTGAAAAGAATCCATTAATAGTATTTGAAAAGAAAGTGAAACCCAAGAAAGGGTTTATAATAGCGAGAGCTTTACTAAATTTGATTACTGCATAATGAATTTCAAAGAGAAGTTGTCGGAATTATCCGATAAACTAGAATCATACTTGAAAGATTTTTTACAAGAAGCACGCTCAGATATTGCGACATACACTCCAGAACTTCAAGATATCTATAATCTAACCTACCCCTTATATTTCGGAGGAAAACGACTTCGTCCTGCACTTTTCATCGCGACACATCGGATGTTAAATGGAAATGCATCTGAACGATCGGAATTCCGAGGAGCAATGGGTATTCAGTTATTGCATACCTTCCTGCTTATTCATGATGACATAATGGATAGAGCGCCAATTAGATACAGTAATCCTACAATACATTATGGTTTTATGGATAAATATGCTGACCTCAATGATGTGCAACACCTGAGTGAGGGTATCGCCATATGCATGGGAGACGTTGTCTCTCACCAAGGAATGTATTTGCTCAATACCCTATCAGATAATTCTGAAATAAACGCACGTATTGCAGCCTTTGCAAACAAAAAGATTATTGATGTTGGTTACGGACAAACACTTGATGCGCTCAATGAGCATACAACGCCAAGTCTCGAAAATGTTCTAAAAGTTTATGAATTGAAAACTGGGAGATATACTTTCGAACTTCCGACAACAGCTGGAGCAATGCTTGCAAACGCAAGTTCATTAGAAATTGAACAAATTGAAAAATATGCCGTTCCAGCAGGAATTGCATACCAAATAATCGATGATATTATCGGAACATTCGGAGATGAAGAAAAGACCGGAAAATCCTCTTCGTCAGATATCAAAGAAGGCAAGGGAACTATCATGGTTGCTTATGCAATAAAGAACGGTACCTCAACTCAGCAAGCCGATCTTCGCAATGCACTTGGCAATCTTAAGGCAACCGATACAGAGATCGCCAAAGCAAAACAAGCTCTCATCGACACTGGTGCAAAAGATTATGCATTTAACGAAGCAAAGCGATTGATTAATGAGTCGAATAAGAATTTGAATGAATTAAAGAATGTTAATGAAGAATATCGTGAATTTCTACAATCATTGAACGATTACGTTATTAACAGAACATACTAACATTCAATATTTCTGTATTCTTTTTGCGAGACTTCACACAAGATCTACTCTATCGAGCGGTAAAACGAAAGAAGCAGTTCTTTCGGTAGTGAACGAACAGCATTAGTAAGGTGATGAGAGAGGAGTCGGTTCCCCAACAATTTCAGGACTCATGCTTCGTCACTGAAATTGAACATTGAACTTTGAAAGGATTTTAGGCGTAACCTCGCCCTGCTCTCGACAACAAATTGTTGTTGTCTCGTTTGGGTTTCGACTCCTCACATCCCCTATCCCCTTCTTCTCTTCACTTCTCTCGGCATTTATTGTCTGCGCGAAACGCCAAGAATAAAGCCTGGTTGAGCGTGAGCCGAAAAAGAAGTTCTTTTTCGGTAGCGAAAAGGAAGGCTTTAATAAAAATGTAGAGAAGTGAAGAGAAGAAGGAAATGCCGAGGAGAGGAGTCGAACCTCCACACCCTTGCGGATATCAGCTCCTAAGGCTGACGTGTCTGCCATTCCACCACCCCGGCAAGGGATTTCAAGTATCTTAATTTCGAAACCCTACGTAAAGTAGGATTCCGCCTTAAAATGCTTCTACTTAACCGCTTTCTTAGCAACAGTCTTCTTTGCTACAACTTTCTTGGTTGCAACCTTTTTCTCGGCAACAACTTTTTCAACCTTCGCTTCGGCTTTTACAACCTTTTTGGTAACGACCTTCTTTTCAACTTTTGCAGCCTGAGGAACGATGTTGATGACAGTTCTAACGCCATTTGGTCGGCGCATATAGCTGAACTGTACCAAGCCCGCAACACGTGAAACGACTGAGTTATCACGGCTCAATTTTGTATTCATTCCTGATTTGTAAACAACACCAGTTTGACGAACCAAAATCTGACCACCACGGACAAATTGCCCCTGGTTAACTTTAAGACCACGGTGCTTTCCAGCAACGTTTGCTTTTTGATGTGCTGAGGATGACCCAGCTTTGACGTGTGCCATGCTTCTTTTTTACAGTTTAACTATCATCTTCTCTCGAGGATGACTATTTCTCTACCGACTACGGTATCTTTCTGAACCCAAACGAGAGGCCCCAAATCTCTGATGATTTCAGGTACTTTCCATGAATCTCTCGGTAGTTCAATCTTTGGATTATACCACTTGCGTTCTCGCCCCGCAATATAGGCGAAAATTGGCTTTACAAATACGATTCTCTGCCCACGGCGAAGAACACGGGCAGCAAGTTTCAACAACAATTCATATAAACGAGAAATATCGGTCCATTCTCTTTTTGCAAGGAATTCACCTGAGAACGGCTTGAAATGTGGTTTTCCCAAATAAGGTTCTGTCACAATTGCCGAGGCTGGTTCTGAAAGATCGGCCTTTTCAATAGGCTGCTCTCGAAGTACGACCAAACCATGCTTAATCTTTTTGTTATTAATTGCCCAAGCATTTGTTGCTTTTGCCTGCTCAATACTTTGTCGAGATTTGTCGGTTCCGAGTGCTGGAATGCCACGCATTGCTGTTTCAATAACGATTGATCCCTGACCAACGAATGGGTCCCATAAGCGACCATCTGGCTGAATATTTGAGAGATTTACCATGATTCTCGCCAATTTCATCGGAAGCATTCCGATTTCCATATTACGCCCAGGCCTTTCAGTATCTAAGCGGGACCATTCCTTGGCGTCTTGAACAAGCAAAGTTTTAACCAAATAGGATTTTGAACCGGCTGGTACCAAAGAAAGATCCATTCCGCCGCGCTTCATAACATGTTCACAGGCAGCCGGAGGATGAATCATCTCTTCGAAGCGACCATCGTACTTCACAACGCCTTCTGTAACAAGGTCCTTCAACTCTCGGTGAAAATCCCTTTTCCCAAGCCTAACGCCATAAAGCGATAGTACATACTCTTTTCTTTCAACAGATTCCATCAAACTCTTCATTTCAGGAAGGAATCTTTGATTAAAATCTGCCGTATTTTCGAAGGTTGAGATTACTTCACCAACTTTTGGCGAACCACCTAATTTTTTGAATATCGAGAGTGCACTTTCAGCATCGATATCAAAAAATGCCGCTGAGCGGTTCCACATAAGTTCTTTTGCACCGATGAGAAGACGCAACTCTGCGACTGAAACCTCTGGGTGAGCACCAAGGAAAAAAGCAATCATAAGTGTATTATACTAGATTTTAGTTATTTAATCTCAGCAACAAAAAAATCACTTTAACATCGCATCTTCATTGAGTTTCAGCTATACTCTACTCAATGGTATATTTTTCAACACTTATTACTGGGCTACAAGAGTTAGCAGCAGAACTTATCAAAAAAGAGGACCCTAAGGTAACTATTCTCAAGCTTGCAGAAGGATTTATCGTTTATGACAGTAAACTGCCGGTCGAACGAATCACCACCTTGCCCTTTTTGAATAATTCTTATGTGCAACTTCACTATCGACCGAATCAAAAATTAGAGGAATTTCTTACAGTAGTTTCTGCAGATTCATCGTTAGACGCGAAAGTGCAAGCGATCCTCAAAGGAAAAAGGACGATCCTTCGGTTGCGAATTTCAGACAAGAATATTTCAGTTAGCGTTAATCGATTCATTGTCGAAAAAATTGAAGCCCGCTTACTACGCCTGAGAAATGTTACGATCAACAGAAACGCGGCCGATACAGAACTACAACTACTTCGTCGAGATGATGGTGCCTGCTACGCCGGGCTTCAGTTATCAAAACCAGGAGAGAAACAGGAATTAGAAAAAGGTGAATTATCGCCAGAATTATGCTATCTGTTATGCGCACTCTCGGAACCAAATAAAAGCGATGTATTCTTGGACCCTTTCTGCGGCACTGGTGCAATCCCCCTAAAGCGAGCGCGATCATTTGATTACAAAAGAATCATTGCTCTTGATACCGACATTTCAAAAATTACTTATAAGATTTCTACTTCCAAAAAGCCTCGTGATTTTGATGTAATAGAAGGTAACGCGAAAAAGCTAGAACAAATAGGAAACGAAAGTATCACAAAAATCGTTACTGATCCGCCCTGGGGAATTTACGAAAAGATGGAAGGAATTGGCAGACTTTATTTTGATTTTCTACAAGAAGCTTCTCGCGTATTGGCCACTAATGGCGTGCTGATATTGCTAACTGCACAGAAAGACCTGATGAATGAATTTCTAACTAAAGATTTCAAGCAAATTTTTGAATCTGAACAGATTTTCGATATTCTCGTTTCTGGTAAAAAAGCTCGCGTTTACAAACTCAGAAAGAGATAGATATCCCTGGACTTACGGCCTCACAGACGTGCTATTCTCGCTCCGAAATTGTGCAAAAAAACAAACACTATTATCGAGCCAACCTGTAAAATTGAAAACCTATTTCAATACGATTTCGTCGACACGAACGCGGGTCAATTCTTCTCGATAACCCCATTGTTTGCGGTATCGTGATTTTGCTTTGAATTTTCCAGCTTCGAATTTCTCGCCTTTGAACTGCTTCAAGATTGTTCCAACGACCTTTGCCTTTTCGACAACTGGCTGTCCGATTTCAGTCTTGTCACCTACTTTTGCGAGTAATACTTCTGAAAATTCGACCTTAGAATCAACGGCGCCATCGATATGAGGCATATCTAAATATTCACCCTTCTTAAGTTCGTATTGGTGTAAACCTTTTTTAATAATTGCGAAGTCAGTCATGGTGGGATTTTACTAAATGTGCGAGGTACTGTCAATTAAGAAATAAATTTACTACTTATTTTGCTCCGTTACTTCCTGCATTATTTCTAACCAATTTGGTTAGAACAGCAATTGTTCCAAGACGAGTCGCAATATCAGAGGCTAACGAACGAATATACGTGCCTTTTGGCACAGTCGTAGTGATTTCAAACAACGTGAATGTTTGTTCAGAATTCGCCAGAGATTCACTATTAGCACGAAAATTACCCTGCCATTTTTCAATTAATCCTTCACTTTTGTGAGTATAGAAAGAAATCTCGGCTGCAATTTCTTTTAACGCAGTAAGATTATCATTCATTTTCTGTAATCTGGAAAGTAGATAAGCTGCGAATTGTAACGACGTAACCTGTTGCACCGATAAAAGCTGAGGTGCGATTAATTGCGTCACAATTCGCTTCTCACTCACCTCTTGGCCTTTACGAGCAAGCTCGTAAGATGTCTTCCCGCCGATTTTTACTGCACTAAATGAGGGAACCACTTGTTCAAAAGGCCTTTCTAATTCATTGATAACCGATAGAAGATTATTTTCACTTACACTTGCGCCGTCAATCGAAGAAAACTCTAATTCAAGATCAAGTGACGGGGTTGTTGCGCCAAGTAAAATTGTTGCAGTATAACTTTTGGTTGCAGAAAGGTAATTTTCTAGCAGTTTCGTACCTTTGCCTATACCCAGAAGCATTTGACCTTCGGCCAATGGATCAAGTGTTCCGCCATGCCCAACTTTTTCACGAGTTGAACGCTTATATAGTTCAGTTAAAACTGTACTCGAAATGCCGTAAGGTTTATATACCGAAATTAGCCCAGGAACGAGGGTTTGCTGTTGCAACCAATCAGAAAGCGCCATTTTACCAGCCTCTTAGGATGTTATTCAAAATATTTGACATCGCTTTAAGTGATGGAACAATGGTGCGATAGTGCATGTTTACATAACCAATAGTGCCAACGTACCCCACTTGCTCACCATCAAAAAGCTTAAATGGGGTAAATACTGCAACAAAATTTTCTAAATCTTTCCACCCTAGCTCAGCTCCTGAGAAAATGCCTATTCCTTCTTTATGATACTCAACTTTTTTCTTAAAAAATGATCCTATCAACTCAGGATCTTCTAAAATATCCCAAAACTTCATTAATCCAGAAAGATAATCACCTTGAATTTTCTTTGGAAAGTGTTCGTATTCCTTCAAAAGTCGTGAAATTCTATAAAATTGAATAATATCGTTGTACAAAATGAAAACTGGCTCTCCTGTCCATTTATGGAGAGTTTTCATTGCATCGCGTAAAAGTGATTGCACTTCAAAACGTGAGCTGTAAAGTGATTGCCCCTCTTTGACAATATCAACAAAATCGATGCTTTGCTCTTCCATTAGGTTGTTTACATAAAAATACAACCCTTTTATTGTTGGAATTCTTCCTGAAGCGAAATGGCTCTTCGTTAAATACCCAGTATTACTTAGTTCCAAAAATTCATTTCGAAGCGTAGCCGAACTTACCGGTAAATCATGCTGTCTTAACAGTTCAAAAGAACTGATATCTTGACCACTTTCAATGAATAATTCGACTAGGGCTTTAAGTATTTGTCGTTGTCGCTCTGTCATAAGCAATTGTATTATGGAGTTGCTAATTTAGCAATCAGGTAGCTGATTGCTGATTTTGTTTCGGAAACAAAATTGCCTCTGCAAGTAAGTACCCTGCACCAAGACCGAAAAGCAGGCCTGTTACGAATCTGCGAGGATTTGTACTTTCATAAAAACCCTGCTCAGGGGCAATAATATACGCAATAGTTTGAATTCCGCCATCAAGCGCCATAGGCAAAAGCATTAATAAAGGAATGATTTTCGGAATTCTCAGTTGCATCGTAAATTCGGCAACTATCAAACCAAGCAATAATCCAAGATACGTTCCTGTACAACGAGCGCAAACGCCGAATTTACAGCCCAATGAGTCACTACAAGTAAATCGATTTGCTGATTTTAGTGAAAAAATATTGTCGAAGGATACTAAATTCCAAACTTTCTCTTTTGGATACAGTAATGCTTCCCCAAATAAATAAAAACTGCGATCTGCCCGTTGATGACATAATAAGGCTAGCATTTGATACAGGAAATTAGCGACTTTATCGAAACCCTGCTGCATCAAAATTGGTGGCAAAAGAATCACAAGATTTACACCTACCATAATTCCCTGCGCAAATCGAAGAGAAGGTTTATCTACATTTGAAGACGATTGCATCATTTTTCTCCCACTGGCGATCGCACAGCTGTTCATAAATATTTTCATTCAATTCTGCGCCCTTTGTTGTCGCCCAGGTTTTTTCTTGTGCTCCAAAAATGACATAATCAATTGCATATTTTTCAAGAAGAGTTTGAACTTTTACAACCGATTTCTCAGTATAAAGTGCCTCGATATCAGTGATTCTTTGAGCTATTTCAATCTTTGCTATTTTGCGATTTTTTATTTGCACGCCACTACCGTCATACCCGTTATACCACTGAACATTGTGAAGTGGCCAACCAGAAACCGCAGAATGCCCCGTATATGCTGAAAGTCTTGCATTATAGGAGTATGAATCATAAGTAGCAATTTCTAGAATTGTGCTATGCGGAATCGTCTGTAAATATTCAATTAACTCATAATCCGCAGGATGCTGCAATCTGATATAGCCCAGACCATTACTATATTTTTCATCAAAAACCCGTTGAATCGTTTCTTTACCTGCCTTCGGTACAAGATACTGCTCTACTGCAATATATGTGTAAGAAATCATAATTGCGAAAATTGAAATTGAGGCAAAATGCAACATGTACAGCCATGGTTTCTTCGAAATAATCGAGGAAATTTCTTTCATCATAGTATAAAACCCGAGCATCGTACCAAAAGCGAAAAATGCCCAGACATGGAAATAAATTTTAAATACAGTATTCGTTCTCGCATATGGAGGATTAAGTACTGTAAAAATATCTTTTGCATAGAAAAATTCGACCAAGATCATAAGAAGAAAACCTGTACCAGCGAGCAAAAGTGCGAGGATTATTGACTGTTTACTATCTTTCAATTGATTCATTCCCTTTGTTTTATACACGGTAAAAAGGCCAGCAAACGAAATCAAGGCCAAGAGTAGATATTGCCCAAAGAGCTTGAAAATATCCAGAATTGGGCTAAACAAGGTGTTAATTCCTATGCCACCAACTGGAGGAAGATAATAATATCGAGAAATTATGAACTGAGGGACCGCAAAAACAATAACAGGAGCACCGATATAGAAGATAAATTCGGCAAAAGTGCGCCAGTTTTTAAAAGAATTCTCTCTATATTCGCGATAGGCGAACCACCCGGTAAAAATGCCACCGAGCAACGCTAACGTTAGAACATCCCAAGAGTTCGTTAAATATAGATGTCCTAAAAGAATTCCAAGAAATGATGACTTAATGACGGTGTCTGTTGGTTCTGGCGATTTTTCGCCAAAAAAGATGTCAACAAGGAGAAAAATCGCCACCAAAAAGAATGGAAACGACAGATAATGGCCGTGAAGATCACCAAGAACAATAGAATACGCTGGAAATTCGTTAATCGTATAAGGAATAACGCGGGTTGCACTTGCGAACCATTGTGAACCAGCTTCTTTGAAAAGGCCAGTTATTAACATGTAAAAGTTTCCACCAAATGCCAGAAGAATTGCCGTAACCAACGATTGGGCAGGTTTTAACGTTAATCCGCGTGCAACGAGATATGCTGCCTGCACAATCCACACGCCAAACAATGAAATCGCTAAGTTATAGCCAATTGCAGAAGGGATATTTGCAATATATTGAAGTAAAGCCAGAATAAAATGCCCAAAATAATAGTAATTCATCAAGAAACCAGAAAGCCACGGATTTTCAATTGGAATTCTCCCGCCATGTAAAATCGAATTTATTAACGCTACATCCATCAATTTCTCAGTTCCCAAAATATCTGGCTTAAATGTTCGGAGATAAACAAGGGCAAGATAAATTCCCAACGAAATCACTTCTAGTGCTATAAAATTCTTCAACTCCTGTTTATCTGGTAGCGCTATCTTTTTTTGGCGAATTGCTGCTAAAGCAATTGCTAATAAAGCAGAAATTCCGATTGCTGCGGGGAAAAGAGACTTCCATTCACTACCGGTGCTCAATGATAGATACCACAGCAATAAACCAAACATGGTAATACCGAAAAACTTGTAAAATACGAGAGAGAATCGTTTTGGAAAGAGCGAATTCCCAATAATATATCCTAGTACGACAAATGCTTCTGCTGCTAGAAAGTAACGAAGTATCATGTTAGTATATTGTTAATAGAATGAGTAATTATATACTAGAACCACAGACTATTCTTTTTCGCCTTTTAATCGCCCTTTTCTTAGGTTTCGTTATTGGTATTGATCGAGATGATGGGTGGCGTCAAAAAGAAACAAGTGCAAGAGCATCTCGCTTTACCTTTTTACGACCTGGTAAATTTGCAATTGGGCTTGGTGGTGTACGCACCTACACAATGCTATCAATTTTTGGATTTATCCTCGGTACGATGTATGCGCTTGATCAACGTACACTTGGGCTCGTAATCGCCGGAATTGTAGGAGTCATTGCATATATTTGTATCGCCTATTTTTTGAACTACTTTGATCGCCATACCCTTGGGTTGACCTCAGAATTAGGTATGCTTATTCTACTTTCTCTCACCTTCGCGCTGGGCTCAGGTATTTTAGATACTCGCATCGTAGTTGGAATTTCAATTATTGTTTCTTTGATTTCGTCACTAAAGGTAGAATTTCAAAAAATCATTGGTACTTTTACCAAAAAAGAAATTGTAGAATCTATTGAATTTCTTGCTATTTCCGCTGTCGTCTTACCATGGCTTCCAAATAAAGCATACACCTTTGCGCAGTTAGGCAACTTTCTGAACATAGATTTTGGTGCGATTTCTGCGACAACTTTTATCAACCCATTTCAACTATGGCTAGTCGTCGTATTTATTAGTGCCCTAAATTTTGTTGGGTACTTTCTTGCAAAATTATTACAGTCTTCCTCAAGCGTTCTTTTAACGGCATTTCTTGGCGGAATCGTTTCAAGTACTTCTGTTACACAATTGATGGCAGAACGCAGTAAAGCAGTAAAATCTTCAGCTACAATGAAACTTCTTGCTGCTGCGACACTCATTGCAAATTCGACTAGTTTTATTCGTATACCATTAATCGCGCTAGCCATAAATCCCGCATTATTCTTAGAGGTGTTTGGTGCACTCTTTCTACTTACCGTTATTACCCTTGCAATAGCCTTTTTCTGGCAACGAAATACTCGATTCAACGAACATAATCCTACCGTATTTTCTTCTCCATTAGCGCTAAAACCTGCACTTGCTTTTGCACTACTCTTCTTCTTTGTTTCTCTTGCAACTTCGATTGCCCAAACACTCATCGGCAGTAGTGGATTTGTTGCAACAGTTTTACTCGCTTCCGCTTCTGGGCTTGATGCAATTACCATCGTTATCGGTCAAGCTGTTACCAGCACCATTCCATTATCATTCGGTGCGGCGGTACTCTTTGGCGCGGTAATTACCAATCTACTTTTCAAAATTGGCGTTGTTGCAATTTACGGTGACCGAAAATTCACTTACCTAACAGCAGGTGCCCTTGCAGCTATTTCGCTTATTGGCGCTACTCTATTAGCATTCTTTCTATTATAATCTCGCATGATTGATTCACATTGTCACTTGAATGCGAGTTATACTGTTGATTCAGTTTCATTTGTAATAGAAAAATTTCTGCATGCGGGTGGCAGAAAAATTATTGACGTTACAACAACTCTTAAAGATTTCGAGATAGCATGCACAATAGCAGAGAAATACCCACATATTGTGCATACCACAATTGGTATCCATCCAGAGGAATGCACTAGCGAGCAACTTACCTCTCCGTTAGATGCTGTAAAAGAATTGTTTTCTGCTGAAGAACTGCCAAACAATGTTGTTGGCATCGGCGAAACTGGGCTTGACTATTCATATCTTGAAGATTCTTCTGATAATAACGAAATCATTAGCACGCAAATAGCACTTTTCATTCTCCACGTAAATGAAGCTAAAAAACGCAACCTTCCATTGGTAATTCATGCCCGAGGAAAGAATGTTGAAGATTATTCCCTCTACGACAAAATTATAGAATTGTTAGATGAACTTGCACCAACACAACCAACCTACTACCACAGTTTTGCCGGCGATAATGAGCTAGCACAAAAAATAGTTGCCAAAGGCAATATGATCGGTATTAACGGAATTATCACTTATTCTGGAGCAAAAATCTTAGCGGATGTTGTTAAAAATGTGCCATTAACCAACATTCTTCTTGAAACAGATTCTCCCTTTTTAATTCCTAGCAATATGGATCGTTCAACATTGCGAGATAAAAAGATAAACGAACCTATTGCCATTGCCAGCATTGCAAAACGAGTTGCTTCACTAAAAGGTTGCACACTCGAAGCTGTTTTAGAGATCACCTCTGCCAATGCGATGAGATTCTTCAATTTGACGTAGGGTGTTGATCAAAATTGAATTTATTCTTGATCTTTATTTCCGTAGTAATGATAAGAACATTTCGTAAATATTCTTTTATTCGGCACTTCTAAGTTTTGCAAAAATTCTGAAAGATTTCATCGCTACACTTATTGTATGCAAAACTATTCAGTACAGTATTCGGGCGTTGCCTACAAGGCAACGCCCTTCATAACAGATATTGTAGCCCCGCAGCTGAAGCTGCGGGGCATGCCGGTTACTAACTGTCACTCACTCAGTTCATTGACTACAAAACCGCCATCTTTTATTCTTGCTGAGGCTCACGAAATCAAAAATAATTTATCGTACACGCAAAAAGAGCAAATAAGACAATTACTGCAAGAAAGTAGCATCGGCATAGCATTTTGTATTTCTAAAGATTACAAATTAAAGGTCGAACTTCTTGATATTGGCTTTTCGCAATGCATCGAACTTCCCGCAGCAACAGAAGTAATCATTAAAACAATTGAAAATTCTGTTAAAAAAGTTCCTGCACTAGCAAACCAATTACGTGAACCAGGTGCTGTCTATTGCGCGAACAAAACATTTGACTATTTATACGATAATGCGGGGCATCCTTTTCTCATGAAAGGTACTCGCGCAATTCATTTAAATCAAATTGAAAAGCGCCTTCTCGACTATTTTGGGTTACACTCAGGAATTCTTGCGTTGAGTGAACTTGCCTTTGCTGGTTGGCGTACTTTTTCGATTAAAAACAATACCGTAGTTTGCACTATTAAGCGACTTCGCAAAAAGATTGCCGAGGCAAAATTACCTTATACAATTCGTAGCATTTATGGGTATGGCTATATGCTTGAATCACTCCTTTCTGACTTTCGGGGTGACAATGAAATTCATAGACTTACCTAACATCATTTCAATCTGTGCTTGCAAATATGGAAAGAATCCTAACGTCAGCGAGAAAATCATTAACATAACCTGTTCAAAATAATGCCAAAGATGAAAGAGCTTTCCATATTTTGCTGGTGGAGCGCCATATAATTCTTCAAGTACCCAACGTGATGGCAATAAACCTAAGAGTGACAATGTCAATATTGAACTAATAATTTTTGGTAACACATGAGCTGAGCTTGAAAGTCCAAAATCTGGATTAACCAAAGCAATAATTGGAATGGCGAATGTTAAAAGAAATGCGATTGTGGTATACAAATTGTATGCCCTGAAAAGCTCCGCGATGCTCGACACTTTACTACGCAATTTAATTTTGCTATTTGCCATAATTCCTTGCAAGGTCATTGGGTACACAATTGCTCCCCACCCCCAACGACGCAACTGTTTATACTGCACTACGTGAGTTTTGTAATAATCTTCTGCTTGCACAGCGTCACTATAAGCTGGGGCATAAAATTCTTCTCCACGGAATTTACCATCAAGTGCGAGATACGCGCGCCAATAAAAACCTGTATCATCAACCCCAATCAAAGGATCCCAATAATCTATATCGTGCAACAATTGCAATGAAAAGCCAAAGCAAGAAAAAGATTGCTTCCCTCGCTTAGCAGTAATCCATTCACTCATAAGAGCGATAGTCAAAGCACCTGAAAAAACGCGCATCAAAACAGGAACCTGCCAATAATTATTTGCATACAACATAATTGCAGGTGAGAAAAACGCAAAATATCTATCTTTAACGGTCAGATAGGTATGAACGAAATTCGAAATGAATTTCTTATGAATCAATAAGTCACTGTCATATTTAATGACGATATAATTTTTCAAATCTTCACCAGCTTCAAGCAATTCTTTTACATATGCCTTTGCCCCCCAGTTAAGGTTTGGCGCAGCAATACCGATAGGTTCACCAGGAATTCCCGCTGGATGTACATAAACTTTCATTGATTTGAAATACTGGGAGTATTCATCGATTATTCGCTTAATATCAATTTGAGGTTGCTCTCCTCCACGTTCTTCACTACACCACACAATCGTAATTTTTTTCGTATCAAAGGTTGAATTTTTGATAGCTTCCGTTGTCTCTTTGAGTACAGCATATTCTTCTTTGAAGAAGGGAATCATAACCACCGCGTTCAAATCTTCGAAAGAACGCGGCAATTGTTCACGATCTGGTAAATCGTCCCAATTCAGCGATGCAATCATTTTATCCCAATCTAGGTCGAGAGCTCGGCGATATCTTCTGAGCGCAACGAAATTACCGATATTTGTAAGAATTGTTTTATAAAACCAATATACTGCTAAGAATGCGACGTAATACAAAACAAGCTCAGGATACCCTAATAAAGTTGCCCAGATTGGCGCAGTTAAGAGAAACAGCGTGACGAATCCAGGAATTACACGAACAATCTTAAATGAGAAAGAGTTTAAATCATACGACCTTTTCATACGGTTTTTTGCTAAGTTTTCTGTATTATACCGCATTGACAAGAAAACCGAAATACCGTACCCTGTTACTGTATGACACAGCCCATTTTCTACAAAGATCTTCTGTCAGGAAGCAATCAATATAATGAGCAGGATGTTGGTCGCAAAGGGCTCAGCCTGACATTGCTTGTTGCGAATCACGTACCAGTTCCAGGATTCTTTATTATCCGTCCTGATGTTTTCAAAAATATGATTTCAACAATTTTTCAAGATACTTCAGTTGCTTCACTCGACGAGTTTCGCAGTAAATTATCACAAACCCCTCTATCACCACAGGTAATAACCTCGCTAGAAAATGAATATCAAAAGATTTCTGGGTTTGGCAAAGCCTGGACAGCCGTTCGCTCCTCAGTTGTCGCGCCACTACATCCAGACGTTTCATTCAGCGGTCTTTTACACACTATGCTTAATGTACGTGGTGCAAATGACATCGAAAATGGCTTAAAAGAGATTTATATCTCACTCTTTCAAGACCGCACCTACGACTACCTAAAAAAGAACAAAATTTCATATAGCGATATCAGTACCGCAGTAATTGTTCAAAAAATGATTCAAGCCGAAGTATCGGGCATTATGTATACAGTAGACCCAATTACTCTTGAAAAGGAACACGTCTCTATTGAAGCTGTATTTGGGCTAGGTGATGTGTTGTCTGATGGTAGTATCAACCCTGACGTTTATACAGTATCGAAAACCTCTCTCGAAATTATCGAGAAAAAAATCGTTCCACAAGATTGGATGAAAGTTAGAAAAGTTGGTGATACTGAATCACTTGAACATTTACAGAAAATTTCAATTTCTAAAGTTTGGCAATACGCTCAAAAATTAGACGATTCTCTCATCATTGAACTAACAAAACTTGCAGATAAAGTCGAACAAGCACTTGGTGGTCCACAAATAATCGAATGGGCAATGGAGCGCGGAAGTCTGTATGTCTTGCAAGCTAAACCAATGAAGAATAATAAAGAAAATCCGGCAACAATTAATGAGGTTAAACACAAAATCACCTCAATGAATGACATGGATAAGTTTGTAAAAGAAGCTGAAAAAATAACTTTCGAAGTATCAGATGCAAAGGGCAGCGAAGAAAAAATTGTTGAGGCTGTTCCAGAAGAAACCCTGCTCTTTCTAGGTAGCGCTGCTTCTTCGGGTATTGCATACGGCGAAGCCGTTGTTATTCCCTCTGCTGCTGCAATGACTGAAGAAATGATAGCCGAACTAAAACCCTCAGTTAACAAACGCTCAATCATAATTACCGATGAATTTACCGGAACTCTTGAGCCATTATTTATTCAAGCTGGCGGTATTGTTACCAATTATGGTGGTGTCAACAGCGACGCAGCCCTAACAGCGCGTGAATTACAAATTCCAGCGGTTGTAGGAAGTAGAATTGCAACAAGTTTCTTGCAAAATGGCGCATTAATTAAAGTTGATGGCAATGCAGGAGCAATTTATCGAGTATCACATCTACCTGAAGCATTACCTCAAGAGAATACAGAATCACCTTTGTTAGAAAGGCAAGAAAAGTCGATTTTTCCAACAACTATCGAAACACAAGAAAAACCATTAATTCCAGTGAGCACATCTGACGATTTTGTTTTCCCTATCTTTTTAACTGATACGCCTACCGCCAAATGTGTTGTTATTAACAATCCAAAAGAAAGAATTCCCGATGATGCGCAGGCAATTATGATTCCAATAACAAATGGCGATAAGACCGAGATCAATTTCTTAAAAAAACTCAAAGCAAATGCCAAAGCTGATCTATATATCGTAATTTCTGATATTCCTTCACTAGATGCACTCTTAAAAACAAAGCGAACATTAGCATCAAACAGTATACGACGAAATAAGCGTATCAAATTTATCATTAGCATTGGTTCAATTTATGGTTTGCTAAATAGCAAGAATCTTGCTGAGATTGCTGTAGATGGCTTCCTTTATGATCTTTCATCACTTGCAAAATCATATTTACCAGGTTCAACCTCAATAGATGAAAAACTTTGGGAACTAGTTGCTGGAAATATGGAGTTAGTTCAAGCATCAAAGCTCTCGTACTTGGGCATGATTCTACCCAAAGAATACTTCACTATTCCCTTAAGAAAAGAAGTTCTTCCACTCATTAAAAAAGGTATCACTTCTTTGGTCTTTTCAGAACACGTACCTCACGTTTTAGAGGCAGACGTTGCCGAGTTAGGCAAAGAGATGGAAAAAGTGCAGCTAGGGTAAACTATCTTCACAATTTATTAACGAGCTAACGTATTAACAATTGTGCTACAATCTCGTTATGACCGAAACAAAGCCATTAATGGCACAGTATCAGGCAATCAAGAATGAATATAAAGATGCAGTACTGTTGTTTCAAATGGGCGATTTTTTCGAATGCTTCGGCGATGATGCCGAGAAAATATCAGAAACCTTGGGAATTGTGCTTACCAGTCGATCAAAAAGTGAAGATGCACCACCAATGGCAGGATTTCCACAAAAAGCGTTAGACGATTACCTCCCAAAGTTGATTGCAGCAGGGTTTAAAGTGGCCGTTGCACGCCAAATAGAGAATCCAAAGAATGCCAAAGGCATTGTAAAACGCGCAGTTACCGAAGTTATCACCCAAGGGACCATAGCAACACAGCAAGAATTGCTCTCGAACGACAAAAACTACCTGGCCTGCATAAGTACCGACGGTAAAATGTTTGGTTTAGCTTTTGCCGATATCTCAACCGGCGAATTCAAGGTTTACGAAGATAGATTCAACGACAAAACCATAACCGAGCTTTTGGAACGCCTTTCACCACGAGAACTGCTTAAGTCTACAAAAGATACACACACCGATACCTCTACCCTGTCCACCGTTGTGCAGCCGATTGAAGACCGCGAATTTTCCTCTTCAACAAAGCTGGAACAGTTAAAAAAGCACTTTGGCGTGCCAAATTTGGATCCTCTTGGATTAAGTGATTTTCCGTATGCGACAAGCGCAGCTAGCGTTCTGTTAGATTACCTTTACGATACGAAAAAATCGGAACCTAAGCATATTACGTCGCTTTCATTCTTTAACCCAAAGTCGGCGCTGCATATTGATCCAATTTCTCAACGAAATCTTGAAATTTTCTACAATTTGAAGACACACCGAACTGAAGGTTCTCTTCTTGGGGCCGTAGATTCTACGCAGACCGCCATGGGACACAGACTTTTGTACGAATGGCTCAGTTTTCCGCTTACCGATGTCAAGCAACTTAACGAAAGATACGACGTTGTCGACTTTTTCATGCAAAATAGCGAAGCCTACCAAGGAGTAGCCAACTTATTGCACAAATTCCCCGATTTGCAGCGTTTAACTAGCGCGCTTGGGCTTGGCAGAATTCATTATAGACACCTACTCACCATTGCCGAGGCAATTCAACGATTCCTAGATACTAATCCAACGAGTTTCCCTCCTGAAGAAAAACTCGCAAAGCTAGCGAAGCAAGAAATTGAAAAATTGAGCGAAATTGTTTCATTAATTATTACTGTATTAACTATTAATTCAGACCGGGGGACATTTATCAAAGACGGTGTAAATAGCGAATTAGACAAATTGGTCAGTCTTGCCACTAATGGCGAACAGTACATTAAAGACCTATTCAACAAAGAAAAGACTGTCAATAATTTGCCGGCGCTCAAGCTCACCTTCAACAATGTCTTCGGCTACGCATTCGAGCTTTCGCGCATTCAAGGCAAAAACGCACCAGAGCACTTCATCAAAAAGCAAACGATGGTGAATGCCGAGCGTTACATTACTGAGGAATTGAAAACTCTCGAGGCACAAGTACTTTCGGCAAAAGGTGAATTAACAATTCTCGAAACAAAGATTTACGGCGAACTAGTGCAAAACCTTCGCAACTACACCGCAACACTCAACATACTCACTAACTACCTTGCCAAACTAGATGTACTCCATTCATTCGCTACAAACGCACTTACCAAACGCTATGTTCGCCCGCTACTTACCGAAACTGAAAGAACCTACGACCTTGTTGGCATGCGCCACCCAGTTGTTGAAACTACCGTGAAAGAATTTGTGCCAAACGACCTCACCGTTACTGAAGATCAGAACTTTTTGATACTTACTGGCCCTAACATGGGTGGTAAATCTACTTTTGTTCGTCAGATTGCGCTACTGCAAATTATGGCGCAGATTGGCTCTTTCGTGCCAGCTGAAAAAGCGACCTTGCCAATTACCGATCAAGTATTCGCACGTATTGGTGCGTCAGACGATATTACCACCGGCAAGAGTACGTTTATGGTTGAACTTTCAGAAGTGGCCTACATAGTTTCGCAAGCAACCGCAAAAAGCTTGGTTATTCTAGACGAAGTTGGCCGAGGAACAAGCACATACGAAGGAATTTCGCTCGCCTGGGGAATTGCCCAATATATCGCCAATCAGATTGGGTGTACAACAATTTTCACCACCCACTTTAGAGAACTAACCGACCTTGAAAATATCTCGAACCGCTTTATTAACTACAAAGTGAATCTGCGCGAGCAAGACAATACGATTTACTTCTTACACACCGTTACCCGCGGCAAAAGCGACAAGAGCTATGGTATACAGGTAGCAAAACTGGTGAATTTGCCAGAAGAAATAATCAATACAGCGTTTCAAGTACTAGAGAACTTTGAAGCAGAGGGACAAAAAGTAAAGCAAGAAAGTAATAAAGAAGTTAGTGAACTTTCAGGCTTTAATCCTTTACCGCTTTCCCACAATGGTGGGCAGGGACAACTGAATCTATTGGGCGAACTCATCGGCACTACCAAACCCCAGCTCCCCCTGCGCAATCAGCTAACCGAAGAACAGAAAGAAAAGTTGCAGAAGTTTGAAAGATTAATGGAGCTGCTCGACGGCACAGACATAAACACCCTCACCCCCGTAGAAGCATTGGTACTGGTGGAGAAGTTGAAAAAGGGATGAAAAAGATTAGTAGATTACTTTTACTATTTTGTGTAGTACCGCTTTCAATCATATTTTACTACCAAATTTCTGGAGCTACTTTGAAATTTGAATACCTGATAATATGCTCTGCTATTACAATTGCGTTACTTGTTTCTATCATATATCCCAAGTTAATTATCCACGCACTAGTATTCTTATTAGTAATAACCTACATCGCAACAATTCTTACTTGGGGAAGTATTGTTCCCTTCTCAAGTCTTTTACCAATACTAATATCTCCTTTTATTTATATTCTATATGAAAAAAAATACGTCTATTTTTTCCAATTCTTAGTATTATTTTTGCTTGGACTCGAATTTATTGAAATTCTACCTTTTCAAAAGGATCCTTATTGGGTTGTAGGAGCAGAAAATATTCTTTTAATCGGTCTTATATCTATTAGCATTTTTATGACACAAAATTACTTATTAAAACTTGCCTTTCTTGATACTCATACAGACAATAAAATCTCATTGCTCGTTATAAGAGGACTCTATTCTTCTCTCTCCGCACATACAAACAAAAATTTGCTGAATTCATTTATATGGCAAAAGGATTCGAAACAAAAAGAAGCACTAATTAAATTACTCGGAAACTCGCCTGTAGATTCAAACAATACCATAAGAGGTACTTCGATAAAAGAAATCCTCGCAATCCTAACTAAATATTTTGGCGATATCCTAGATATCAAAATTTCATTTGATTCTTACAAGAAAAACATTAACTCATCACATTTACTAATACTTCCCCTCATTCTCTTCGACCTCCTCTCCAACATCTCCCAACATGGGGATGTGACTGCTCCTGTTCGCATCTCGTGCCAGCGCGACGTCATTACCCTTCGCAATGCCCTTCTGCCCGGTGCTACCTGTCGTGAACCTCGCTCGCTCTCGCTTGCCGCACGCTACCTTGAAAAGACTAACCTTGGGTTACTTACCTGGAAAGTTGAAAACGGGGAATGGGTAGTAAGGGTGGAGATTTATTAAGACGTCGTTGAATTTTTCTCGCCATATGTGTCAAGAATATGAACTATTTTCTTTATAGGGGTACAAGGATTCAATAATGTCGAAGTACTTCAACAACGTAATATTGTAATTTAACAATACATTTAGCAGTATATTCTACAAGTTTCTTCGGGGAATTATACAAACAACGTCACGTTATCAACTTCCACCTGAGAGCCTCGATAAAGCGAACATCGTTAGCACTACTACTTAACATACTTACTAAACCAATCAGCAATGGTAATTATTCTTTTCTGTTTTGCCCCAGCAATTACTGCATAACCAAGCTCTTCTAAGTACTTTCTTACCTCGCTAACCAGCCTACCATGAGTGTCTTGAACATCTCGAGGTAATTCAAAATTCCCTGCTCTATAATTTAACGACATCGCTTGCCTGGTCACGTGTGGAAGTGAATCAATAATTGCTTTTGCAACCTGCCTTAATCTTTCCTCATTGGGTACTTTCTCGACTGATGCAAGCGTTATAGATAACTTACCAGCGTCAAGATATTCTTTATTTGGTATAGTAACAACCGCAGCAGCATCATACGGTACTCCTTGAATTGAATGATTTCTCAATGCAATCGTAGTGACACTTCCCATTTCATTTTCGCTCATTCTTGAAATTTTAACGGGTAAATATGTCGGTCGTTGTGCTGCGACATATTCTTTTTCGAGCAATTCTTCTTGTAGCAACTTCATAGCTTGACTAAAATTTGTTCTCTTTCGATTCTGCTGTCGCGTCGCAAGTATCTCTTTCGCCCGTTCAAATGCAAGACCGTGCTGTATATTCAATTCCATAATGAATTGATCGCTCAATGTCTCACTTAAACTATGCAGATGTGTTTGCAAAACACTTGATGAATTTGCACTACGCAAGAGATCGCTCACAAGCTCATTTGGTAAAGTTTTAACAAAATCTTTAAAAGCATTCTGAAATTCGTCACTTCGTAACGACTCGATATTTCTAGATGGAACAACATAACTTCCCCCTGTTGTTGGGTCAAAGTATCGTAATGACAAGCGATAATTTCCGAATTGCGAAGATTCGCCCTTATCATCAGTCATTTTCTTTAAAACAAATGCAGGCTGATATCGTGATGGAATATTAGACCTTGATTTAAACATATCGGGAATAAAATAGACCTTTGCAGCGAGATTCCCCTCAGGGGCAATTAATTCATAACTTTGTTTGCTCTCCAACATTTCTCCAACCTCTTGCAATGCTTCTGCTGTTAAGGCATTTGCAAGTAAATATTTGACCTGCCCACGAAGGATATATCGTTTCCCTAATTCTGATAATTCTTCTGTTCTCCCAATTTTTTTGGCTTCTGATCTTACGATACTTTCTGCTTGCCTGAGCAAAAGTGCACTGGTCAATTGCGGTGAAAGGTGTAATCTCTCGTATATTTGATAACGAGTTACCAATTGCTCAAGAATATCTACTGGTTGCACACCAATTTCTTTACCAGCAGCAATTGTTATAACTAAAACCTCAAGAGTGCCAGCCTTTGGCGCATCGGTGTCAGTATATCGTTTGTGCTCCTTAAGCATTTTGAGATACTCTGCAAAGTCTCCATAATCTGACATATCGACTTCACTCAAGTATGCACCAATTTCATCTATCCAAGAAAGTACCTGTCGGGAGGCCTTATAAAACTTTTCTGGCACAACCAAATCACGTTGCGATACGTGTGGTTCTTTTTGCTTATCATTAGATTCTATAATACATAATCGCCCCAAAGCACGTCTACTAAAGTTTTTGCGATGCTCTTCTTCATGAATTATTGTTGCTGTGAGTCTTAATTGATGGAGTGTTGGAAAGTTTTGTTGTTCAATCGCTAAACTACTATTTAGTGTGATTCTATCTTTTTCAATGTTATATGAACCGAGACTTCTAATTTTACTCGAAAATTTGATATTCCGTGAGATTACTTGGTCATCGGAAATCGGAACTAACGGTGAATATTCTCCGCTATATATAATTTGTGCAGTATCAAATTTTTGGCGAATTTTATCTTGTAAATTTCTCTTATGCACATCTGTACAATCTCGGCGTTGAAGAAGAGAATCTTCTCTCAAAAATGATAAATCCGGCGATGCTAGTAGTCTACAAGCTTTTTCTAATTGTTCTGCAGATGCTTTTTTGTCATGAAAAATACTCAAAGCTTCAGAAACCCTGCTATCACGAACTATATTTTTTGTTTCTTTAGTAGCTTCACGATCTCTATTTTCTACGCGTTTGCTCTCACCATGCATATGTAATTATGCCACAATTTGAGACTACTTACCTAGAAAATTGAAAACGGGGAATGGGTGGTAAGGCTAGAAATTTATTGAAACCCTCTAATCAACAAGTGCTTTTCGAAATCTTGGTATCAATTGTTGAGCAAACGCTTCGTAACTCTCTCCCGATACGATCCATTTATCCCCTAATTCCTTAATAAATTCTGTCTGGAATTTTGCTTCGAGTGCAACTAACCACGAATCGACATTTTTTCCGTCAGGTGCGGGCATAGGAAATTGAGGTCTTACTAAGACGGAAAACATATTCAATTGCTTTGGAATATCAATATCTTTTCGATACATATTGGCAACAGGAGACTCTTTCCCTTGAAGTAAGAAAATTGCAATTAATATATTGAAATACCCTTCGGAAACGGCCAGTGCTCTAATTAATCGAACAAATTGCTCTCGCTGGCGTTTTTCGTTATTGCCACTAATTGCCTTTGCATTTGAAAAATCAGCTAGCTGAGTTTTATCACCTACACCAAACATATTTGCGAGTGACAAATCATCATGAATATACCCTTCGCATTTCAACCAATCCAGGGCAGTTGCTACTCTATACACAGTACTTATCAAGAGCTCTTTATCTAAAATGCTCGCCCTATTAGATTTAGTATCATGGCTTGCCGCAATAAGTGCTAATGTTTGTTCGCAAGAGCCCTCTTGAACAATAGGAAAAAGAAATGCAATTTTTGCATTTTTCAATGCATTGTAGTGTATTGACTGCAATATTAGCCCCCTATCTACAATTTTCGCTTCAAGTTGTGTTCTTAAAAGCTCTGGCTGAATCCTCAAATTCGCTGCTTCATAATTTATAAACATCTCAAGAGACCTAGTACGCAGTTTTTCAGATACTTCTATAGTTTTTGGTGAATAAAAGATTGGACCGTTTTTATCTAATTGGGCTTTTCGACATTTCTCATGAATCTTAGCTTCGATAGAATCCTTTTCACCATTCACAAATTTTAAAGCAAATCGCCCCTCAGACATTTTTACCTGCATAACTGGAGCACCTGAAATACCTTGCCCTAGAATTGCTTCAACTTCATTCTCGTGCGATCGCGAACGAGGAGTAGATCTTCCCATGTGCAATTATCCCATATTATTCAATTCGAAGCAAAGGATATTGTCTAACCTCCCCAAAATTTAGTATAATACTACATGGCACCACTTTTTGAACCAACAAAGTCTGAAAGAAAACCTCTGGAAGACATTCATTCTGCAGATGAAAGAGTCAAGCAAGCGACTGATTTAATCAATGAAATTATCGGAATCTACAAAGACAGAAACCCTGAATACAACAAATTCTCCCCCGAAGCAGCTACAGGCCGAACACCAATACTCGCAACAGGTACAATCGAAAAAGTTTCCCCCTCGGGGGAGCGACTTCAGCAAGAAGTCGGTGAAAAGCCAATTCCATTTATTTTACGAAGATTAGAGCCAGATGAAAGTAAATCTATACCAAAGGAACTCCTTGAGAATTTGCCTGAAGGTGCCGTATTAGCAAGAATGTACGTAGTTCAAAATGCCTCCGTTAGAACAGCGACCGCTATTTGTACGTTCGATGGCGCAAGTGGTGTTTATAGACCAACAAGTCTTATACAAGCAATTTCTGTTCCAAAATATGAAAGTTATCCAGATGGAACAAAATTAGAAGAAATGGACGACTTACCTCTACCAGGAGTTCAAGATCTTTCATGGATAGAAAGACAAAGTGGAGGCGAAACACTCCCGAATGAACTGTTGCACAGAGAAAATTTCTGGAAAGTAAATCCTGACCTTAACAGGTTAACTATCGTTGGATTTCCATACAAAATCTATACTTCTGGCGAAAAAACTAATGTTGTTGTAAAAAAACCTTCCCGCGTTGAGAGATTCTTTAGAAAAAACGAAAAAACTCTTATTTACTACAAAACTCAGTTATCCCCAGAAGATCAAGTAGGTTTTACCGACAAAGCTGATTTACTTGGGGGTGGAAGTATTTCGCCGAACATAGCAATTGATTTCGAAGTCGATGCATACGGTACAGATCCGTTTCAAACCAACACCACTCATCCTGAAACATTAAACAATAACGAAGCATATAACCTGAGTGTCGATCGAGGAAGGTTTGCAAATACTCTCGGACAAGTTTTCCAGAAAATTCAAGACCAGTGCAGGTCGTAGTTAAAGGAATATCACCCTGAGTATGCTGTTCTCCACTTACGAGATAACATACCGTTGACTTTATCTGGTATTTTCGGCTACAATTCACAATAAGTAGACAGCATCATTTATAATGCCAATACCGGCGCCTATTTTTGAAAATCTCCCGGAGTTATCATCAAAACGCAATTCTTTATATACAGGTCGTATTAAACCTAAAGATAGCGAAAAAACAATTGAAGCCTACAAAAGGAATTATTGCGAAGATTTAAAAATAGCAGGATTTCCTAAAGAAATCGCTAATGGATTAGCCACAGTTGTGGCAAAACTCACGCCAATACTATTTCTTGCCCCAACACGAAAAGGAAAAAAAGGGGAAGTTCACCGAGAAGGTAGATCCAGTTCACACAAAATTGTCATCGACAAGAACACAAAACTCACAGTAACAGTTAAAGGTGACGGGAATGACGTTACACTTGAACGAGAGGAGCTAGATAGTGCTGGATTTGCATATCCAATAAAACCTATGGAACTTTTCATGGAATCTACTGCCCATCCACGTGTTGCCGGCGCATTGTATGAAGAAGAAGCTTTGTTCGAAATGATCAATGCCCTAGCAATCATCGGGAACACTCATACCTGGCAAAGCGAAACCACAACAAATTTTCTTGCAAATAGAAAATTTCATATACCCTTTGCCATAGCAGAATTACCCGTACTTAATGAAAGATTAGCCAATTTGTATGAGCGTTTCAGAAAAGTACGCGAAAAGCCGAAGGCTTTTCGCGAAGATGAACTACCGAAAGTAGTCACATTAGGCTCACTATCACCTGGTGAAAAACGAGTACCACGGGTACGAGTCAGAGGTGAAATGATTCCTGCACATGCAAAAGAATTAATTAGAGATAATGGTTTTGCACACGTTGCAAAAACGGTGATTCATTTACTAAAGGCCGGCGCAGTATACGATGAAGCCTCTTCACACAATCAACAATTCTTCAAAGACTCTGAATATGGCTTTGCAGATGCCGGCGATTTAGTATTTTTCAGCGATTTTGCGCCATACAGCCTGCAGAGAACTCCATTCAAAGAGATCACTCCTGTAGATATCGAAATAATGCTTACGGCAAAATCATTACGACGCCTTGCCCCACCCCCCGCCCCAGTTCTCAGATTATTTACCAAAAAAGAGCTCGATTCACATCGAGCAAAATATCTTGCTGTACTTTTACAAGATATCTGCCCTAATCCAAACGAAGTAGCTGTAATTCTGTCGCGTTTCGTGCCCTATTTTGACCAAAAAATTTACTACGCAATTGCGCATGAATTACAACAAAAATATACGCAAGAACCATACGCTCAGACTAGAAAAAATATTGCAAGAAGCCGAGACTCACTTTTCAAAAAATACGATAAGAAGTTACAACTTCAAAACAATCGGTACAAACGATTACCAGAACCACTTGACTTCCAGGATATTGCGAAATACACCAATACCATGAAACATGAAAATCACACGCATATTGCACAATTCATTCAATTGATACGCACGGGCAATACGGAACACTTTATGCAATATGCGCCACCAAAATACGCGGAGCGTGCCGAACTTGCCGAACAACTTTGGAATGAATCGCGGAATAGCGATACTGTTGCCCTTGCTACCTATAAAATTTCAGCAAAAAACGAGATTCACCCAACGTGGTTTAACGCAAACAATTTTTTTGAAAAAGTACTTAATGTCGAAAAAGCATACCGAATAAGCATTTTAGAGACTGCTGCAGGTTTATGTAATAAAGCGTTGCGCCCAGAATTATTTGAAACGTATTGGAGACAACTTGAGCAAATAATCGTCAAAGTACCAATAAATGAATACGAACTAGATGCATTAAGGCTTGTTGCAGTAGCGCACTTAGCATTAAATGAACGTTTTTAGTCTCAAGCGATCATCTTAACTGAGTAACTTTGACAATAAATCCCAAAAGAAATAAAATACACTACAGGATAATATAATAAAATTATTGATGGCTCCTCTTTACGATGCAAAATTTTCTCCAACTGGACCAAATCACAAAAATATCCCAGCCACGCGCGAAAATATTACCAAGCTCGAAAATAGAATTATTGACCGATATAACAATGCAATTCTGCCGATGAGAACGCTTGAAATCATCGATCCTGATCAATTCGCAGGTATTGGTTACATTGCGGTAGAAGTAAAAAACATCAAAGGTAGTGAGGTAAGAATGGTTCCAGTTATTGCAACTCATTGCGACCAAAATGACATAAGCGACCTTCCTGTCGTAGTGCGCCAACATGTTTTTACTGAAAGAAGTGCCAATACGATATTAAAGATACATGTCTTAGGTCGAGAAGACGTGAAGAGTGCATACGTCGGAGGCTATCATACCAGCGGAATATTTACGGCAACATCAATGTTTCAAAGAATATTTCTAAATAATTTTGAAACTAAAGCTCTAGATTCAGTATTAAAAGAACGTCCGACTGTAGAGAGTAATAAAATGGTTGAGTGGTTCGAAAAATATTTCAACGTAATTAAGGAACTCATAGAGTCCAAAAGAGAAGGCTTTCACTCAATGTTGCTGAATTTCCCATTCGGACGTTCAATTGATGAAATATGCACAAGAATTATTAAACAGAGTACAAACATTTACTATCTTATTCACGATACCAATGGTACGTCACAAACGCCAAGCGGTGCTCTTGCAAATGTACTTCATGGTGCATTTGACCCAGGTCAAGTCATTACCATCCCGGCTATATATTTATCACCAGCAAGAAATCCAATACCTAGTGCGGTTGAACCAGAAAACAAATACAATAAAGAATATTTTGCAATCTTGCAAAAAATGGCAAAATTAATCGGGTGTGAAGATGAAAACTGAGATACTCACAGATTCGACAAGAGTTTGTACTATTACCTCACCAAGCCCCTTAGTTGAATCAATTCCAAAACCATCGCAAGAATTGATAGCATTACTTGATGAATGGCTGGAAAAAGGAACTTACCCAAAAAACGTGTATGAAACACGCGAATTCGTTCCTAACGAAACAACGCGAAATCTTATCGCAGTATCTAATGCACCTGGATTACCAAGATTCTTTGTAATAAACGGGGGAAGATTTCGAAAACAAGGGCAATCCTTCACAGAGCTACCAATCTCATTACCAGTATCTGAAATGCCTTATCTACCTGGAGGTAATTTAGTTATTCAATCAGCGGTAATTTCAGCAAACGGTGAAGTTACTTTTGTTAACGATCAAAGTCCACGTGGAGGTTACTATTCTGACTCGCTGAGAGAAAAAGTTTTGAATACGCAACGTGCGTATAATAAGGTTAAAAAACTTAACAGAAGTCGAAATGGCTCAACTAACCTTATAATTCCAGAATACATCGCTGCATTTGAATATTCTATCGACAATAGGCCTACAAGATTTGCAACTGGTGTTTACACAATAAACGGGGGGAAAGTTATTGATTATTACGAAGGAATTGAATTATATGGATGGGACTCCTGCCTAGCAACAACGTATCGCGCTATTGGTGAGTTAGCAGCAATCGGTGAATGCCACCCTCAGCTTCACTTTGGTAATAGATATATAATTGCCCAAAATAGAATGACTTCGTTCAAGATTGCGTTAACTGACTTCGAAGATACTGTTGATATTTCAAGATTTACCAGAGGTTCAAAATTTACTGGTACTGCTGACTTATTAGACTTTGAAAACGATTCATCAGTTCTGGCCTCCCCTTATGCAAAAGGATTAATTCTTACACTTCAACATGCACTAAAGAAAGATTTTTCGGTATTCATTAAACGGTTCAAATGTGCACGATTTCCAGCTGATACTACCGATGTTAGGAATCTTATTGATCAACTCCACCAACAAATTAATTCTGCTGCGAATCATTTTGTACGTGGATATTTAGGAAAAGATGATATCCATTATGCTGTAAACTTACAAAATTTCACCCATAAAGTCGAGGATGAAGATGCCAAAAATGCATTATATGTTCTTGCAGAATCTGCGATGTGCGGTATTGAAACAAAAAATAAGCAAACTGAAGATGCCAAATATGCGACAGAGATTGCTACACGTCGATTAGCTTTTCTAGTTGCGCAAGAAATAGTTTATTCACTCATGCCTAAAGAATTCAGACTCGCAACAGATGCCGACGCCCCAGCACAAGAAAAAAACAAACGACACAGACATAAGTCAAAAAGAACTTAATTGTCCAGTAAAGATTTTGAATAACTACCCTCTTTACTCTATAATGCTACATGCCAGTAAAACGCCTAATTCTCATTGCAAGCCTGTTTCTTGCAGCCTCTATTATGGCTGTTATGCTTGCCTGGGAGTTATCTCCTTTCAATAGGGTACTTGCGTGGGCATTATTAAAAAACAACACACCACAAACACAAGAAGAAACGCTCACGCTAGCATTACGCTTAGTAGGGCACACTAATGCCTCAAATTTGCCTCTTGTGGCAACTGAACTGCGAAAATATGATATTTCAGCAACCGATGAGATAATTACCACACAAGAGCAACCTGTACCGTTTTCAACAAGCCGGCAAATTGACGAAAATTTTTTAGTTGATCATAATTATCGTTTTCCGCAGGGCGTTGATGGCGTTTATCAACGCAATTACCACAGATTAACTATCAATGGCATCATTGCAAGTGACTATTCAGTACCAGGAAACATCATAAAAGAGCCCACAAATGAAATCGTTTATGCAGGTACAAAAAACGAAGAACATTTATTAGAGGAATTCAATCAAAAATGGGCAGTTTTCAAAGATAAGTTACCCAAAAAAGACAAAACTGCCCTACTTCCACTATTTTCACCAGAAGAGATGAAAAATATCGACAAATTGGTTGAAATTTCAGATCTTTCTTATCGCCTTGATGCCAAAATTCTC
Source organism: uncultured Candidatus Saccharibacteria bacterium (assembly GCA_964525295.1). Lineage (GTDB taxonomy): Bacteria > Patescibacteriota > Dojkabacteria > CAZGEO01. The sequence continues at coordinate 75,488 of CAZGEO010000002.1, read as the reverse complement.
TATCATATTAACGACACTATTGAAGAAAATGCCGATAGCGTTTCAATTGCCACAATCACCATCAAACAGAGTAACTGCGATGTTACTGGTGTAATTCCAATACTCTATCTCAAAGAATCTAAAACCTACGTATTCGACAAAGTCTTTGCAACAATTAACTCGTTATGCGCCAAACCTCAGCCAGCCTCGGCAGGAACCAACGCTATTCCACTAAACTGTAAAAATTGCTGGCTTGCACCTGTAAGTAAGAACTATGCATTACCCTCGTGGTACGCACCGCAAGTAGTAGCAACTGGCGTTACTGGCGGAGGTTTCGTTACTCCCGAAACTCGAGATGCACTACAAAAAATGTTTGCAGATGCCAACGCCAAAGGCGTTGGCTACATCAGAGTTTCCTCATCATACCGCTCTTTTGCGGTACAGGAATCCTTGTTCAATTCTTATGTAAATACAGAGGTCAAAAATGGACTTTCCTACGCCCGGGCAATCGAAAAAGCAAATACCTATTCAGCACGACCCGGGCAATCTGAGCATCAATTAGGCACGACTCTCGATATAATGGGCTGCCCCGCCCCATGCAATCTATATAGTTCAGCAAATAATACTGCGTATGCATACTTAAAAGCTCATGCTCACGAATTTGGCTTTGTCATTTCGTATCCTGACGGTTCCCAACCATACACTGGCTACACGTATGAGCCATGGCATATTCGCTACATTGGCATAGAACGAGCGACCGAACTGTACAACCTTGGCTATTTAAGCAAAAAGGGCTACTACCTGTATCACTATTTGGTGGATAGGAAGTTATGGTAAATATCATACTTATGAGATTCAGTGTCTGAAAAGCCTTATGTACTGGTCTGCGACTTCAACGATTTTGTACAGTTGTGCATTCGCAACTGCAGCCCTACTCACCTTTCTGTACACATCCTCGTTTGTTAAGAGGCTCACAATATTTTGTGCCATCGATTCAAAATCTTGAGGATTGCTCAGGAACCCTGTTTTGGTATCGATTACGACTTCAGGGATTCCTCCTGTATTTGAAGCAACTACAGGAATCCCACATGCCTGAGCTTCAATTGCTACAAGTGAAAAGTTCTCAAAAATTGAAGGTAACAGCATCACCTTTGATTTACGCAAAATCGCAGCTATTTCGGATTCGCTATCAATTTTGCCACATTGCGTAACATTCTTTATATCGTTTGCCGTGACATAATTCATTGCTTCACTTAATAGTGGACCTTCGCCAACCAACCATAACTCAGCATCGGGAATTGACTTCTGTACCTGCTCGAATGCCTTCACAACAATAAGTGGCTGCTTCACTTTCCGATAGTTCGAAATATGAATACAAATATTCTTCTTTTTCACTTTCAAATCGCTCGGATAATAGATCGATTCATCAATAAAATTCGGAACGAGCTGAATCTCCCTGAACTTCCCATTGATGTCGTGAATCGACTTACGCAAAGCTTTTGAAGCTACGGTAATATGGTCTGCAGAATCTAATACCCAATTATTTAAGTGCTTTGGTAAAATTGTTCCTGGTTTTTCTAAATCAAATCCCAAAACATCGCTCCCGTGCATCGTTAAAACTACCTTTACTTTCCTCCCATAGGTTGCGAGTATACTTTTCGCAACCATTGCCGCATGGCCAAACAAAATACCATAATGCACAGCAATAACTGCAATGTCATTCTCGACAACCGTCTTCACGATCTCTTCTGCTAGCGCGAGTTCATACATGGGAAAGGGGAACAATGGATATTCGTACCCTTTCACCAAATGATAAACAATTTTGCTTTCCATCGTCGATTTAAAAGGCTTTTCATATGACAGAAAATGAACCTCCCAGCCTTTTTTCTCAATTTCTTCAGCTAATCGATACGCCACAGTACCGCTTCCTCCCAACCATGGAGAAGCTACAAACAATACTCTATTTTTCTGCATATTAAAAAAAGTTAGGTAATACCGAAAATGGGTCATCAACACCAAGATTGTTGATACTTAAGTATGGCTCTCCGTATTTCCGTTGAATTGGGAAGCCATAAGTTCTTGCACGTGCCTCAACATATTTAAGAGTTGCATCTTCATTATCTATTGTTTTTACTCTTCCTGGAGCTAAATCAAATTGAGACTTATATGCCAAAAGAGAATTGATTTTGTCATCAAGTTCATCAGAAATATCAACGACCAAAGAAGGTTGGAATTCGTACCACATCATATAAAAAAGGACATAAATTGGCCTGTGTTTCTCAAATTCTGATTTGTACATACGCAATCCTGCAGTGAACAAGGTGTCGCGAATCAGCTTTGACGCATTTTCATGATCAGGGTGACGATCAAAAAAGTATGGTGCCAAAATCATCTCTGGTTGGTACTTTCTGACTGCATATACAAGTTTGTCTTGGTATTCCTTTGTATTAAAAAAGAAATTATTAGGAATCTTCAAATTCTCACGATATGCTGCTCCTAAAATTTCACGCGAGTCGCCTGCCTCCTTCATGCGCTCATCGACCGTCCCATTACTTGACAGTTCGGCTTGGCTCATGTCAACGATGGCAGTTTTATATCCTTTTTTGGCAAACTTTTTCATTAATCCACCACACCCAAATTCAACATCGTCTGGGTGAGCTCCAATTGCTAAAACTTTTACTTTGTAGTCATTTTCCATAAATAATTATCGATAAAATTATAAGTTTTCGTACTCAAATTCAGGTGTGATTTTCCCACCAAGAATCAGCCAAGAAATCGAAGTCGGGCGGCCCATCCAATACTTGTTAATGCCTTCGAAGATTTCTGTGTCGACTGAAACTGTTTTAGGAACAGGACGCTCTAGGTTTTTACGAATGTAAAAGGCTTCCAATGCTTTTAATGGATTATCTCCATCGAAATCCCATTTGAATGTTATATTCATCATTTTTACTTCTAATCCAGGAACGAATTGATCTCTCATCGCAAGCATTTCCGCTTTGTAACTCATACCTGTGTAGCCAATTCGATATCCCTTTGCTGCCAATTCAAGGGGTAATGCGTGCCCTTTAGGAAGTAGTATCGAACCACGTTGAGGTGCTTTTCCATCCCATTCAGAGCGATGTCCTAAGGCAGAAATTAACCAATAATTATTTGGCGGTATATGCTCACTTAACCTGACTGGCTCGCGGGTAAATAAATCAACCATTGCATCAATTGGTACAGAAAGGCCCTGCTCATTCGCAATAAACTTCGTTGACTGATATACATTCATTTTTTCCTTAGCTAATTGATCTAGCATTGCATCAGCTTTTTTCACGCCTTCTGTTTTACCCATCAATTCGGCGACTTTTCTGGCCCATGTAACCTCTTCAACTAACATTTCAGTCGAGAGTTCGAGAACTTTCGCATTTTCACGCTCAGAATGAAAAGTACTGCCTCCTGATGGCCCTGCTAAATACACCAATCCCATCGGGGCACCTACACTACTACGAAAACCTTCTGATTGATGATTCGGTGTATTTGGTGACCACGCATTCCTTGTTGCAGTTGCCCAATAATCGGGCCACTTTGGACTGCGAACAATTGCAACTGATGACCCAGTAGCTTTCCAAGGTGCATCTGCATCTTGAATAACATAAGTCACTTCAGCGCCGGGAATTTTCTCAGCTGCAGCTGCACGTAACAGGCCTCCCATTCCCGGAGATTGGTCACCAAGAAAAATTTTCTCTTTTGCTTCTGGCATTTTTTATTAAATTGATTTATATAAAAAAAAAAGCCTCCCTTTCGGGAGGCTTCCATTTTCTTTATTTTTATTTATGGTTATTTAGCTCCCGAAAGTGAATGTTGAAAGAATAATAATGCTAAGGAGGAGTCCGAGGGAGCTAATTGTGTTTACACTTGTTCGAGAGTACATAATTGCAAAGAATTATACTAAACTTTTAGAAAGTGTCAAATCGCTTTAATACAGGCATGTCACGCCAGAACATAACCGAGGATTCGCCCAAGCAACGTGGTTAGATTAAAATATAACACTACATGCAAGCATTTCACTATTGCAAATTACCTCAAGTGTTACCCAAATTTCACCACCCACTGCACAACTTTCGCCAATACCTGCAAGCCAGGTTCATAATTTTCAACAACCAATAAACCACCCTTAACTGCCACGACAATATCTCCTAATTTCATACCTTCAAGCGAAGTTGTACAAACTAAAAGACCTTTTGAGAGTATCGTACTCACCGAAATACGAATTCTCTTTGCCTGTTCAAGATTTATTGCGAATTTAATACCGCCGGCAGAATCGGTAAAGAGTTTTGTGCCTTCTTGTTCAACCTGTATAGCTTGAAACAATTCATCTCTAGATTGTGGTACTAACGTAAGAACGGGAACATAATTTGCAGTTTCATAAAGCGATGAATTTTCACTAAACCCACCTGTACCACCAAGAAAAATACTTGGAGAAATGTTCAAGGCCACTGACAGCTCAAGAATTTTCAAAAGCGCCGAGGAACGACCTCTTTCATATCGACTTATCATCTCCCAGGTGACTCCAATTTTTTCTGCTAGTTGCCCTTGTGTTAGCCCTAATTTTTTACGATTCTCTCTAATTATCGCCCCTACTTGCTGATCTGTCATGGTGAAATCGTACGCAATATGATTTCATGTATCCATGAAATTACATTTCTTAATTTTAGCAAGATTTTCGCAAAACTATTCTGAAATTCATTTAGAATCTTTACATGACACACAATTCTATATCGCTCAGAAAAGAGCTGTATTTCAAGATCATGGCACTTTGTGACATGCTTTGGAATGATAATTTCGTGTTTGATACGCTGTTAAACGACAGTAATAAACACACAATCGATAAAATGTACGAAGTTATTGAATCGCTTGCGCTTCTGGCGCAACTACCTTTACGCTCACTTCAATCCTCGCAGTCTCTTTCGGAACATAACGAAGAGAATCAGGCATCCAAGAAGGGAAAAACTTCACCACCGGTTGCTGAGAAAGGGTAGAAATTTGCGAAACAATCGAGAGCATTTCTGGCCATTTCTTGCCGACTACATCATTCTTAATTTTTTCAGTACTTAATTTTGACGTAGCAAGACCAGTAGCCGTGAAGTCAATGGTTACTTTCTCATCTTTGTCTATTGTGATCTTGTCAACTTTGACGACAAGTTGTTCTATTGTCGTTAATGCCGCATCAGTTGCAGAAAGGTTCTTTTCTGCACGATATTTTTCAAGAAGCATCTTTTCTGAAAGTTTATCAAGACCGGTTTTTTGATAATACAATGCGGTAGTTTTAGTATTCATTGAAATATTTGGCTGTTCATCGGTACTTTTAACTTCTGTACCTACTGCTGGAGTAACCGTTGCCTTATCTTTAATCGTTGTTTTTACCGAGTCTGGCATATAAACGTACCCAGTATCACGATTCATATACATTAGCTCTGCTGTACCTTGTTTTTCAAGTTCTTCTTGCAATTCTTTAGTCGCCTTATCAACATCGGTTTGACCAACTATGGTGAAGGTTCGTTTAGTGCCACCTTTAAAGGCTGCGGTATTCCCCCCTGTAACGGTTGGAAATCCTGTAACGGTAAACGATGAGCTAATTGGTATATTGTATTCTTCACCTAGATCGGCTGCAATAACATTTACCGAGCCATGACCAAGCGCACCGCCACTCTTCCCTGGAATGACGATCGCATTTTGAGTCGCGAACTTAAGGTTTCCTGATACTAACAGTGTTCCTGATGGAATCGTTTTATCAGCCGTATCAGAGTTATCGAGATTTACTGTACCAGTAGCTTTTGTGCCATCGACTCCTTTTTCGGTTGCTTCAAATGACCAAGACGCATTCTTTTCGACGGTTTCTTTGATTAATGGAATTTCTTTTTTATTCGCATCAAATGATGATACCGCTGAAGTCGCAAGAACTTTATCAACGACAGTTTCAGGAGTTGACTGAACCTGTAATTCAATACGAATAGTTGGGAAATAGATATAGTAGGCGAAAAAGCCTGACAAAGCAATTAAGAGAAAGCCTAAGACACCAAATAGTGCGAACTTAGCAACTGGAGATAACCCCTTCTTCTTGGCTACACTTGGCAAAGAAACCCCACCAATCTTTTTTGGTGTAACATCAGGGTGAAACGTATTCACTTCAGGAGGTGCTTGAATTGTTTGTGGCTGCACAGATTTTTGTTGAGGTTTTCTCGCATATAGTGCGGTGCTTCCTGGGCGAATCATTTTGGAAAAATCCATGCCAGTAATTTTCATACCTACATCTCTTGGATTTTTTGGTTGATTTGATGCAACAACTGGAGTTGTTTTAGGAATTTCAAGTGGCGTGGTTCTTTCTTCTGGTGTCGGCTCAGCTTTCACAAAAGGAAGCTTTTTAAAGAAGTTGCCAAATGTTTTTTTAGTTTCTGCAACAATTGATGAGTTCTCGGTTTCTGACGAGTCACTGGTTGCGTCGACTTTTCCGATAGTTTTGTTTGCATTATCTAGCGAAATTTCTTCTGTTTTAGATTCTTCTCCATAATTCATCTCTATAGCGTTTGGCACAATATCTGCATTTCGCTTCTCTTCAATTTCTGCCTTCTTTTCAGCTTCTTCTTGAGCTAGCATACCTGAACTGACAATTTCGGGAACAGGTAGTTCTTTACTCACTGGATTCAAATATTCAACGCCTTTATCAATTTTGTTTGGGACCTCTTTCATTGAATTCTTGCCGACATTCGCGTGATGGTACTCTTCATACTGTTGAATTGCTGTTTGCCAAACATCGCTCGTAACGGCATCTTGTTGAGTTGTGGCAATAAATCCGGCTCTTTTTGCAAGTTCATACGAGGGACCAGAAGGGACAACTAAAATCATTCTCTTCCCTTTCTCGTAAGTTTTCTTACGAAGTGCTTTCAAACCGATTGGGCTATTGGCTAGATCATTACCTTCGGGAAGAATTAATAAGATGAATGCAGCTTCAACTTTTGAAATTGCATCTAAAATCAGGTTAATATCATCATCAATCGTGATATTTAGTTTGACAACTTTTTTCTCTGGTACTGCATCAATCATGGTTTAATATGTTCCTAAATAATTGAGTTGTGGCTGTCTGAGTACTTCCCAGTAGAATTTCGCCAAAGACGAAGGGGTTACATCATATGGATGCACCAAAAGCCCACTCTTATCATATACACGATCCAATTTATCTGGAGTAACCAGCATTACTTTTGGAAGGCGTTTAAAGGGCAGATATTTATGCCAAGGATACCGAAGTATCGCTTCTTTGAGATCTGGCAACATAGCACCACCACCACACAGGTAGAATTGTGGTGGAAATTCTTCTACATTTTCAAATTCTTCCATTGCGACCACCAGTGCGTCCATCCAAAGTTGAACGTCTGGTGCGATAAGGCGGCGAACTTCGTCGCGAAGGTCAAGTGGAAGTTCGCCAGTTGAATACTTAATTTTTCTACCCTCAGCTACGGTGTAGCTGACATCCATTGATTGCGCAATTTTCTTCGTAAAGGCACGACCACCAAAGGCGTACATTTGAGTTTGAATAGAGTCGCCATTGAGTACCAATGCAACGTCAGTTGTGCCACCACCGACGTCGACAAAAATTCCAGAAAATTGCGAATCCCAGCTACCAGCAAGGGAACGTGAAACAGCAAAGGGTTGCGTCACAATTGATGCAATTTCAAGATTGAGTGCCTGCGCAATCTTCCTTAACGTTTCAATATACGTTTTCGGCGCAAAAGACGCATACAAGTTCAATACAATCTCCATTGGGTTTAATCCAATAATTGTATCGACTTTTGCGCCATCGGCAAACATACCCGTAACTTGAATTTGCAATACTTCGACATTATCTTCGGTTGTATCTAATCGACGGGCCAATTCTCCCTTTCCTTTCGTCAAAATGTCACCAATTACATTTTCAACAACGGTGTTAGCTTCTACATCTGTGACTTTTCGTTTCATATCGGCACCACGATCATATGACACACGAATTGAAATTCCATTGACTAACTCACCTGCCATACCAAGCACCATTTTTGAAGGAATTTCCTCTTCACTTAGCGGTTCAATCAATTTTTGAACACAAAGCTTAGCGTTTTCAATTACAGTTTCAGGATTTAAAATCATACCACTACGCATCGCATGAGTTTGTTGCGTAACCTGATATGTTGACCAAATATCAACCCCAAGATTCGACATCGAAAACAGCAAACCTTTCATTACCTCGGTACCAATATCGAGGGAAATCAGGTACTTGCTTTGCTTAGGAGCTTCTTTTTTTTGCCCACCAAAAAGTGAGAATAATGCCATGTGTCAGTATAGCACAAATTAATCCCAAGGAAAGTTCCTATTTGTTGAGTTTAATAGGTAATATTTAATTTCAAATCTAGCATTAACTATTAAATACTAAAGATGAATAATATCAACTGCCAATATTGGATATTTCTGATATTTTCGGTAAAAGAATACTCCCAATTGGGTATATATTTGTTTTTTTACCGTTTTATCATCCTTTACAGACTTAATTGTATTGTGCAAGCGTTCCTTAATTTGGGTTATTATCTCCTGCGCAACATCCGCCTTTGCAAAACCTCTCAACGTTACACCAAAAGCAAGTCCTTCTCCTTTCTTATCGAAAATTGTTACGCTACAAATTCCGTCAGAAGCCATTGCTTTACGATCTGTAATCAACGGCTCTTTTTCTGCCAATAAATCACGTTCAATCGCTTGAACCTGCTCTACTTCTATCTTCTTGTCTTGGGTCAATACGCCATTAGTAAAGGTAAAAACGCCGCCTTCGACTGGTACAAAAATTGACGACTCGGGAATTCCCGCATCGCTCAGAACTATCCTATGTTGCACGTTAAACGATGTGTAGCCGTGTACTGGAATGTAATACTTAGCTTTCAAGGCTTTTGCCATGGTAATCATATCTTCCTGATTTGGGTGCCCACTAACGTGAACGTTCATCAATTTATTATTGATGATTCGAGCGCCTCTTTTGGCGATGGCATCCATAAGCTTTTGCACGTACATTACGTTATTAGGAATGACACTTGACGACATTATGACAGTATCAGTTTTCTTAATTGTCAAGAATGAGTGCCTATTAGTAGCAATTCTGGTCAATGAAGCATTTGCTTCGCCTTGACTTCCAGTTGTCAAAATAATTAGTTGATTATCTGGAATCTTATCCATGTCTTTTCGACTAATTATGACTCCCGCTTGAGGATGAACATACCCGATTCTCATCGCAATTTTGATATTACTTTCAAGGCTACGCCCCGAAATATAAATCTTTTTATTGAGCTTTTTTGCAGCCTCGATAATCCCTGCGATTCGCGAGACTAACGATGAGAAAGCAGCAATTATGACTCGCCCTTTAGCATTTTTTATTGTTGTCACCAAATTCTCAAGAATTTCACTTTCTGATTTTGATTTTCCTGGTTCGTATGCATTTGTTGAATCAAGCAACGCAACAAGAATACCTTTATCACCAAGTTCTCGAATTTTATTCATCTCGGTGGGTTGTTGATTAATTGGAGTTTCATCAAGTTTGTAATCTCCAGTATAAAAAACGCGTCCTTCTGGAGTATGCAAACAAACCGCGTATGCCTGTGGGATACTATGCGTGACATGCACAAAAGAAACAGAGACCTCGCCAAATTTGACAACATCATCTTTACCTACAATTTTCAACGTTGCCTCTTTATCTTTTTTCACTTCTGCAAGTTTTTCTTTCAAGAATTCAACCGCAAAAGGTGATCCGTATACTGGAGGGTAACCAAGAATATCTATCACAAATGGAATTCCTCCGATGTGATCTAGATGAGCATGAGTCACGATTATTGCCTTGATTCGGTCTTTATTTGCTTTCAAATATTCGAGTGGTGGCAATAAATAATCTACTCCGTACGTTTCACCCGCTGGGAATGTTACGCCATAATCGATAATAAAAATATCGTTTTTATACTCTACGATATACGAGTTTAAGCCGACAGTTTCAGCACCTGACAAAGGAATAACCTTTAACGGGGCATTTGTCGAATTTGATTCATTATTCATAATTTTTTTAATACTTAATATTTAATAATTAATAGTCAATATTTTCGTTGCTTAATTCAAAGTCTTTGTTATCAATTAACTATTGATTATTAAGCACAACGAAAAACTACCCTAGTACTCCCAGATCTTCTGGTAAGTATCGTTTAACATTATCTGGTACAACAACAACCGACTGAGTTTCACCTGTCACAATTTGATAAGCTACTCGTCGTGCTAAGTTCATCATCGTACGTTCGAGCTGACGAATACCTGCATCATACCCCATGGGACGAACAATTAGTGGCCAGGCTTCGTCGCTAATGCGCAATTGATCTTCTCGGAGGCCGGTTTCTTCAATAACGCGAGGCATAACATACGATTTTGCAATCACAATCTTTTCTTCATCCGAATAACTTGTAAATCGAATGATTTCAAGACGGTCAAGAAGCGCTGCTGTTAGCGTTCCTAGCGTGTTTGCTGTTGTAATAAAGAAGCATTTAGAAAGATCTACCGGGTAGTTTAGGTATCTATCTACAAAAGCTTCATTTTGTGCTGGGTCTAAGATTTCAAGAAGCGCAGACATGATATCATTACGAAGGGTTTCGATACCACTTGCTTTATCGATTTCATCGAGGATGATAACCGGATTCAGCGTGCCAGCTTGCGCAATTGCCTGAATGATTAGACCTGGTTCAGCATCTGGATTAGATCTCGCAGATCCGCGTAACTGCGCGATACTACCAAATGCCGCGAGTGAAATTCTAACGAACTTTCTCCCAAGTGCATTTGCAATTGATTTTGCAATTGTTGTTTTACCAAGACCCTGAAGACCAACAAAACAGAGTACCGGTGGACGAAGATATGAAGAAGTTGTTACCCCAGAAGCAACATCTTTTTCTTTTTTCTGATCTTCTCGTAATTTCATGACCGACATATACGCAAGAATTCTCTCTTTGACTTTACCCAATCCATAGTGATAACGATCGAGTTCATCACGAATGGCCGACAAGTCGAGAGAATCAGGTGACATTACTCCCCAAGGAACTTTTAGTACCCAGTCGACGTATTTTGCCACTGTCTCAAACTCCGAAGTATAGCTTCCCTTCTTCGCCATACGATACACACGAACAATCATTTTCTTCCCTTCTTCTTTCAACTCTGCTGGAGCTTTACTAGATTCTAATCTTTCGAGAAGCTCGGTAATATCACCGTATGTATTCGCTTGCTGATCAAGAAACGATAGGTCTGCCATAATTTTTCATTCTAACACAGTTTCAGAAACTCTTCAGGCCTCTGCCTCATCGAGTTTCTGAAAAATTATCAATCTTCAATTTTCAATGCTCAATAAAACTTAATTCATTTGCACTGACAATTGATAATTATGAATTAACAATTATTTCGCTTGTTTGATTGAGAGCTTAAGCCTTCCCATATCATCGACGCCGACAACCTTTACTAAGACCTTCTGACCTGCTTTCACATATTCATTAGGATCTTTTACAAAACCATCTGCGAGTTCAGAAACATGAATAAGGCCCTTGCCTTCCATGTTACCGCGAGCAATTTTAGTGATTGCGCCGAATGGGCGAACTTCTAAGACGACACCTTCGTACACTTCACCGACCTTGAATTCCTCGAAAATACCATCAATCATAGCTTTCGCCTTTTCGCGAGCTTCTTTTGGTGAACCGAAAATTTCAACAGTTCCATCGTCTTGAATATTCAAATCAACACCTGAAAGCCTAACGATTTCTTTGATTACTTTTCCACCTGGACCGATTAATTTACCGATCTTCTCTGGATCAATTTGAATCTTCTCAATCTGTGGAGCAAATTCTGAAAGTTGAGCACGTGGTGTTGCTATTGCACCAAGCATTACGTTAAGAACTTGCGTTCTTGCAACTTTTGCAGCATCAATTGCTTCAAAAATTACTTGGTAAGGAATTGCATAACGCTTCGTATCCATCTGAATTGCAGTTATACCCACTTCAGTTCCACCTACTTTGAAATCCATTTCGCCCCAGAAATCTTCTGTTTCGGCAATATCTGTCAATAAGTGGTAATTTGTAAAGTCATCGTTTGCGATTACTCCGATTGAAATACCGGCTGCTGGTCTCTTCAAAGGAACACCAGCGTCCATAAGTGCCATACAGCTTCCGCTAATTGAGCCCATCGAGGTTGAACCAGCTTCAGTCATAATTTCACTAACAACACGAATCATGTATGGGAACTCTTCCTGTGAAGGAATTAGTCTTTCAACTGCTTTTTCTGCCAAAGCTCCGTGACCAATATCACGTCTACCTGGCTTATACGCCATTCTTCCTGGTTCGCCGTAAGCATATGGAAGACCGCTATATTCATGAATATAATGAATTAAACCATCGCCAGACATATCTTCAACTGTTTGCCCTTTAGCTGGTGAAGCCAAAGTTGCAATTGAAAGGAGATGAGTATCACCCCGCTTGAAGATTGCTGAACCGTGAGTTCGCTTGAGTACGCCAACTTCTGCTGACATCTGGCGAATCTCGTCGAATCGGCGACCATCAATTCTGTGATTTTCGTCAAGAACTGATGCTCTAACAATTTTCTTTAACTCTTTATCAATTACTGCAGCAACGTGGAATGGCATAATCTCTTCACTTTCTGCATACTCTGCTTGAATTTTCGCCGTGATAGCTTCAAGTTTCTTCTTTCTCTCGGCTTTTGCTGGTTCACTTACTGCTGCACGAAGTTCTTCGAGATATACACCTTCAACTTTTTGCACAACTTCTTCTGGTAATAACATCATTGTGCCTGCAATCTTTTCGGTTGCAATCATTGATGCAAATTCTGATTGAGCTTTCCAGAGAACTTCTGACTGCTCTTTCGCAAATGAAAGACATTCTTTAACCAATGCTTCTGGCGTTTCATTCATATCAGCATCAAACATCGTCACACCATTTTTATCTAGACCTAGAAACATATTCATTGGAACTTCGGTTTGATTCGCTTTGAGTGCTAATGAAGTAACATCTACTGGGTTTACGAACGGCTTATTTTCTGCATTTAAAGAAATTCGCAATCCTGACAATTCACCTTCAAAAGGAATATCTGAAGCCATGAACGCAGCTACTGCGGTGTTAAATGCAAGTGTTAATGGATCAAATTGTGGGTCGTACGACAAAACGGTAACATAAAGCTGCACGGTGTCGAGCATTCCTTTCGGAAAACGTGGACGAATTGCGCGATCGATTACTCGACCTTTCAAAACAGCTTCTTCGCTAGGAAATCCTTCACGCTTTATGTATGGCGAAGCCATAACTCTACCTGCAGCATAATATTTTTCTAAATACTCAACCTGAAGTGGGAAAAAATCTGCGTCTTCTCTTGCTGGCCCTCTCAGGACAGAAACATTGACTGCGGTATTACCCCAAGTCGCAAAAATGGTTGAATTGCACAAATGTGCAAACTTTTTGAACTCCCAAGTAACTGGAGCTCCTGCAAATTCGAATGAATATTTTGTCATTCTGTATAAATTGTAATTTACTTAAATGTATCGCATGAAAAAGAAATTCGTAACTTCTCTATTTAACAAGAGAAATTCACCATTTCTCTTCCATACAATATTGTCAAAGGAAAGATTGTAACACTTCGCAATACACGAAGTATTCGGGCTTGTTCTATTTTCTTAGACCAAGTACCTCAATAAGCTTCGCATAACGTGCTTCATCTTCCTGCTTGAGGTATGCTAACATTCGCTGCCTCTGTTTGACAAGTCTAATGAAACCACGGCGTGAGCTGTGATCTTTACCGTGTTTGGTAAAGTGATCGGTAAGTCGCTGAATTCTAACGGTTAACAATGCAATTTGCACCTCTGGGGAGCCTGTGTCTGTTGCTGAAAGTCCAAACTTCTGAATTATTTCAAGCTTTTCGTCTTTTACAAGTGCCATAGTTCGGCAAAATAACAATCTTAGATTTCACTTCCATCAACTAGAGGAGTGGTGTAAGTAAATTATACCAAAGGAAGGCGGGGATATCAAGCCTTTGAGATTAATAATTGAAATGTAATACTTAACTGATTAAGGCAACACTTATCGGAAAGTACAGTTTTGCAGGTACAATGCAGATAGTTTATTTCTGAATGCTTTCGCGCATCTTCTTCGCAATTGTTGCGAAGTCAAGACCAACAGAAGCCTTCTCTTGAACTGGAATAGATGGTGAAACAGCAGGAATTGTGGGTACTGGAGCTGGGGTGGGCGGGGCGGGTGGCGTGTCGATTTCTGGTGGTGTTGGCACTTCATCATCTACAACCGAATTATTCGCTGACATTGTTGTTCGCGCCAAGACTTCATCTAAACTTGGCGAATTTCGTACTTCCATCTCTTTTTTTGCTGGTGGCAAAGGCACCTCTTCAGTTTCTATTGCCTGCTCTACGTTCTCATTTTTTGCAACTTCGTCTACTTCTGATGATACATCTGATATCGAAGAAATCGTGGTAACTTCTTCACCTGCAAGAAGTCGCAGAAGATCTTGCGAAAGTTTTTCTCCATACACCTCTCGGATCAAACCTCCTGTCATAATATCGGTAAATGGCAAGGCATATTTCAACGCGACTTGCTTGATTTGAGCTCGTTCCGCTGATACAAAAATGTGATGAGTATAGTCATTTTCAGAAAGAATCACGACAACCGCATTCGCATTCTCATATTTCGGTAAATGATATAAAGCTCGCAAACATTGCTCAATTTCATTAGCGGCAACCTTATTATGAAGCAGAATTATCTTCGAAGAATCTGTAATTTGCTGCGATGATAATAATGGCTGTAGTGAGCGTGCCACTTGATTTTCATCATGCGCTGTTACTGCTGTTACATTTGCGGTATTGATCGGCTTTTCAAAGATTTTGGCAAGAAAAGCATGCGCTTTTGCAGACAAATACATTTCTTTATGATGCAATTGCGTTGCGCTATAAATGAACAAAGCAGCCTGCTCAACAAGAGAGTCGCTCGCTTTTGCTTTATCGAATTGATCAATTATGATATTTTCGAGCAGTTCAACTGAGCTTCCTTCAATCACGTCTACCGACTTAACTCGAGGCAACTGCTGAGATAATGATGCATGCTGGATCGCTGAGCCAAGTGAGTAAACTTCTGCATGCGCCAATGATGATTTCGCTTCACGTAGCGTCTCGAAAATTGTATGTTTACCAGTAATTCCTACCATAACAACACAGTCAAAGGAATTTCCCTTTATTGTCGCACTTAACCCCTCTACTTTTAACGGATCTCCTTCAGGAACAACCGAAAGCTTTAATTTCCCATCTTCTACAACATAAGAAAGATCACTTATCGTATCACCTTCAAAAGGAATCACTATTTCTTGACGCAATTGTTCAAGAGAAAGGAGCATATCTGTGGGATAAAATTTGTCGACATGTTGCAACCACCCCTTACTTTCTTCTGAAATCAAAACGGCGACTTGCTTTCCTTGTTCTGATAGCATTCTCGCCATTAATGGGACCCAAAGTGCTAGCTGAAGTGGTAAATATTCGTGAATAACGAACAACACTTGTTTTGCATTTCGCAAAGAATTGACAATTTGTGTTGCCTGCGCCATACCCGTATTATAGGATAAAACTACGATTATTTCAACAAACCACTCAAACTACTACACTACATCTTTACAGCTCTAGCGCTTTAATTCTCTCTATGCTTTTGCAATGAAAATCAGTGTGTCTTCTTCCTTAACATCTACCTCTTTGCCAAGATTGAATCCACATTCAGTACCTTTTTTGACTTCATTACGTTCATCTTTCAAGACCTTGATCGACTTGATTGCATAATCTCCAATCTTCTCGCCTTCGCGCATGACGCGAACTGTTGCACTTCTTTTTGCCTCACCTTCGGTAATAACAGCACCTGCTACAGTTTCACCTTCAGAGAGTACGAATACTTTCTTCACTTTGGCTTGACCAATAACGGTTTCCTGCGCTTCTGCGCCACCTGCTAACTTCTTGGTGTAATCACCGATCAAATCGTACAAATGATACACAATATCGAAAGTTGAGACGGTTATACCATTTTGCTTCGCAAAGTCTTGAACCTGCGATGGTGCTTTAACTCTAAAGCCAAGTAGCAATGCATTGAAAGTTTTTGCGGTTTCAACATCATTCACCGTAATATCACCAACACCGCTTGACACAACTTTGATCAAAATCTTCTCATTATTGAATTTTGTAAAGGTAGGAAGTATTGATAGAAGTGATGCATTTACATCAGTTTTTAGTACTACTGGAATGACAAATTCATGAGTATCGCCAAACAACGAATCCATAAAGGCTTGTGAAGAGGTTTCGCGAGTCAATTCTGGAATTTCATATTTTGCTGCGACAACTTTTGCGACCTCATCTGACTTCGTATCAACGATATCAACACCAGTTACAGGTAATTCTGTTAAACCAGTCATAATAAAAGCCATACCCGCAACAGCTTCTGTAATTGGCTTTTTCTGCGAATCAAAAAGTAAACCGACTCGTTCTTTCTTAGGCCCAATCAAAACTTCATCGCCACGCTTAATACTACCCATTCTCATGACACAAAAGGCTTGCTTACCCATTGCCTTATCAACAGAACTATCAAGAACAACTCCGTGTACCGTAACTGCTTCTGCTGATTCACCAAACGCATCAATAAGTTTCAATTTCTCGTGCTGTTCATCAAGCAATTGCTCAACATCTGCGTACAAATAGACCAAATCGAGCAATGTATCTAATCCTTGGCGGTTTACTGCTGAGACTTCGACAAATGGCACATCACCACCGAATCCTTCGAGATATACACCACGTGTCATTAGTTCAGTTTTAACTTTCTCTGGATTTGCATCTTCCTTGTCACATTTCGTGATAACAACAATATACTTCATGTGATTTGACTGAATGATGTCGATAGATTCGAGAGTTTGTGGCTTGACGCCTTCATCGGCAGCGACAATCAAAAATGCAATATCGGCAACTTTACCACCATTTAATCGCATAAGTCCGAAAACTTCGTGCCCTGGAGTATCTACAAAGGTAATAACACCATCTTTCCATTGGACATTCGAAATATAGATATTTTGTGTAATACCGCCCGGCTCTCCTTTCTGCACTGACGTATTTCTAATTGCGTCAAGAAGCGAAGTTTTACCATGGTCAACGTGACCAAGCACTACAACGATTGGATTTCTTTGAAGATTATGTTTTTCTGGCATAGGTACTTGGTCGTATCAACTTATTTCTTTTTTGCTACAGCTTTCTTAGCGACAGTCTTTTTGACTGGAGTTTTTTTAGCTGGTTTTTCTACCTTTTCTGTCTTCTCTACTTTTGCAACTTTCGTTACTCGCTTTACTGGTGCTTTCTTTGCTGGTTTTTCAACAACTTCAGCAACTTCTGTTCCTTCAGGAACAACGCTTAATTCGACTCCTGTTAATTGAGAAGCAAGTCGGACGTTTGTTCCTTCTTTTCCAATTGCGAGAGAGAGCTGATCTTCGGCAACAATTACAACAGCTGAACCAGCATCGTGGTTATACACAACGCGTAAAACTTGAGCTGGAGAAAGAACATTCTTGATATATTCAACAATATCGAGATCCCACTTAACAACATCTACTTTCTCTTCACCAAGTTCATTCAAAATTGCATTAATTCGCATTCCTCTTTGCCCAATACATGCACCTTGTGGATCTAAGCCATCAACGTTGGCTGCAACAGCGACTTTAGTTCGCTGACCAGGAAGACGCGCAATTCCTTTAATTTCGACTTGATCATTCATAATTTCTGGAACTTCCATACCGAACAATGCCTTAATAAAGCCATTGTCACCACGTGAAAGCACAACGTGTCTATTATTCTCTTCATTGATAAGTTCTTTAACAAAGAAACGATAGCGCTTACCAATTTCGTAGAATTCATTCTTAATTTGCTCTTCTTCTGGCATTTCACCAACACCTTTTTCGAGTTCAACCAATACGAGATTTGCTCGAACGCCTTGAACTTTTCCACTGACGATTTCACCAAGTTTGTCCTGATAAAAGAGAACCACAGCTTCGCGTTCAGCATCACGAATCTTACCCAATACTGCGTGCTTAGCAACCTGTGCTGCAATTCTACCGAGTGATCCTACTGGAATTTCAATTTCTAGTTCATCGCCTACTTTTACGTCCTTTGAAAATTTCTTTGCGTCTGCAAGCGAAAGCTCTAACTTCTCATCTTCAACTTTCTTTACAACTTCTTTTACAACATACAAGTGAAACTGCCCGGTAAGTCTATCAATTTCGACCTTTACTTTGGCATTTTCGCCATTTTCTTTTTGATATGCTTCGGCAATTGCGTTCTGCAATGCAACGAATATTATGTTTGGATCGAGACCGCGTTCTGCGCAAATTTGATTGACGGCAGTTATGAGTTCATTACCCATGTGAAAAAACGGTGATGTTAGTTACTTGAGAATTATATCACAGGAAACTTTTAATAGTTAATATGTAATATACAAAGAAAGCAGGTAATAAAATTCACAAATATCAATTAACTATTAATTATTAATCTATTAAATTCTCCCACAACTCTCTCTCTTTCTTACTCAATTTCTTTGGAATTATCACGTTTACTTTTAATCTAATGTCGCCTTTTTGTTCTGTTCCAAGCTTGTATGCGCCATAATTTCGCATAATTAATTCAGCACCCGGTTGCGTTCCAGTAGGAACTTTTACTTCAACTTTACCGTAAGGCGTTTCAATTTCGACTGGCCCGCCAAGAGTAGCTCGTGCAGGCGAGATATCAAGGTTACCAAAAAGTGTCTCTCGGTCTCGACGAAAGTTCTTGAAATCAGAAACTTTTAAGGTAATGTACAAATCTCCAGGTTGCCCACCAAGTTTTCCAACATTACCACCGCCACGGAATTTCAAAATCAACCCATCATACGAACCACGTGGAATTTTAATATCCAATTTGAATTTCTCAACAACTCGTCCAGTTGAACGACAACGGGAACACGGATCCGCAATCATTTGTCCAGTTCCTTGACAGGTTGGACATGGTGACTCGTATACAAAATTACCAAGCATTGTTGCTTGCTGATATTGCACATATCCTGCGCCCTGACATTTCGTACATGTTGTACGCTTCTTTGAAGCACTTCCTGTTCCTTCACAGGTTGAACAGGCACCGTAACGCTCATATTCGACAGTTACAGCTCCCCCGTTGTTGGCTTCATCAAATGATACTTTGAGAGTCAATTCGCGATCTTCACCAGTTTCGGCTGCGTCTCGTTTCTTACCTCGTCTTGAGCCGCCCATACCAGAAGAACCGCCGAAAAAATTACCAAAGAGACCTGAAAAAATATCTGACATGTCGCCCATATCGAAAACTTGTGAATACTGCGACCAATCTCCACCCATTGGAGAACCTCCATAACCTGGCTGACCGCCCGGGAAGCCACCTTTTACGCCAGCTTCTCCATATTGATCGTACATTTGACGCTTCTGCGGATCAGAGAGAATCTCGTATGCTTCACCTACTTCCTTAAATTTTTCTTCTGCGTTTGCTTCTTTATTTCGATCTGGATGATATTTTGCTGCAAGCTTTCGATACGCACGTTTTATCTCGTCTGGTGACGCGGTTTTCGAAACTCCCAATATTTCATAAAAGTCTTTTCCTGATTTTGACATAGTTCGTTACTACCAATATACTAGATAATGCAACCGATTCTACCAAAAATACAGGTCAAACCACAAGTCAAGAAGGTTGTTCAAGAAGCTTCAAAGCCCATAGAAACGAAACAAAAGAAGAAAGAGCAACGTATATCAACGGCGAAAATGTTTCTTCCGGGGTTACTTTTTTTTCTAGGCATTGCTCTTATATTGAGTCAGATTGTTCCGTTGGCATTATCAATGATTTCTACTGCTCCAATTTCGGCAAACAGCAAAGGTTTCGTTCCAGTTACTGAATCATTTATAAAATCGATGATTGAAGTAAGTTATGTTGATCCTGGGAGTGGCTATTTCACCTCAATTGTTGCTGAAAACCATACTCCATTTGTTGATTTGAATTACTCACGTGGCATGAAACTTTCAATTCCAAAAGTTGATATCAAAAATGTTGCATTAGATCCAAATATTCCTGGCAACTCTCCCGAAATCTACGAGGCTTCATTAAAAAAAGGAGTTGCCCACCTCAAAGGAACAGCGGTACCTGGAGATACCGGAACTTCGGTTATTTATGGTCACAGTGGTATATCTGGCGTATTAACAGGCAGAAACAATCCACAAATCATCTTTTCACGTCTTGATGGCGTCTCGATTGGTGATACAATGTCAATACAGAAGGATGGCAAGGAATTGCATTATGTTGTCTCGAGTAAAAGGATTGTCGAGCCCGAAGATTTATTCTTCATGGGCGAGACAAACACTCCAGAACGTGCAGTTCTGCTAACTTGCTGGCCGTTAGGTATTGGCACTAAAAGATTAATTGTCATAGCAGACAGAGTACAATGAACAACAATAAAGGCCCCCTTATCGTATTATTATTTGTCGGTGTTATCGCAATAGTTGGTGTTGCAGCATTTCTTGTAACACGCCTATTACCAGGAGGAAACACCACAACAACCGTAGAACTCAATTACCTCGGACTGTGGGACGAGCCCGTCGTTTATGAGGAACTAATAAAAGAATACGAAGCATCACATCCAAACGTAAAGATTAAATATGCGAGGCAAACCTTCAAAAATCAGAACGCACTTACCTACAAGGGCGCGTATCAAACTGATATTGAAGATAGATTGAAGAGCAACACCGTTGACATTGTGCGCGTACATCAAGCGTGGCTACCTAAGCTCGCATCAAAAATTACCGCTGCTCCTTCAGATATTTTGTCAGGCGCAAAAGCACGCGAAATTTATTATCCTGCAATCACCGAATCGCTGGTTACTACAACGAATCAAGTAGTTGCTGCCCCTCAAATTATTGATGGCATGGTACTCTTTTACAATGTAGAAATATTGAAAAAGGCAGGCATAACCGATCCTGAAACTGCGACGAAAGACTGGGATGAAACATTAAAAACTGCTCAGAAACTAACACAGAAGAATACTAATGGAACTTTAAAAGTTGCAGGCATCAACATGGGTAGCGTTGCAAATATCAGAAGTTCCTTCGAAATCTTATTAACAATGATGACACAGGCAGCAATTCCAGTAGTTTCAGTTAAAGATGCATCAACCGGAACATTACAAGCTTCTTTTGCTTCTGAAGAAGCTGCAGCTGCGGTCAACAGATACTACGAATTTTCAAAACTCGGAACGTGGTCATCAAGAATGGAAGATGATCTCCAAGAATTTGCAAATGGTCGTCTTGCACTTATGATCGCTCCAAGTTGGCGCGCAATTGACCTTGTTGCTATGAATAAAGATCTACAATTCGCGACAATCCCCCTCCCCACCCTCCCTGGAGCGAATTCTAATGTTCCCCAATTTATTGCCTCTTACTGGGTTGATGTTGTTTCTAAAGAGTCAAAATCCCCACGCGAAGCGTGGGCTTTCTTGGCATGGCTTGGCGAACCCGCACAATTACGTCGCATCTACGCAGCACAACTGAAGCAACGCTTAATCGGCAATCCATATCCAAGAATTGATATGGCAGCTGAACAAACAGAAGCTCCTTACATCGGTGCTGTTGTTAAAATGGCTCCAAGAATGAAGAGCTGGCCACTTTATGATTATGGCGTTTGGGAAGAAGTCTTTAGAAAGGGCTTTTTAGCATTCGAAGATAAAGGTGGTGTAACTCAAAATGATCTCGAAGAAATGCAAGTAGAGATCAACAAGATAACTTTGAAGCGATTATAGTGCAACAGAATCTGCGCCAGAAACAAATACTAACCGTATTATCACTCCTGATTTTACTGGTCTTACCAACAGCAATTGTTGGCTACAGCAACTTTTCTTCGTTTTTTAGCCGTGCGTTCGGTAAACCTTTTCAAAGAAGCGACGCTGCATACATTGTAACGCATGTTAGTTCTGAAAATGTCACTAAAGGTGGGAATTTCTCAGTAAAAATTGATACTGTTGCACCAAAAGCGCTACCCTTTCGCCATTATGCTGCATTCATTGAATTTGATAGAACACGCGTCTCGGTTAGCAGCGTAATAACCCAAGATTCAACTAAATTTTCAGTTGTTGAATTCAAGAATGGCTATCTTGTTTATCCAAAAAATTCTATAAAACCCTCTGAGTTCGCTCAATTATTACCACCCAAATGCGAAGAAGAAGGTACCTGTGTTCTTGATGAAGCGATCTCGTCAACAATTTCATTCAGTATTAACGGGACCTTAATTACTGAATTAACTGAACAACAAAGACCGATAAAAGTCTCAATAGTTGGAGTATCCGAAGGGGCATCTACCTATATTTGGAATGACAAAGTCTTCTTACCTTCGCTCAAATTAGGCAATGCCATAAAAAATGAGTCACCGTTATTTACTAGCGAACCAACAATTTACGCAAAAACCACCGAAGACTATCTATACGAGGTTATCGCAACAGATGCAGATAACGACCCTATCGTTTACTCACTAACTTGTCCAGAGGCAGTATTCTGCGAAAATCAAGGTAACATTCCAGATGGAATGAAGATCGAAAACAATAAAATTACTTGGTCAAAACCAAAGCCTTCAGATAAACCATACATTATTACTGTTTACGCCAACGATGGTAAAAGTATCTCTTCACAATCGTTTGCCGTTACTGTTTTAGATATCAACGAAACGTACTTTACCTGCACATTTACTCCAGCTATTTCGGTACGAATTCTCGACTACCGCAAAGTCACCCCACTCGTCATAATTGCTAATAGTTCAGAACCTTTAAAATCTGCCGAAATTGACCTCTTCCGCGCGGGAACACGAGAAAAGACATTTAATTACCAGTTTACTGAAGAAACTAAATCTGTCATTCTAGACAAAAATAGCAACCCTGCCTTAGAGTACCAATTCTCCGAAGGTAGTTATACCGGAGAAGCCGCGTTTACAACTGTAACAGGGCAAACATTTACTTGCGAACTCGAAAATCCCGTTGCTTCAGTTGGAAAGCTCGTCAAAGATGCAATCGCGAGTGCCTTCACAAACATAATAGAAACCGTTAAAGCTGCAACTGGTGGTGTTAATGTTGGCACAAACAGTGCACCAACCTTTTCATCTGATCCGATGTTACCAGCATCTAGCGGTGGATCTGCCCCAAGCGTTTCATTTGTTTATGGCACAGCATATTCCTTTACTTTACGTGCACAAGATGTAAATGGCGATCCTTTGCAGTATAAGACCGTTACTAAGCCACAATGGGCCTCTGTCGCGGTAACTCAAACAAATGTACCCGGAAGCAGTTCTACAATTGCCTTGCAAATTACAGGAACTCCCGTTGCACGCGATGCCGGAAGTAATCTCTTTAGTTTTTCCATTAATGATGGTGCAGGAAACTTCATAACACGAACGTGGGTTATCAATGTTGACTACCCCGACAATGATATTCCCCGATTAACTATTTTTGAACCGAATACTGCAATAACCAGAACCCAGGGACAAACCTTTCAACTTCGTTGGGATGTTGAAGACAGAAACCAAGTAGTCGGCTTCGCACTTTACTATACGAAATCACTCGCACCAAACGATGCGCGCACAACACTTATTCCTTCAATTGATTATAAAATGCGTAGTATGGCAGTCAGCACTGCTAATATTCCACCAGGGGATTATTACTTCGTATTAACAGCAAAAGATTCTCACACACCACCAGCAACGGGGACTCAATACACCGCAATGGTAAGAATTCTTGCAAAGCCTGTCGTTACACCAACCGCAACACCAAAACCAACGGCTACAGCAACTACAACACCGAGTGTTACTGCAACTGCCACTCCGACCGCAACTGCTACCCCAACACCAACTGAAGAAATCCCAGAAGCAAATGAACTCATGATTCAAATTACTAACCCTCAAAATCAGGCTACTATCGCGCCTGCTGATTTTCAATTCGTCGCTACCTTTACTGCTTCAAAAGATGCGCAAATTGAGAAAAAAGATATTGTAATAAAACTTGATGGAACCGACATCACCGAAAAAATAACAATTCAACCTGATAAAGGAAATACTCTTACTGCTGCCTATAAACCAGCTGTACTTTTAGCAAAAGGAGTTCACCAGATCGAAGTTAGCGGTGTAGATTCTGCTAAAAAAGATAAATTGGTTAAAGTTTCATTTACGATTGCAGATCCGACCGAAACCAATAAAGATACCATAAATATTTTTGGCTTTGATTTTGAAAAATCGGCACTTATCAACTATGCTGCCTTAGGAATTCTCATATTACTCGCAATATTGCTCCCTGTTATTCTTTATTTTGCCTATAGAAAGTCTGATTCTGAGCAACCTTATCGTCAACCGATCGTTCCGCAACAGCCAGTAATTCCACCACAATTACGAACTCCAACTGCATCGTTCGCCTCAGGAACAAGACAAAATATACCGTTAACTCCTGCATCAACGGTTCCCGTACAGTTCCAGCCACAACGACCTGTTGCACAACCACAAACTTACGCACCAGCAAATTCAGGACCAATTCAGCAGAGTGCTCCTCGCGTGCAACCCCAACCAACACCAGTTGTCACCCCACCCACCTCACCCACTCCAATCACTCCAGCAGTTTCAACAACAACTGTTCCTACAGAAACAAAACCAGTAGTTCCAACCTCTGGGCCAGCACTCACACCACAACAAGCAATGGCAGCATTTATGGCACAAACTGCGAATAAACAAACGGCAAATGATACACCTGCGCAACAACCCGCTACGCCACCTGTTCGCCCGGTAACACCGCAACCAGCTCCACAACGCTCCCCAGAACCGGTGAAACCGACGATCCTGCCTTCAGTAAAAGAAGAAACACCTGCAAAAGTGCCACAAATTACAAATTCTGCGGTTAATAAACAAGAGAATAAACCAACATTCCAGCCACAAAATAAACCTGTTCAACAACAGAAAAATAACACTCCTGTCGCAGTAAAACCATCTGCTCCACCAACTGTTCCAGGAAAGGCAAAAAGTGCGAACGTTGATATTCCACCAGAATCACCTGCACTACCAAAGTAATTAACAATTCGCAATCGTTAATTACCAATTGAAAGTTTTAATGAAAATATTTTGCACTGTTCTATCAATTTTGTCGTTCGGAATGATTAATTGAAAATTAATCATTAATTGGTGGTATAATTGTCAATGAAAAACCTCTCATACATTCAGATTCGCCAGGCTTATCTGGACTTCATGAAGTCACAAGGGCACGCAGAAATCGTCAATGCATCGTTAGTTCCAGAAAATGATCCAACTTTATTGTTTGTAAACTCTGGAATGTTTCCTATTGTGCCATTTTTGCTGGGTGAAAAACATCCAGATGGAACACGCATAACAAACGTGCAAAGATGCGTTAGAACTGAAGACCTCGAAGAAGTTGGTGATGCTACGCACTTAACGGCTTTCGAAATGATTGGAAATTGGTCACTCAATGACTATTTCAAAGAGCAGGCTCTTAAGCAAACTTATGCCTATTTCATTGAAATTCTTGGAATGCCTGCAGATAAACTGTATGGTTCAGTATTCGAAGGTGACGAAGATGCACCACGTGACGAAGAATCGATCAAAATATTGAAAGAAATTTTTGCAAAATACGGTGTAACCAACGTAAATATTGGAAAAGGCGAACGTATTCAACTCTACGGAAAGAAAAAGAACTGGTGGGGATTAGCTGGAGGTGGACCATGTGGTACGACTTCAGAGATTTTCTACGATACTGGCAAAGAGAAGTGTTCCGATGATTGCCACATTAATTGTGATTGTGGTAAATATGTAGAAATTGGCAACGATGTATTCATGGAATATCTCAACAAAGATGGAAAATATTCACCTTTAGGTCGTCATAACGTTGACTTCGGCGGTGGTCTCGAGAGAATTGTCCGTATCGTCCAAGGAGTTGAAAGCAGTTATGAAATCGATATCTATCGGCCAATTTATGAAACTGTCACGAGTATAGCAACCGGTTTCGATAAAGGGAACGGAAATCACGTGAAATCTGCGCGTATAATCGTTGATCATATTAAATCTGCAACCTGGATAATGATGGATGGCGTACTACCTGGCAAAACTGAGAAAGAATATATTCTCAGAAGAATCATCCGTCGTGCGATTCGTCACGGTAAATCACTCGGTGTAGAGCGACCATTTACGCGCGAAATTGGTTCTATTTGTATTGAGCAATTCAAGCCTATATACCCACAGCTAGAAACGCAAAAAGAGGCAATTTTAACTGCGCTAGAACAAGAAGAAATGAAGTTTAGAAACACTTTGAAGGGTGGAATCGCGCAAGTTGCAAAAATAATGAAAGAGATCCAAGATAAAAACAATCAAGCAGTAAAACAAGAAAACAATGCGGATACTGCGTTTACAAATGAAACTGGTGAATCATTCTTTCTTTACGAATCTTTCGGATTTCCTCCAGAAATGCTTATCGAGGAACTGCGTACCAACGGTCTTTCGGTTAATGAAGACGAATTCTGGGCAAACCACAAAAAGAAAGTACAAGAACATCAAGAAAAATCACGAACTGCCTCACAAGGTCTGTTTAAGGGTGGCCTTGCCGATACTTCTGAAATGTCGACCTGGTATCACACCGCAACACACCTACTCTTAGCTTCGTTGCGTAAACTCGTTGGAGAACACATTTACCAGAAAGGTAGTAACATCACCCCAGAACGATTGCGCTTCGACTTCCCGAATGCTGACAAATTAACAACGGAACAAATTTCAGCAATTGAGAATCTTATCAATGAGAAAATCCAGGCTTCACTACCTGTTTCATTTGAAGAAATGGATAGAGAACCTGCACTCAAATTAGTTCCATTCGCAGCATTCGAGGGCAAATATGGCGACCGTGTAAAAGTTTATTCAATTGGAACCGGTGACACGCTCTTTTCACAAGAGCTTTGCAATGGTCCTCATGTTCAAAATACAGGCGATATTAAAGGTGTCTTCAAAATTACTCAACAAGAAAAAATTGGCAACGGCATTCTTAGAGTAAAAGCAGTAATCAGTCCAATAACTGAAAGTAAATAGGTATGTACATTCTTGGCATAGATTTTGGAACAAAAAAACTTGGATTGGCGATTTTAGAGCCCACCAGCGGAGTCGTCAGTCAATTGCCAAAAATGCTTAACGACCGAGAGCTTTTCTCGAAAATCGCCAAAATACTTACTGATTATCGTATTACGAAAGTAGTGCTTGGTAAGCCATCTTACGAAAATACTTTGAAAAAAGTCGAGAAGTTCGCCAAAGCCTTACAAGAGAAATTTGCAATCGAGACCCATTTTACAACAGAAGATAATACTTCGATTGTGACTAAAAAACTGATAACATCTAAGAAGCAACAAGAGAACTTAGATTCAATGAGTGCCGTTGAAATCTTGACCCAGTGGCACACAGATAATATGAAATAACATTATATGGCCTTTTACAACAGCACAATCGTCAAAGAACAGCCAAAGAAGAAATCCGGTTTCATACTCAAATTCTTTCTTTATATACTCATATTTCTTATTGCAGGTGGTGCTTACGCATTATCTCGAGCTGATGTTCAGCAAAAAATTGCACTTTATCGCTGTTACGTAGATGACGCCATTGCGACAAAACAAAATAGCACAGAGAAAAGTGTTACTCCATTCACTATCAGCACAGGGGAAGATTCGTTAGCAATAGGCAAGAAACTTGAAGAAAAGAAATTAGTATCCTCTGCCTATGATTTTGTTTGTTATGTGAAGAAAATCGACGCTGGAGCAAAGATTCAGGCTGGCTACTACGAAATTACTTCACCAATCAGTCTCGAACAATTAGTTCCTTATCTACAAAATTCGAGAATTCCTACAGTAAGAGTTACGATTCAAGAAGGCCTCAGAATGGATGAAATCGCAGAAAAAATCGATATTGCAATGGGGAAAGAGAACTCAATTAAACAATATGATAAAGCCGAATTTATGTCATTAATGACAAATCGTGAATTCTTAGATTCTTTTGTGATCACAAAAGGAAAAACTTCCTTTGAAGGATTTATGTACCCTGATACGTACGAAATCGAAAAGAATGCCAATGCACGAAAAGTTGCTGAATTATTATTAAATACGTTCACCAAAAAAGTAATAGATACCACTACATTATTAAAATCTACTGAATTAACCCCTTACGAAGTCGTTGTACTCGCATCAATTATCGAAAAAGAAGCCGGAAAATCATATACAGAAAAGCAAACAGTTGCTGGCATTCTCTTAAAGCGCCTTAAATCTGGCTGGTTATTGAATGTAGATGCTGCATTTCTTTATGAAAAGAAAAATTGGAAAGCACCCATTTACAAAACTGATATTGCGACGGATACCCCTTACAACACATATATTCGAGCAGGTTTACCACCAACGCCAATTAGTAACCCTGGTGTTGAAAGTATTCAAGCGGTATTATCACCGATTCAAAGTGACTATTGGTATTATCTTCACGGAACTGACGGGCAAATTCGCTACGCAAAGAACGAAGCAGAGCATCAAAAGAACATTACTCTCTATCTTCGTTAAGAGAATGTACTATTTTGTTTAAATGTGCGAAAATGCGGTATGGAAAAAGAGCAAAAGCACCGTAGTCGCGTAAAAAAACAGCTAACTACAGCAAAAGAAATTAGTAACTCAACAACACCTGAACCCGTAAGCTCTCCTCAAGCGAAAAAACGTACTCACTTTTCTTTTCCGAAATTCAACTGGCCCAAATTAAAACTACCTTTTATTGGCAAGAAAAAAACGAGTGTATCGATTGATACAGAGGTAAAAGAAAATATTCCTGAAGTTAAGAAAATTGAGCCTACAAAACCTCCACTCAGTAAAGGTAGGCGATTTCTCAACTTTTTGCGAAGCTTTTTTGTAATAATTATTCCACTTTTACTCTTCGCAGGAGCGATTCCTTATGGCATTTACATTGGTTCAGCAATAATCCAACCATTTTTCAAAGCAGCAAACTTTACAATAACTGGAAACAACGGCGCGTTCGGGACTCTCAAGAAAAAAGCAACACTCCAAAAAGATGGTAACAATTTGACATCAATACTTATTGTTGGTATCGACACAAGAGAAAAAGGAAGCCGTCTACTTAATACCGACACTATTATTCTCGCTAGTTACAATAACGCTTCACATAAAATTGCTATGGTTTCTTTTCCTAGAGACCTGGACGTCAACTATCCAAACACCCCGAGTATTGGCAAGATAAATGCTACGTACTACTATGGTGAACAGAAGCGCGCAGGCGGTGGAATGGATTATTTACGAACTTTAATTCAAAACATCTCTGGCGTTCCTATTCAGTACTATGTCATGGTCGACTTGAAAGGGTTTACAACAGTTATTGATCAACTCGGCGGCGTTGACGTTGAGGTTGACACCGCATTTAAAGGTGATTACCCAACAGAAAATTACGGCTGGATGAAAGTCACCTTTGCAAAAGGTATGCAACATATGAACGGTGCGACTGCCCTACAATACGCAAGAATTCGCCATGCTTACCCAGGTTCAGAAGCATCAGATTTTGCCCGAGCCAGAAGACAGCAAAAGATTATTCAAGCGGTAGTTGATAAAGCAACAAAAATGGAGACATTACAAAATCCTAAGGTAATTATGGAGATTATTGGTACAGTCGCTAATAATATCAAGTTCAACAAAGTTACCCCCGAAGATATCGAAGCTGGCTTAACTATTTTACTTGAAAAAGGTAAGCCCTCAATGTATTCGCAAGTACTTGATCCGGCAGCCGGTGGTCGCTATGGTCGATTGATTACTCGCGGTTCAGGACATTTATATACGCTACAACCCTCTGCTGGGCGCACAAATTGGTCGCAGGTGAAGGCCTATCTATCTGATTATGCACAAGATCCTACATTGGTAGTTGGAATGGGTGGTTCTGTTTGCGTTTACGGTGCAGGAAAAAGTGATTACAAGAATACTTACAAAAATATGGCATCACGATTTTACTATGCTCCAATCAAAGATTGTGGCACTATTGAAAAACGTGACAATAACTATGTATATAATGTTGGTGGCGAAAATTACGCTAGTACCGCACAATTTATTGCAAAAGTATATGGCTATACCTATGTTGACGCAACTAATCCCGAAGTTGATGCCCCTCGACCAAGCGGTAGCGTTATCACCATCGCCGTAGCAAAATAATTATGATTACCGTCATAAAAACCGGAGATAGAGATACAGATCTCATTCTTCTACAAGCTGAAACGAAAAAGCTTGCAGGCAAAAAATTCTTACGTTTTGACGGTTCAAATGATAGAGAATTAGCAATTGCACTCGGCTATCTTGAGGCAATATCTTTCTTACCATCCGAACAAATCTATATCATTCATAATGTTGAATTGACCGAAGATTTAGTTAAAAGATTCACATCAACAACAGAAACACTTTTTTTGGTTTCACCAAAAGGTAAGATCAAACCAGAATCAATAAAAGGCGCGAAACTTCTTAGTGACGCGGTAACTGATCAGCAAATTAAGACTAAGGTTGCTACTCTACTCGCAAAATACAACATTAATCTCGGCCGAGATGAATTGCTCAAACTATATCAAAGTATCACAGTCCCTAACGAACAAGGAAAAGAACGGCTTTCACCTCTTTTATATGGAATCCTGGAACGTCGCATGCAGGCACTGGCTACAGAAGATCCACAGGAATCAGAGAAATTATTGAAAGATTTACTTTCAGCAACGGCGAATCAAGTTAATCAATGGGATATTCTTACCAATCTTTTTAATCCGCATAAAGATCGACAACACGCCTATTTTACAGCGCTTATCGAGGTCCTTTCCCCCTATGAAGTTATCTCATTTGCAAAAACCACAGTTTTTGTTGCGTTGGCCATTCTTCATGGCAGAAAAGACGGTATTGATAACACATCAATTGCAACAAAACTAGGTAAACACCCTTTTTACATTTCTTCTTTAGCAAAAACAATTTCTGAACGAGACATTACCATTCAAAAATTACACCGAGCAATAACGCGTCTCATGAACCTTGAATTAGCACTCAAATCTGGGAAATTCGATGATGAACAATTCGGGTTAGACATATTGTTAGCAACGATGTGATTGATACGTTATGACTGATGATTCGTAATTGTTCTCTGAGGTCACTAAAATTTACGATTGAAAATTAATAAAAACTCTATCTTTTCTCAAGCAAGAAAGGACTTCCCTGTAGTCCATACCATTCCCCGTTAGAAACAATAACCGCATACCGATAGTCAATCTCATCTTGTGCCTGAAGAATTACTTGATAAGAATTTTTCTCAAGACTCACGGTTATTGGTGACACTTGGTACGGCATATTGGCAAAGTCAGTGTAGGTCGAGGCGAGTAAAACATGTGATTCACATACTCCTTTGGTTTGCCAAGAAATACGGTATTTCCCATCATCTGCTCGATCGAGCGACATATTGTATGGTTCGCACTCAGATTTTACTAACAACTGTGTTCCTTCGAGTTGTTCTTGTTCGCGAACATACCTTCCCCATAGAAGTACCATCACAAGTGGGGTGACTATAACAAATAATCCGCTAATTATGGCGAGTTTCGGTAAAAAATTTTTCATGACCTAACTGACTGAACAACAACGCCTGATGAGGTTTTTCTGGCGATATTCTTATCTTTTGAGAACAAACGTGCAAGCAAGTAACCAATAGATACCAAGAGCAAACCTGCTGCGCCGTAAAGTAAATAATCTACACGGATAGCAACATTTGTTGAGGTAGATTCACCAAGAACTTGAGCCGTTTCTGGTGTTGTTCCAATGCCTGTGAAAGAATCGCCTGAAAGTTGCCAAACAGCTGTAGGAACAACCGTCGTTGGAATTATTTCTTCTGGTGTTGGCTCAACAGTAGTTGTAACTTCAGGGTGAAAAGGATCAAATGACGTCATTGTTGTTGAAGCACCTTGAACAGCTGCTTCGTTCGCTGTTATTATTACTGTCATTTTTTGCGTGACAGAATCACCTGCTAATGTTGTTACAACCACTGTAGCAGTGAAGGTACCAGGTTTTTCAGGAACTTTACCTGTTAATATCTTCTGTGTCTCATCCCATTCGAGCCAATCGGGCTTTTCGGTTACAACTGCGACAATTTCTTGAATTGGATTGGTTTCTACTGAAATTCGATAGGTAAAATCACTTCCTGCAATGACAGAAGTCGGAGGAATAGATTTCACAACAACAGGTGAAGGAGTTGGCACATTCGCCGATTCTTGCTCAACTTGTTGCAGATTTTTACTCTTATTTTCGGTCATTGATTGTAAAATTACGGGCAATACGAATGTTACCGCAATTATCCCAATTACTAGAAACCATTTCATGGCAGCATTCATGAATTAGTGTAGCATAGATTTTCAAAGTACGGTATACTGACTTATTATGAGTAGCTTTCTGAAAAAATTCTTCGAAACCTCTATTTATGCAGCAACTACTCTTTTTGTCGCAAAACTTGTTGGCATTTGGGTAGGTTTGTTAGCAACTGGTAGTAGATTTACGTTTGTTGCGACCGAAGGGAGCATCATAAATAGTATAGTTGTAGAATCTACGGCACAAGTCCAATCAGTTTCAATTATTGGGGGGCTTGTGTTTATTTCTATTATCGTTATTGCCGTAATGATTATTCTTGCTAAAACGATATTATTTAATGACTTAACTAGATCACCAAGAGTTTTGGTTAAAGTCATTCATTACAATCTCAGCTCTTGGATTGAAGATGGTAAAGATATGTATCCCAAGCTCTTTTCATGGGGAATATTCCTTTGGCTCGCAGTTATCTCACTCTTTGGTGAGTTCAGGTCGAACATAATCCCACTTTACATCCCTTTCATTCTTGCGGTTTTTGCGGTATTCTACACGTATCAGGTATTTGCATACCTCGATACTCATATTTCAGATATGATCAGCTATTTATATGGAGAGAAAACAAGAAAAGCGTAGCGTTACTGCCCTAGTAGGCGATGCTCTACTTACCGTCTTATCGGTAAGCATCTTGGGTTTAACGTTCTATGGCCTTTCTGCCTTAACGCCAAAATCAGCGGTACAAATTGCACAGAATAATAGCAATGTTCTAGGCGCAAAAAGTGACAATGTGGGAACCCTCACCTATTTTCCCCAATCTTTAGCAAAAGTTCCGTACATTACAGCTTCAAGTTTCGCCGGTACGACAGATTTCTCTGGCCAGGCTACCGCTGACATTCAATTCTCAACCTTGGAGCCATCTACGTATGAATTTACCGTCACTACCATTAAGAATACTTCACTAACTGACAAGAAAGTAATGTTGACACCGACATACTCAATTGAAGGTTCCTATACAAAGATTTCAGTACTATATGAAGGTCAAAAAATGGAAATCATCTCGGCAGAAGGGGTCATTTCACCCGTAGAAATGGTTGTCTCAGCAAATTCTATAGTACCTGTTACGATTATTCTTGAACCTACTACCAAGTTACAGGTACAACCAACTCTCACCTTGGTCTTTACTGAAAAGCCATAATCTGGCACAATTCGCCTAATGTCAGATACATCACAGATTCGAAATTTTTGTATTATTGCGCACATCGATCATGGTAAATCAACACTTACCGACCGAATGCTCGAACTTACGACTCAAGATTTCACTCGACAACTAAATAACCAAGATCGAATCACCGACACTTTGGAAATTGAACAGGAACGAGGTATTACCATCAAACTTCAACCTGCGACCATGAAATGGAAGGGGCATACATTGAATTTAATCGATACTCCTGGGCATATTGATTTCACCTACGAAGTTTCGCGTTCAATGAAAGCCTGTGAAGGCGCCCTTTTACTCATCGATGTAACTCAAGGAGTGCAAGCTCAGACAATCTCTAACCTACTTCTCGCAATGGAAGCGAATTTAACAATAATTCCCGTTTTGAATAAAATCGATGTAGGTGAACATTTAATTGAAGAAAGACTAGAAGAGATAAAAGAAATTCTCGGTTTCACTCGTGATGAGATAGTTCTCACTTCAGGCAAAACCGGTCAAGGTGTTGCGTCACTACTTGATGCCATAACTGAAAGAATTGCACCACCAAAGGTCGAATCTAACTCTGCACAAGCACTCATATTCGATTCCATTTATGATGAACATAAAGGAATCATTGCTTCCGTTCGGGTATTCAGCGGAGAGATTAAAAAAGGTAGTCACTACAATTTACTGAATACAAAAGCATCTTTTCTGACTAAGGATGCAGGCATTTATTCGCCGAAAATGATCGAAACCGGCGTCTTAACGGCTGGAAATGTAGGATTCATTGCTACCGGAATCAAAGATATTAAGCAGGTTCGTATTGGAGACACTATTTCAGAGAAAACAAACGACAATCCGATCCCTGGATTTGATAAACCAGCACCAAAAGTCTTTGCTTCTCTCTTCCCTGAAGAGAAACAAGATTATTTGCTTTTGAAGGAAAGTATTCAAAAACTAGCATTAAATGACGCCTCGCTTGATATACAAGAAGCATATTCGCCACTCCTCGGGCAAGGTTACCGAGTTGGTTTTCTTGGACTTCTGCACCTTGAAATCACAAAAGAACGCCTAGAAAGAGAATTTCTCGTTAATACTGTAGTGACCGTGCCAAGCGTTGAATATCACGCCACCCTGCACACAGGTGAACATATTTCAGTGAAATCAGCCTATGACCTACCCTCTCTACCCGAAATTAAAACACTTGAAGAACCATTTATCAAAGCAGAAATTCTAACACCAAGTGATTACATCTCATCAATTTATGACATAATTATGTCGTATCGAGGTGTCATTATGAATACGAAAGATACCTTTTCTTCGCACATCAGTAACTTGCATTATGTAACACTAGAAGTTGATATGCCTTACGCTGAACTGCTCAAGGGATTTTTTTCTGCGATGAAAAGCTCAAGCCATGGTTATGCATCATTACAATATGGCGATTTCACTTATAAGCCGACACAATTATCGAAAGTTGATATCTATGTAAATCATGAAATCGTCGCCCCTTTATCATTCCTTGAGATCCCAGAACGCGCAAGAGAACGTTCAGTCGCTATGCTTGAAACACTTAAAAAGAATATTCCTCCACACATCTTTTCTATAGCTCTTCAGGCGATGGTCGGTGGTAAAGTTATCGCCCGCGAGGACGTTGCAGCATACAAAAAAGATGTTACTGCGAAGCTTTACGGCGGTGATATCACCAGAAAAATGAAGCTTCGCAACAATCAAGCAAAGAAGAAACGCGAAATGAAACTTAGTGGACGAGTAAACATTCCGAGTGAGGCGTTTCTAAAAATAATTAATGCTAATTAATTCTCAATTTTCGATTATTATTCTTCAGCTTCTAGTTCATCTTCACCCTTGATGTTTGCATATACCGTTGCAGCATAGAAAGCTACAACTGCCATGGCAACATGAACATTGATAGAGCCGCCCTTTCCGAACATCGGAAGAACTACGGCTGCATCGCACATTTCTGCAGTCTTTTTTGACATGCCAAACATTTCACTACCTACAACAAACGCAATCTTTTCTGGGTATTCAAAGTCAGTATACATTACTGCACCTTCGCATTGCTCGATTGCAATGGTAGTAAATCCATCTTTTTTTAGCTTGCTCAATACATCAGCTGCAGTCTCCGAATATTCCCATGCTACTTTCATCTCTTTACTTCGTGAGACCTTTTGTAGATCTTTACCAAATGGTGGTTTATGCGAAGCTCCAGTTAGAAATACCTTCTTCACGCCAAGTGCATCTGCAATACGAAAAACACTCGCGACATTCCTTGCATATTCCATATTTTCACATACCAAGACAATCTCAGTTTTCTTTTTAAACTGCTTATTGAATTTCTTAACTTCTTTCGGTGATAGTTTTCTCGTCATAATCTGAGAGTATACGCTCTGTGCCCCAGGTTGTAAATTGTTCGGCAAATATATTCTTTGGGCTTAGCACTAATTTATGCCTAGATTTCAATAACATGAGAACACCAGCAATATATTCAAAGA
This sequence comes from uncultured Candidatus Saccharibacteria bacterium, assembly GCA_964525295.1. Lineage (GTDB taxonomy): Bacteria > Patescibacteriota > Dojkabacteria > CAZGEO01. Next base: position 39,260 of record CAZGEO010000002.1, on the reverse strand, counting down.
TATCTAAAACAAAGAAAGTTTGCGTATTGAAATCGCCCGATATTTCACGATAGACTGCATCATACTTCTTGTACCATTCAGGAAAATACTGCTCAACCCAACGATTTGATTGCAATAATTCTTTGTACAGTACTTCACTTTCTAACCACAGTGGTATTGCGTCTACAAACTGCATCGCATAAGAAACATTTTGTTTGCGTAGCGTTAATGCTGCTGTTGTTGTATAGAAGTTAAAGCAGAATCTATCTGCAACCTTGTGTTGGTCAACTCCATGAATTGCGAGTCTTCTTTTACCTCGAAGTGTGAAAATCAACCAATCCAAGGCACGGGTGAGCCAAATTCTCCTTGGCGAGACGATAAGCCAAAAATCAATATCATCATCGAATTGAGCATTCAATGAAGCGACGGAACCAGTAACAAATACTCCCTTGACCCAGGGAATTTTTGCGAGAATTTCAGTAGCCTTTCTGGCGGTTTCAAGCTTCTTCAATGAATTTTTGATCTTTTGCTGAACTTCAAGAGAAGGACTCCATGATTCACGGCCATCGAGCGAAATGAATCTATTATCCGAATTATAACCGTAGCGAAGGCAATCAAATGGCCAACCAAAGTTGTGCTTCAATTCTTGAATTATCTTTTTTGCCTCGTTTGCCATCTTATGACTCGCAGTTTTATTAGTTTTTTGCTACACTAGCGTAGCATGTACGAACACGCAATTCCACAAAATATTATGGAGTATGAATTTAAGCTGTTTGCAGGCTTAAGTTTGCGTCAATTCGTTTATGTTGCAGCAGCAGGTGCTATTGCATTCGCCTTATTTCAATTAAATAAGGTCGAAATACTCCCAAGTTTTTTTGCCTGGATACTTATTCCTATTGTCGTGCTTGTAGGAATTATACTCGGTCTTGGTTCATACCAAAAGAGAACGATGGAAGAATGGCTCACTGCATACGTTCGCAATCTCAACACTCCACTTCGCCGAGTTTGGAAGAAAGGTACTGACGTTATTAAAAAGGAGCAATTTTTCTCAACAAAACCTGCTGTATTGCCAAACTATCTGGCTGCATATTTCATGAATGCAGATGAATACAAGAAATTAATGCGCGATGCCGGTTCTGTCGCATCTCCTGGAATGATTTCGCAAATTCAAGACCAACCACAAATTATCCCAACTCTCGAGATTACATCGCAAAATATCACCGACTATGCCGATATGATGACAAATATTCCCAAGATTCCAAATACACTTGTTTTTCGTATTATCGACGACAATCTACCAATCGAAGGAGTCGTTGCTTATATGAAAGACCAGTCAAATGCCGTTGTAGCAGCACTTCGTAGCAATGCAGATGGTATTATTTACTTCAATCAAGGGTTTAACAACGGTGTCTATGAAATCGATTTTCAATCTGATGCACTTAATTTTCCCCGAGTACGTATTCTGCTTGAGGGAAATACCTATCCATTAATTAATTTGTCACCAATTACAGTATGAGCGAAACTGGCATAGGATCGAGCCCAATTGCAATTGGCACTCAAGGCATAGTTGAAGCAGCAGATATCATCAATGATTTATTAATAACGAGAAATGGAACGGTTTGTTTATTGATCATGACCTCTTCTGTTAACTTCGATCTGCTTTCAGAAGAAGAACAGGATATCAAAATAGCTTCTTTCGGAAATATGGTCAATTCGTTAGATTTTCAGCTACAAATTTTAATTGAAACAAGGAAGATCAACATTAGTAAATATGCCGATTATCTTGATGAACTTGATACTCCAGATCTCAGCCCTGGCTTAAAACGCCAATTCACTATCTATAAACAATTCATTCGAAACCTTATCACCAATAAAGAAATTCTCGACAAAAAATTCATGATCGTGATTCCATTTAGAACAATGACTACCGTCACCAGTGCAACACCATTTGAGGATAAGAAGAAAATGATTGAGAATGCTATCAACTACCTCTATCCTAAGAAATATCACGTAATAAAAATGCTTAAAGGAATGGGGTTAGACGGCGAACAGATGACTAGCCCAGAAATAGCGAAATACTTGTACTCTGTGTATAATCCAAACTCTTCGATTCAGCTCGAAGGATTACCTCAAATTTACGTATAATATGGCATTCAAACTCCCATTCAAAATTCCATTTTTACCTGAACAGAAGACTTCTGAACAGATTCAAATTGAACAGGCGGAACAACAGTTTGCTTCAGATGAATTCACTATTGCTGATCTACTAGCACCTCAATATTACGAGGTAGATTTTAATCACGTGCAGGTTAACAATCGGTATTATCGAATTCTCATGGTGGTGAACTTCCCACGTGTTGTGCGTTCAACTTGGCTCTCACCACTCATTAACTTCGAATCTTCCCTTGCGATCAGCACTTTTTACTACTTGGTCGATTCTGACGAAGTTATCGACAAACTTAAAAAGAAAATTGCAGAACTCGAGGCGACCTTGTCTACTCAATACGAAAAGGGTGTCGTTCTCGACCCAAAGAGCAAGGTCGCTTACCAAGATGCTCAAGAATTAATCGACAACGTTGCCTCAGGAAAAGAGAAATTCTTCAATATGGGGATGTACATTCGATTGAACTCGGACAATCTCGAGCAGCTTGAAACAATGTCAAAAAATGTCGTATCAACCTTAAAGGCAGTTGGCCTTGAAGCTGTACCTCTTACCCTCAAGATGGATGAAGGTTTTGACTCAACACTTCCCTACGCGCTCGACAAAATCTACCGTGTACGTAACATGGACACCACTTCAATTGCCATGACTTTTCCATTTGTGACGTCTGATCTTACCATGGATAAAGGAATACTTTACGGAGTCAACATGCACAACAATAGCATGGTAGTATTTGATCGTTTTAGTATGCCCAACTTAAACGAGGTCGTATTTGCGACATCTGGTGCTGGTAAAAGTTACTTCGTTAAACTCGAGGCGCTACGCTATCTTCTTACAGGCACACAAATTATTATTATCGACCCTGAAAATGAATACGAGAAATTGGCACGCGCTGTCGATGGAGAATTCATTACTTTCTCACAAGATGAAGGATCAAAAATCAATCCGTTCGAGTTCCTAAAAGAGTCTAAAGAAGGTGTTCGCAATGTACTGCGCGACAAAGTTTTGTCACTGCATACATTAATTAAACTCCTTCTCGGTGAATTAACCAATGTCGAAGTTTCTATTCTCGATAAAGCATTCATGCTTACCTATAACGAAAAAGGAATCAACAACGATCCTGAAACATGGAAAAATCCTGCTCCTTTACTTGAAGACTTGTATAAAATCCTCAAAGGAATGGCAGAGCCTGAAGCTCGAGCACTTTCCGCTAGACTTGAAAAGTACGTGTTCGGAAGCGCTGCCGGAGTATTCAATCAGAGTACTAACATAGATATTAAAAACAAATTTACCGTCTTTAGCATTCGTGACTTGCAGGATGACCTTCGCCCAATTGCAATGTACATGATTCTTGATTTCATCTGGACCCGAGTTCGCGAAGACATTCGCCCCCGAATACTCATTGTAGACGAAGCCTGGACAATGATGCAGTATGAAGATTCAGCCAAGTTCCTGTACGGTATTGCAAAACGTGGAAGAAAATATTATCTTGGGTTAACTACAATCAGCCAAGACGTTGACGAATTTCTTACGTCAAGATATGGCAAAGCGGTTGTGACTAACTCTAGTATTCAAGTTCTATTAAAGCAAAGCCCTGCTGCAATCGATATTATTGAAAGAACTTTTAATCTCTCTTCAGGTGAACGCAGTTTCGTTCTCAGTACAAAGGTCGGTGAAGGTCTTTTCTTCGCAGGAAAGAGTCATGTTGGAATCTCAATCATTGCAAGTAGAGCTGAACATAGATTAATTACCTCAAACCCGAAAGAATTAGCGAAGATGAAAGCTGAAAATTTTGAAATCCGAGATGAAGATATCAGCGAGGGATCTTTAGTATTTGAGCCAGGTTCAGAGTGAGTATGAAATTGCCCGAAAAATTCTCAATCGTTTTTCCAATTGGTATATTTGTTGTTTCTGTAACTTTTCTTGCTCTTTTGGTAATTATCCCTTATATCAAAAATGGTCACACGCGTAACGCATCAGCAACAATTTATTATCCAAACACTCCAATTGTTGAGGCCTCTCCTACACCCGAGCAGATAGATCAAGTTAGTGTACTTTCTTCTGTTGCTGAATCACTTTTACAAGCACCTGCCCCATATATTCCGATTGAAACAATGACCCCCTCGACAGTTACAAAACAACAGACTCCCTCTTTTTACACTGAACTAACAACAACAGGACTGTTATCAAATATTTCAGATTCGTCGTTTACCCTCATCTGGCTGACTGAAGCTCCACAACCAACACTTTTATCTCACGGAAATTCACAAAATGCTTTAACAAACAAGGTAACTGATGACCGTGGAGTTATTTCTCCATCATATTTGCATAGCGCCACCGCAAAAAATCTGAAACCAGAGAACATTTATTACTTTGTTGGAGCATCCCCAATAACAAAGGCTTTGCAACTACCAAAAACTCTCGTCGCTACACAGGAGAAGATAGCCGTTTCAGGAAATATCTCCGGCGCACCAAACAATAGCGAATGTATCGTTTTAGCGCACGTAGCTAGTACAATCAATGGCGTATCGGCACCACTTTCAATGGTTACCAATTCATCTACCTGGGCTCTTCCATTACACAATGCAAGAATCTCAACCCTCGATAATTACTTTCACCCAACGCCTACCGATAATGTCACGTTCGATGCCTTTTGCATAGCTCCTGGTAGACTTTTCTATGCTGGATCAGCTTCCTCTACAATTAAGCAATCAACCGAAAGATCGGTTATTATTCCTGTAATGCAACTAGCATTGAATTGAACTTTTTTCTCAAAAGAGGTATAATTCAGCTGTCAACCTGATTTCGTTGATTTCTCTCAAAAATTGGAGGGGTGGCCGAGTGGTTGATGGCGTCAGTCTTGAAAACTGATATAGGTGTATGCCTATCGTGGGTTCGAATCCCTCCCCCTCCGCCAGTTATTCGTTATTCGGACTCGATCAATTTCTAAAAGTTGAGAAATTGCAGGTGTGTATATCACATCAACAATTTGTCCATCATTCACAATTATTTTCTCAAAGAAGATTTGCAGATATCTTCTTTTAAGCTCATTATCAGCCTCAATATACGATTTTTGAATATCATCAGTAAAAGCAAGTAGTTCATCAAGTACTTTAATAGTTTTTGTATGGTCTTTATTGAGTTTTGACAACTCAATGTTAGCTTCATCAAGTTCTGCCTTTATCCTTTCATAAACTTGTGTGAAATGCTCTCTTGTAATTACTCGGTCAAAGCGGTCGTCTTCTGCGTTCTTCATTCTTAGATTAAGTCTAGCTATCCTTTGCTTGATTATCTTTTCTTCATCGCTTTCAGTATCTCGTATCTCAGAAATAATCTTTTTAGCTTCGGACAATACTATCTTTTTGAATTCATCAGAAAACTGCACACTTTTGAATAAATCCGTAACCATATCTTCGATTTTATTCATAGCAATATATGTTCTTGAGCAATCTTTTGATTTTTTTCTGCTCTTACAACCATAATATGCAAATTGTTGAGAATTTCCGTTTTTGTAATTCTTGGTTTTAATCTCACCTGTAAGCATTGAACCACATTTACAGTAAAGATAGCCTCTTAACATGAAATTGTGTTTACAATCCCTTGTACCTTTCGTTCTGTTGAGGTCTAGAACCGCCTGTACGCTATCGAAAAGTTCTTTGTCGAGTATTGGCTCATGTTCTCCTTTGTATAACTCTCCGTTCCAATAGAAGCTTCCATAATAGATAGGATTTCTTAACATTCTACCTATTGCTGTTCTTGATATTGGGTTTCCTCCATTTGAAGTCATACCTCGTTTTATCATTGTTTCTGTAAGCTCTGTAATTGAATATTGACCAGTTGCAAACAATTTAAAGGCATGAACAACTTGTTCTGCAATTTCTTTTACTGGTCTAATTTTCTTGAAACTCTTTTCACCAAAATTTTCATATCCTAAAGGTGCAAATGTTGGCCACCAACCAATATTAACTTTTTGCTTTTGACCTTTTTTAACATTGCCTGATAAATAATCACAATAGTATTGAGCAAATGATGACATTACACCCATTGAGATAGTTCCCTCTGCTGTATTTCCGAATCTTTCAGTAATTGAGATGAATTCTGTACCTATTCTTTTAAATAAATCAATCATTCCCCAAAAGTCAGCCTGACTTCTTGAAAGCCTATCTTGTTTGTAAACAATTACTGCATTGATCTTGTTATCAGTGATGTAATGAAGCATTGATTGAAGCGATGGTCTTTGAATATTTCTCCCTGATTTTCCAGGGTCTTCAAAATGTTCCATTACTGTATAGCCCTCTCGTTTAGCAAATTCTTGGCATTGGGATAGTTGGTAAGGAAGTGATAAGTCCTTTTTAGCTTGGTCTTCGGTAGATACACGAGTATAAATAACCGCAGATTTTATTGTATTTTCTTGGTTTTGCATTTTGGTTGTTTAACTAATTTAATACGGTCATTTATTTTTATTAATATCTCAAAATATTTGGCTAACCGCCTTATTTCCTCCTCAGAATAGGTTGTTTGTTCGTGTTTAATATTCTTATTTAATGTTTTACTAATCATCATATTTACATAACAAAAAAGGGCTACTCGTTGACCACAACTCCATTTGCATGAAATTGTACGAATAGCCCTTATTACTATCAAATAACCCTTTAATAGCTTTTGGGTCATGCAAATATTTAAGTTGTGGTCGCTTATATTCTACCATCGTTTTTATTTTCTGTTAATTTTTCGACTTCCTTTTTTATGAAATTAAGTAAATCGAAGTTTTCGGCGTTCATATTGAGAAACTCTGTACTCAATCCCTTTTGCTCAAAGGTCGCATAGTCGGTAAAAAGAAATCTATCCTTTTGCAAAAAATCATCTACAACATAATCCGTCATACTGCGAATATCATCTGCCATTGTTACACCCTTTAAAACAACATTCTTGAAGTTCATACTGGCATGACTCCAACTCCAATTACCTGTATATTCAGGCTCAAATACAACAAGGTTTTTAAGTCTTTCTTTTGTGCTTTCGGTGATAAAGAGGATATTTGGATAAGTATAAACTTTTTGTTGTTTGAGTTGATCAAAATATTCAAAGTATTTCATGTATTTGACCGCAACATCTTTTGAATATTCCGTTCCTCTGTCGTATTCAATCCAAAATGAAAAAACGATATTTTCTATTTGTATTTCAACTTCTGCATCAGGCATTACATATCGCTTGATAATCCTACCCGATGAAGTATTGCGAAACTGATATTCGTACCGTGTAAAATGGTCACCTGTAAATTTTCTGAGGATTAAATTGTGTTTTTGACACTCTCGAAGCAGTAATAAATACAGATTTGCAACTTTAACTGTATGTTCCAATGCGAAGAAATTCACACCTGTTAGCCTTTCAGGGCAATTAATGGAATCTTCACTCACACCTGTACCAGTTGCGAGCTGTTTTGCCCCAAGACGAGATAAAAATATAATTTTGGCATTGTTGGTATAGTAAGTCGTTCTAATTAATCCATGTTCCCTTAATCTGTTTACTGTTCTACTAACAGCTTGATAACTTCCGTATAACTTCTTCTCAATCAAAATCTTAGTCAAAACTTGAAGCGGTAAAAATCTAAAACTATTAACTATCCCTAATATCGCAATATCATTGTACTTTGCTATATAACTGTCTTTCATAAAAATAAATAACTAAAAAATTAAATAAAGTAAGGTCTGTCGATCACACACTTTTCACAGAACTTAATGTGTAACTCACACACATTAATCGTTGTCGAGGGAGTGATTGGGTGGAAGACATTAGGAAACGCAGTTTCGTCTTCCACCCAATCAGTCACGAGGTTCTGTAAAAGTCCGACAGACCGTAACTTTCGTATTTGACAACATGGTGAGAAACTGGATCCCTCCAAAAGCCCTTTTCGGTGAGGTACATTCAACACTTTATCAATCATGGTTTTTAATAGTTAAAATTTAGATTTTTCTAAGAATTTATTCCTCATAGTTTCAAGTTTTGCCAATTGCTCTTTGCGTTTTCGTTTCTCCTGTAAATCTTTAAGTGTTTTTACAAATAGTCCAGCAGGATTGCTGAGAGGTTTTGTTCCATCAACTTGAGCTGTACGAATTTGAGTGCGTGTAAAAATAAGAGAATCTGTAATATCTTCTGAATTAACAATGCCTTTGTTCTTTTGGCTGATTAGCATTTGATAATATTTGATGCTTTTGAGGTCGTTTAGTTCTTTAGCTAGTTCTATCGCTTCCTCTAAATAAGATTTAAAATCATCGTTTAACGTTAACTTATTATTTTTAATCTTTTCTTCTTTAACTTTATATTCTTTGTAGGTCAAATCTGACTCACCTTGATGTGTCAATTTTGCAACATCTGGATGTTGCAATTCTGACACATCCGCAATAGTATTGAGTTTTTCAGCATATATTTCTGAAATTGGCTCAAGGATATACATATTCGTTTTGTTAAGTCCTCGTGTTTTCCAAGACACAAGCCCACGATTTCTAAGCTCATTTAATCCTCTAAATACTGAGCTTCTGCTTTTGCCGATTGTTTCGGATAGTCTGTCTTGTCCTGGAAAGCAGTAGTTTTTATTCATGGCATATTTGAGCAAAGCTAAATAAACTCTGACTGCAAGGTCTGAAAGCAATCTATCTTCCGTTATTAAATGGCTAATTTGAGCAAAACCGTATTGCTTTTCTAACTCTCGAAATATTACTTTGTCTTGGTTATTTGCTTTTATCATTGTTTTTCAAAAAGTTGCTTAATGGGTTTATATCTACTGACGATTTCGTTACCTTTTTAGATTTACCAATTAAATGCGAATATCCATTTTGCTCAAGGAATAGCAGAATCCAGTTTCTTGCAAACTCACGCATTACTTTTTCATTTTTTGTTTTCTGCTTTCGCTTCTTCATATGTTTTAAAAACAAAAAAGAGGTCTAAATCAAAAAGGCTGTAAGCGTTATGCTTAACAAATGACCTTTAAGACTTAGACCTCTCTACAACTCAACTAAGGGTAGCTGAGGGCTAATATCTAAATTATTTACTTATTGTTTCGTTTTTCTTTTACCTGTTTTTATATGTAATATCGTGCTATCAATCCTTTTATTTGATATTTTAATTTCGTAAGTACCAAACTCAAATTTTGTAAATTCTTCAATTATCTTTTTGAGATCTTCCAAGTGAATATTGTATATTTCAGGGCTTTGTAATAGCTCAAGATATTGTTTTTTTAGTTCAGGTGATACTTTAGATTGTGTCATAAGAGATATTTTGATCTAATAAATCTAAATAATCGGTACTATCGTTATCGGTTTTCATGGCGTAGTTCTTGTAAATCATTAAAGGTTCAAGATATTCAATGCTTGATACCCCATCAACAATTGAAACTCGTTTAAATCCCTCTTGTTTGAGATACTCGTTATCAGTTCGTAAAACTGAAAGGATATTAGCTTCTTGAGTTGTTAAGTTATTTTTAGGGATTAAAACCACATAGAATGGGTCTAATTTTGAGTGGTAATAGTCAAATACTGTTAGTTTCCAACATGGTATTGATACCTTTTGAGTATACACAGTCATTTCTTCAACAACTGGGAGGGCTACAAAGAGCTTTTTATTAAGTCTTAGATTGTAGAGGACTCTTTCTTCCATTGGAGTATTTTCAACTGGTTTTGGTGGCAACTGGCTTGAAAAATAGTTGTAAACATGGATGCGTATTTCATCATGCTTATATCCTCGTTTGTACAACTGGTGAATGTACCATAACATCATTGGTACTTTGATTTTGTGATAACCAACTGTTCCACCAAGTGCAGAGGTTAAGCCCATTTTCTTAGCTGAGGGAAGAAAACTATGTCGTGAATAGTAAATGAGTTTCTTTCTATCAAATTCAATATTCCATGAGCTTTTTGTAATCAAATCGACAACTGTATCTGAGGAAAGATCATATCTATTTGTTGTATCGGAAGTTAAACCCCATTCATACATCTGTTTTACAAAGTTACTTATTGTTTTATCTACGATATTCATAGTATTGAGTTAAATATATTAATGTTTGTCACTATACTAATATATACCACTCTAAATAGTTTGTCAACAATCTGAGCAGATTTTGAATACAAGCATTTTATTTGTAGATTTAATTTTTGAATGCTAAACTATACAAAGTAACATTAATAGACTTGCAATAAATGGAAACACGACATACGCAAAAAGTTAATATTGCAGAGCAAATAAAGAAGTGGCGAAAGGAAAAAGATTTGTCGCAGGAAGCGTTAGCAAGAAAGGCTGATATTCCACTCACTACTCTAGTAAAAGTTGAAACTGAGGTAATAAAAAAGCCATCAATCAACTTTATAATGAAAGTTGCAGAAGCTTTGGAAGTAACAATAGATAAATTATTATATAAATAAAATGTCTGAACTAATAGACAATAATATCCGAACAAAAAAGACTGAACTTCTAGAATATTTTAGAAGCAGATCTAGAGAGTTTCTATCTCAAATCAAGCAAACCTATGGAGAAAAAGACTACAAACTGCGGGCTTCAGCAATTAATAGTGAATTAGTTTCATGCAAGGAGAATTTAATAAAAACACTAAAACAAAAAGCCCAGTCTGAGAATTGGTCTTCAAAAGCAATTTTAGAAGGTGTCTTATTGATTACATATACAAACTACATAGTAATGATGGAATCACGAAATGAAGTATGGCCATACGAGTACATGACATTTGCAAGAAGGATAGGTGAACTATGGGAGCCATTTTGTCAATTATGTTGGGAAAATCCAATTAATCAGAATGTTAAGTATATTATTCCTCCACTTTTCAATGATGTCCGCATAAAACTGTCAGCAGAACTAAATGATTTTATCGACTCATTAAATATCACTGAGGAAGAAAAGGCGGAATTAAGAAAATATTATCAAAAAGTTTGGACATTAGTCACATCTGGCGAAATAAGCCTTGAGCTTGATTTACATTTTGAAAACGGACAGGATAAATTTGTCGTTGACTTTAAGAGTGGCTTTAGCTCAAACGAAAAAGGCAATACTAATCGACTCCTTTTAGTCGCAAGTATATACAAAATACTTGAAGAAGGTCATCAATGTTTACTATTTGTACGAGCAAGTGAAGAAAACAATAACCATTATCTACAAACATTAAAAAGATCAGGGCTCTGGACGGTTTATTGTGGGACAGAAACATACAAGAAAATTGAGGAAGTAACTGGCTTTAATTTAGCAAATTGGATGAATACTTTTATTGACTGGGAAAAGGATTTCGACTCAGTAATGTATTCCCATTTAAAAAAGAATAGCTTACTGCAATATTTGGAATGGTAGACAACATAATTAACGGAAAAACAAGAAAGAGATATGAATACTGTTCGTATTATACGGATGCAGATCCTATCTTGGATTATATGGTAGACAAACTGAAATTAGTAAAAAAGGATGTTATTCTAGAGCCTTGTGCTGGAGATGGATTATTTATTGAGAAAATATTATCTCAAGATTTTTCATCAGAATTCATCGAAGCAGTTGATTTAAACCCCAAAGCAGTTAAAGAACTGAAAAGAAAGTTTCAAGATAAAGGTATAAAAATTCGTGAAGTTGATACTTTGTTTGATTTGACTTTTGACTTATATGCGAATAGTGGTGGATACTTTACAAAAATAATTGGAAATCCACCGTATGGTGCTTGGCAAGATGAAAAAAAGAAAGCAAATCTCAAAAAAAAGTATGGTGGATATGTCAAAGAAACATATACACTATTCCTTGAACGTTGCATCTCATTACTTCGAGAGAATGGCAGGCTTGTATTTATAGTGCCAGATACATTTCTAGCATTAAATCTCCATAAGAAGATAAGGAAAATATTGTTATTCAGTACAACAATTGAAGAAATACTACTTATTCCATCAAAGTTTTTTCCGGGTGTAAGTTTTGGTTATTCAAACCTATGTATAATCACTTTAGTTAAAAGACCAAATACTGAAGAAGATAGAATTAAAATCGTTTCAGTTTCAACAAAAGTCGAAGATATTAATTTGTTAAAAACAGCTTCGAATCAAGGAGATAGTAATTATTCTGTACTTCAAAATGATATAAAAACAACAGACTCTTTGTCTTTTTATATAGGAGGTGATGAAAAAGTTAGAAGTTTCATTACTAATTATCATACAAAAGTTGGAGATATTGCTAATTGTGTCACAGGTTTTTATTCAGGTGATAATAAATTGCATTTAAAGCCCATCTCAAATACGGTTAAAGGGGCAAAAGACTTAATTCCCGTAGATAAAGACTTAATATCGTTCAATCAAGAAATTGATATTAATGGAATCAATGGCAAGAATTCATATATTCCAATCCTTAAAGGTGGAGGATCACATCTTGTCAAAGAAAATGAGTGGTTTATAAATTGGAATAAAGCAAGTGTTGATTATTATAGAAAAGATAAAAAAGCTAGATTCCAAAACTCAAAGTATTATTTTAAAAAAGGGATTGGTATCCCAATGGTAAAAGGCTCGAGACTATTTGCGTTTGAATTGAAAGATAGGCTTTTTGATCAATCAATCGTGGGGATTTTTCCTGAGAATGATGAACATTATTTATATTTACTTACTTTTCTTAACTCGGAGATTTGTACTCAATTATTGAAGGTCATTAACCATACTGCAAATAACTCTGCGAATTATATTAAAAAAATCCCGTTTATTTATTCAGAAAGTTTAGATAAAACAATAAAGGATTTATATGAAAAATTAACAAATGGAAAGTTTCAGATTCCAGAGTACATAATGCATACCAGCAATTTATTTGATAGGCTTTACGAAGATTCAATTAAGAATTTTGATTAAGTATGTTTAAACCAGATCAACCAATCGAAAAAAGAAATGACGACATACTAAATAGAAGTCATTTTTCCGATTCACTATCAAACGCAATAAAGGAATGGAAAAACAAAGAAAGCCTAGTTATATCATTAAATGGTAAATGGGGTACTGGTAAAACCTCAATAATCAACCTTGTTAAAGAATCTTTATTTCAAGAGGAAAAAACGCCAACGCTTATTAGCTTTAATCCTTGGGAATTCTCTAATGCAGATATTACAAATAAGTTTTTCAACGAAATTTCTACTCAACTCGAGTCAAAAAATGAAAATGAAAAAGATTTAGCACTCGCAAAGCAGTTTAAAAAATATGCTAGTTTTTTAGAGATCATTCCCACCGTTGAGGACACCATAAGCTTTCAACAAGTTGTTGTAATCCTCATAGGAATTATTGGAATTACAGCAGATAGAATCATCTCATCCTTAAACCCATATTCAAAAGAAGTATCGCTCATACTATTCATTGTAGGACTTATATTGCTAATTTTAGGGATTATCAAGACATTTTTCAGGAAAGTATCTGCATACTTTGAAGCAAAGGTCAGTGATAAAAGTTATTCAATTGATGAAGTAAAGAGTTCTATTGAAAAGAACTTAAACAACCGAGATAAGAAATTACTTATTGTAATTGACGACATTGATAGATTGACTCCAGCTGAAATGAATGAAGTATTCAGACTTATTAGAGCAAATGCTAACTTTCCTAATACAATCTATTTGTTAGCTTACGATAAGGATATAATCGAAAATAGTATTGGAGACTATTTAAAGGTGAATGGAAAAGAGTACTTAGAAAAAATAGTACAGGTAAATTTAGATCTTCCATTAAGACACCAATCTAAAATACATCAATATTTGTTTTCGGAATTAGATAGAATCTTGTCGTTGTTACCTGAAAAATCATCTATTTACTTCGACAAAGACTCCTACTGGGCAAATATTTATAATTCAGGATTTAAAGACTATTTTGTAACCATTAGGGATATTAAAAGGTTTATCAATGGGTTAGAGTTCTCAATAAAACAATTAATTAATAAAAATATCTTAGAAATTAATCCTGTTGATTTCTTTGCATTAGAATCTGTACGAATATTTGCTCCTGAGTTTTACAATTTTCTAAAATATGAAAAAATCTTGTTTACCACCACAGAATCAAATTATATTGGCTCAAGTACAAAACCAAGAGAGGAACGAAAAAGCAAAATATCGTCTGCCTTTGATAAAGTTTCTCTTGAACAAAGAGAGAGCACTAGAAAAATTATTTTTGAGTTATTCCCTCAGGTTAAAGGTAATGTAGATGGGTTTGGCAATACTTCGTATGGACATGAATGGCAAGAGGTATGGGAAAAAACACTTAGAATATGTGCTACAAGTTGTTTTGATCAATATTTCACTCTTATACCAGGTGGAGATGAAGGGGAAATTTCTCAATTTGAGATTGAATACATTTTTAGTCTAGCAAATATTCAAAAGGACTTTGAAACAGAAATTAGAAAATATATAGAAAGTAAGAGAATTAGAAAGCTACTTAAAAAGATGCTTTCATACACTTCGGATACGGAATTAATACCTTCTACAAACTACGAAAATATAATTCTTGCATTATTTAATGTCTCCGATATTTTGCCAGAAACCGAAGATTCAATGTGGGATTTTGGAATAGACATGGATTTACAACGAGTTATTTTTCATCTTCTTAAAAACATAAAGGACAAAAAGGCAAACAATGAACTTATTAGTAAGCTTATCCCACTATCACAAGGTATTATCGGCCCAATAAAATTTGTTTCCTTAGAGACTCCAAAGAAAGATGAAGCAAAAGACGAATCAAAATTCATTTTAGATACATCAAATATAACCGAATTACAAACGCTATGTGTAGAAAAGCTCAATAAGGCAAAGTTTAATATATTGATTGAGCATAAAGATTTAGCTTATATTTTGTTTACATGGAAAGAATGGGGAGACAATACCGACTTATCCAAATTTCTTGAAAATGCAGAAAAGCCAAAGAATTTAAAGTACATCATTAAAGCATTTATCTCTACAACAAGAAGTCAGGGAATGTCTGATTATAGCTATAAAAAGACTCAAAACTTTATAAAAAAGAACTTCGAGGTGTTCTACAAATATGATGTCGTAAAGGAAAAAGTTTTAAAATTAAAAAATTTGGATGAAGAGTCTAAGAAGATTGTAGATTTATTTTTAAATCCGAAAGAAAACCACTTTTCAAATGACGATTAGATATGCAGGTTAATTAATAAAGTATTATTTCTTTCATTGGTTGATTTCATCATTCCTAAAACATTGAAAAGTGCCTGTCCATCAAATATAATGAGGTTGCGAACAAGCGAACAGAACTTCCGTGTAGGTGTTTGGTACTGTGTAAACAGTGGCAGACACCTACATTTATTATGTTGGGATGAGAAACTCAAGGAGAATGCAACAATTTGCATTCGACGCAGAGCGGGAACGCGCCTAACAACCTTTGAATACATCAAGTGCAAATTTCGTGACAAGTGTGCGTAATCCTGCCCAAGTAAAATCCTTGCAAGGATAGATTAACGAGTCCGAAATTTGGTGGGTGTTCGAATCCCTCCCCCTCCGTTTTTCAAATTTCTCTCACTCACTAACGTCAAAACATTCGTTTTAACGGTTTACGCTCGTGAACCGAAATTGAAAAATACGGGGCGAGTGAGAGAAATTGAAAAAGGGAAGAATTGTGGGATGAGAAACGGTTGAATGAGCATATGAACGATTTCATATGCGAACAACCGTGGGTCGAGGAACGTGCTGAACTCAAGCAGAGGCACCGAGTAAAGCCGTGAGGTGGGCGAATCTCGGGAATATGCACCCATATTCCCCGTATTTATTAATTCCGCTCACTCACTACCGTCAAAACAGTACTTTCACAATATCTTCCGCCAAACAGGTGCATCGCCACCTTCGCCGTAAAATTCTTTAGCAATGGCAAAAGGTTGACCTACAAGATGTGTGTAAAATTCCCAAGCAGAATTTTTATAACGAGGTCCACTATTCCAAATAACCTCAACAGCGCCAAAAGATTTCGCTACCTCAAACATGTACTCTAATAAAGCCTTTCCAACTCCTTGACCACGCAAATTCTTATCAAGAAACACATTAATCAGTTCGAAGGTTACTGCACTTTCATTACTTTTGTATTGTTGCATTGCTTC
The DNA here is from genome assembly GCA_964525295.1 of uncultured Candidatus Saccharibacteria bacterium. Lineage (GTDB taxonomy): Bacteria > Patescibacteriota > Dojkabacteria > CAZGEO01. The sequence continues at coordinate 23,029 of CAZGEO010000002.1, read as the reverse complement.
TTCAGGCTCACGAATTGCACACATCCCTACCGCTTTTCCATTGCTATCTCGCACAACGAGGTAACGATACTCCTCAGATTCTAAGCTTTTAAGCATTCTTTGCTCAATACTAGCTATTTCTGAAAATACAATTTCGCCTGTAATACGATTACGCACCCATTGTTCAGAAATTTCTTTTAATGCTTGAATATCACGCGCTTCCAATTTCCCTAATCGATATTGCGCTCCAGTTTTTGATATAAAGAATGTTTCCATTCATAATTATAACGTACAATCCTCAATTGTCACATTATCGCGAAGCTCTGGTACAATACGATATGACACAAAAGCAGAAAATTATTACTGGCAGTATACTTGCACTCGTCATTTTATTTGCGCTACTTACACCCGTTCTCGCGCCAAATCTATTGAAAAAACAAACGCCTACATCAGAAACTCCAGCTACGACACAAACAACGACCGCAATTGAAAATGAATTTCTTTTAGCAGAATTTCCAAAAGAAACTGTTCCACTTTATAAAGTCATAAAAATTTCTTCTAGCAAATTCTTTATGAATAATGATCCAAAAAATAGTTCAATATTTGGAGAAAAGAATTTTGCATACTTCAACGTTGTATTCGATACAGATGCCTCGAAAGAAGAGTTTCTGAACTATTACAAATCTTTTTTTGATTCTCAAATAACCGATGAATATCCCAATGATGATATGGTCAAGGGTACCAAAGGACAATACAAAATTACCGCATCTCACTATGGAAGTGGAAAAACCGCATATCTCCAAGTTTACGTTACTTCAGAAATTACTGAGAACATAAGATACTTTGAAAATATGCCAGATACACTCACCGATAAAACATACCTGACAGAACACGAAAAATCTTACGGTTTTCTTAATCAGAAGGGAGGTGAAATAGAATATACCCAATATTTTACCGTGAGTAACACAGGTGACCAAGATAAAGATGGCAAAGACGATGTCGATGAATTCGCTTTTCTAGAGAAAAAATTCATTACAGCATTCGACAAAAAAGAAAATTATGAGTATTCTGCAAAATCAAAAATGATGACCTGGAAAGAAGATAACTATTCTAAAACAATTACGTTTTCTCCAAGTCATAACAGAATTTATATTATGTTGCGCAAACAGAAATAGAAACGTTTATGCGTTTAATGTAACAACGCTGTAAAAGTATTCTGCCCCGTATATGCCCCCATTTGCGCACCAGCAGGAATACCTAGCCCCCAATATAGTGTACTCGACAGATTTGGTGGATGAGCCGTTGATTTTGCAATATTAAGAGGAATAAATACTGGTGAAGCAGTTAATGCTGTTCCAGCTCCATAGCTAAACGAACTAGTATTATATTGCTGACGAGTAACGGGAATGACCCCAGCTGCACAGGCTGGGAAGTCTGTACACATATCTTGACCATACATTTCAATATCGATTGCTACGTTTCCTGAATTAGCTATTGCACTCGTAATATTTGTACTTCCTGTATTGTCGCCACCGTTTAGGTTACCATAATTAATATGACTAGAGACTTCAATTCCGATAACCGATCCCATTTCAATGGTATCTGTATCAGTTACCCCAACCCCACCTGCATCGTAAGGACTTACCTTGCAAGTCCAATCATCACCTGAATTTGCTGAAGAGGCATCTGTCGGATCTGCATGAAACCAAACAGTAAAGTTGCATGAATACGCACGTAAGGTGCCACTTCCAGAACCTGCAGAACAGGCAACTGAGTACCGATAATTGTCATTGTTCGATCCACTATCGCCGAGTGATGTTCTATATAAAATCGCATTTACCCCCGCGATATCAGTATAACCATCAGCATCAATAACATTGGTAGTGCAGGTTACTGAAGTAGTCGTTGACTCGGTCAAATTTACGACAATATTTCCACCATCAATCAAGGTATCTGCAGCAGATGGCAATGAATTCGCGTTAAATTTGGTTACTGCAAATGGGCAATACAGAACTGGATTTGTTGAGGTATCGATTACTGCATCGCCAGTTGATACATTAAGTGGACACTGGCCGGTACTGCTCGTATCATTGGGACCATTGACACTATTCCACCAGAGATTTTGTGCTTGAATTATCGTGCTATTACCATTACGTAAACCTGTGGTGTTCCCTTGAAAGTTTATTCTCGCTAGAGTTGGTGATGCACTTAATACGACCCACATTCCATTTGTATTAGTCGTTAAGTCTGCATCCGAAACTGATAGTGTGCCCCCAGTTGCATAAATACCATCACGGGAATAACGGACTTCCACAAATGCGACCGAATTAGCACCAGATTGAAGATTCAAAGAATTCCAATCGGCTTTTGCAGGTGCATTGGTTGAACCATTATTATTTGTGTCTCCCCCAACCGAGTCATCTCTCGCAGAGGTAAAAACTACTCGACCTGCAGAAGTTCCTGCAATCGAAATTTTTGCACCACTTCTTACCGTTACGCTACCACCGTCGAATTTCATTATTACTCCAGGTGAAAATACTAGTGTGTCATCGGTACCTTCAAAGACAATTTCGTTCGTTGCGTAATAGGGTATATTCTGAATTCCACCAAAGGTGAGTTGTGATACCGTACACGTATTTGCTGGGCAGTTAGTAGCATTTTTGTCATGTGCTCCTACTTTAATAGCATTAAAATCATTTGCATCGATGCCAGTACCTAAGATATCAGCATTGCTATCTGTTCCAGGAACTAAAGTTGAGTCCCATTCAAGTGATACTGGAGCTTGATTCTTGCGAAATACATTTCTTGCCGTATGAATTACGCCATTATTATTTGCACTTACTGGATAGATATTATTTTCAAAAACATTATCTGTTACATACACAACAGCCGAGGCTGCGCCTGAAATAACACTTACATTTCCATACTTGACAACGCAATTATCAAAGCTTACTGCAGTAGTCCCCAAAAATATCCAAGCATACCAGTCACCACGGGCAGGTACTGTAGCTGAACCATTTTCTGCAATGTCACCTCCGATAGTATCATCGTGAATACTGGTAAAGTAAACTGGTGAACCAGAGGTACCATTAAAGTTGAAGACTACTGAATTGCTTACCTGTACTCTACCATCCATTTTGATAACAACCCCAGGATCAAACGTTATAACATCATCTGCACTATTGAAGTAATATATGAAAGGTTCTAGTACATAATCAATATTTGAAATTCCGGCAAAAGTCAGCTGACTTATGGTACATTGGTTCGCAATACAATCAGTATTATTGTTGTCATATGCACCGACTGATATTGCTTTATATGTGTTTTTATCTGCCCCACTACCCAGAATATCGGTATTGGCACCTTGACCAAAAGTTACTTGCGCTTCCCAATCCATACTTACAGGAAAAACATTCTTTTTGAAGGTATTTCGAGCTGTCGAAATTGCAGCTCTACTATATGAATTAACCGCATAAGAATTATTCTCAAATACATTATCTTGAATAGTTACAAGGCCAGTGTTTCCACTTGCAGTAATGCCGTGTTCTGCATATCGAACGACACAATTACTTACCGTTTGATTCACAGAATTTTCAAAAATCACCCCAATCCAGTTACCTGCAGCTGGAGTTGTTGTTGTTGAATCATTATTTGAATCTCCACCAATTGAATCATCTCGATAGCTCGTAAAATAAATTGGTTCGCCTACAGTACCCTGTGCGACAAGTTTGGACGTACCACGAATATACATACGTCCTGTACTCTTAATAATCACTCCGGGTTCTATGGTAGTCGTGTCATCGTTTCCAGTAATATAATAATATGTGGATGTCTGCATATATGGAATATTTGTAATACCAGCAAAGTTTTTCTTTTGAACCACACAGCTATTTGCCGGACAATCTGAGACGGTAGCATCCTGATTCCCTACGCCAATGGCATTATACTTATTGCTATCAGCACCTATTCCAATTATGTCGACATCTGCGCCAGCACCAAAATTGTAAGTTGCCTCCCAATCGACACTTATTGCAAAATCATTACGAGTAAAGGTATTGCGAGCGGTCTGAATTGTTGCCCCATTTGTCGCATTAACTGCATCAGTGTTTCTATCGAAAATTGAATCAGTTATCAAAACATTTGCTGTGGCAGCACTCGCATAAATGCCATAAATCGAATACTTTATAGTACAAAATGAATATGTCTGTGCTTGACTCGACTGAACCACAATTCCATACCAATTTCCGGCTGCGGGCGAAGTTGCTGTGCCATTATTATTGCTATCGCCACCGACCGTATCATCGTGAATACTCGTGAAAATTACATTATTACCACTTGAACTATTGAACTGTACCCGAGTTGCCTGTCTAAAGTGCAATCTACTGGCAACTTTTATTATGACACCTGCATCAAAAATATATAAGTCATCGGCTGAATCGAGAAAATATGTTGTAGGCACAACTTGATAGGGAATATTTGCGATTCCCGCAAAAGTTCTCTGTGATATTGTACATACATTTGCAGGACAGTTGTTTCCATATGGATCATAATTACCAACTGCCAAAACATTGTACGTATTTTTATTCGTATCTGTTCCAAGAATATCTGCGTCTGCACCGGTACCAAACGAATATGTGGACTCCCACTCCAAAGATATTGGATAGGTATTCTTGATAAAAGTGTTTCTTGCAGTCGTAATATTTCCAGTACTCGCGACAACAAGACCATTTGTATTTGATTCTAATACTGAGTCATTTACTACTAAGGTCCCACCATCTGCCATGAATGACGTAGACGAATAGGTCATTCTTGCGTAGTTTACCGTTGCAGTACCGCCAGAAGCGACCCTAACTCCCCCCCATGCGCCTAAACTCGTTGATGTATTATGCGTAAATCTAACAGGATTCGCTGAAGTTCCAGTAACAATTAGCGTGCCACCAGTATTTACCGTCAACCTGTAATTACCACCGCTTCTTACTTCAACTAAGCCTGCAGTTCCATCAATCGTGAGGGTGACACCACTTGCAACCGTCACATTTCCTGTCATAACGTATGGCGTTCCCGAGGTATTCCATGTTGTATTTGTCGAAATTGTACCAGTAACATTAACTGCAGAAACTGGCTCTATACCGGGAACTAAAAAGGTAAGAAAAATTAAAAACAGCACGACACGTTTACGAAGTAATCTACCTAGGAACGTCATCATCCTTATTTTTCTTTTTGACAAAAACAAACCAAATACCAATAAGGCCTGCGAGTAACAATACAATGATCAATACTAATAAACCAGTCATTATTTGCAAGAGAGAGAGAGTACCCGAAGTCGCCCCAGTTGGGGTTGGTGATACCGTAATTTCAGTTGGTTTTCCAATAAAAACTACCAATGATGCTACATCTGAAAAAATTTCGTTTTCACCTTGGAATAAGGCCACTTCAGTCAGATATTCACCTTCTCCTAAAGGTTCTCTATCGGTCAGGAACAATGGAATTTCTGCAGTAGTAAAGGCTTTTACCTTTGGAATATCCTTTATTGTTATCGTGCGTAGTAAATTCTTACTTGTATCAAATATTTTAACTACTAGTTTATCGGGGGCTATCTCACTGTTGCCCTCATTTGCAATTTTGATACTTGCAGCATAGGGTTGCCCCTGAGCAGAAGGTAAAAATTTGATAAATAGAACGCGTAATTTTGTGAACACTTTATCAGAAACTGCCAGAGATACATCAAGTTTGACACCGGGGAGTATATTCACTTGCCCAGCCGAAGGCCCCTCCATAACGACACGAATTGAACCATCATAGGCCTTATACGCAGCATTTGCAGGAATCGTAATTTCTACTCTCTGTGCAATACGATGCACTCCTTTTGCCATCTGCAATTGGGCACCATCTGCGAAAACTATCCAATCTTCTATGGTTGAATCATCAACAATAAATCGAATCTTCGCTTCGGCAGATGCATCTGTGCGCGAAATAGTTATTACTTCTGTATATTTCGCGCCACGAACCAAATATTCGTTCTTTATTTCCGAAGGGGAAACGCCCAAACTTGAGTTGGCAGCATTTACGGGAGCAAAATTTACAATAAAGCTGCACAGAAGCAATGCGACAATTCCACTCATTTGAAAAATAATTTTCGGGCAGTTTTTCTCCATATTACCAATTCACCGTATCACTTAATATAGCTGTTAACGTATTTGTACCAGTATATGTTCCCATACTAATTCCAGCAGGAATTGCAATTCCCCAGTACATCAATTTTGAAGCTGGTGTTGAGTAAGAAGTAGTTTTAGTCACATGCAAAGGAACAAAAGTCGGCGTTGTAGATAGTGCCGTTCCCGCTAATGAATAAGTAAATGATGCTGTCGAATACTTCTGATTTGCGACCGGAATGGTATCGGTACCATTTGTCATACTTGTACCAGAGACTTCAATGTCCAGCCCAACATTTCCAACAGCCGATACCGTTGTTGTAGCATTTGTTGCACCTGTATCAGTACCTGCACCAACATTACCATACGCTACCAATGCATCAAGCGATAATGCCAACAAGGTATTAACCTCTACACCGGTAACAGTTTCGGCAGTTCCAACTAATGAGGAATCTGCAGCACGTAATGTTGCCAACCAGTTTTCAGTTGGAAACAACGTTCCAGAAGTAGTTGCATCCGCGTTAAATTGCATTGAGACAGTGCAAGAATAATCACTCACTCCATCTGATGCGCTCGAACACGTACCACCAACAACACTACAACTCACTAAAGCATAACAGTAATTGTAATTCTGTTCCGAAACTTCGTCACATGCTGAATATCCGACGCCTGAACGATAGGTACTTGTTCGAACATTAGCAATATCCTGACAAGAATTGATATCTGTTACTGTGCCCGTTACCGTGAAATTCGTTGCTGTGCCAGCAGTCAATGAAATTGGATTTCCACCGTTAATAACGACATCTGAAACAACTGGAGCACTATTCAGCACGGTATATTGTTGGCTCGCCAGCGGGTTATTTGCTGCACCAAGGTTATGTGAATCAAATACATATGGATAATACGTAACATTTCCATCTTGCCTCACACTCGGTAAGGTATAGGAACAACTAGGATTTGTTGCAGTATAAGAACTTATGCAGAGCTGATTTGCTGGAACAGTACAACCATCAGCAGTTGCGCCTGCGGTTGAACAAACTACTAAACGAACCTGATCGGCAGTACTTTCTACATCAAAATCACTAGCTGTCGCGCTAAACGTAATATCTGCCCCAGGTAAGGCAGAATTCTCAGTAATTGCTGTAAAAGCTGGTTGATGGTTTACAGAAAATGGTGAACCAGCATCGCCAGTGCCCTGTGCAGCCGAAGAGCATGCAGAACCAGAAACTACATCACACACAAATGCATACCATGCATTACTTTCTGGGTCGCCAGAAAGTGCGGTATAGGCACAACTTGCTTGATTTCCTGAAGTGGTTGATGATGATAAACAATAGGAGCCGCCACCACAAATTGGATCTGAGACACCATTCGCAGTAATTGCATTTGTTTTACACAGTACTAGACGATAAGCATCGCCATTTGAATCGGTTGCGGTTGCATAAAAAGTTACTGTATTTCCAACACTTGTAGGGGCAGTTGCAGTTGAGGCAGGTGACTCGTAGGGAGCTATCGAAAACGAAGGAGCTGAATTAGAAACTGTTACCTGAGTTGTTGTTGTATCCGCAATTACTCGGGGAACAATAACTGCAATTGGAAGTGATACAAAAACAGCCAATACTATGAGGATTTTAGCAATATTGGTTTTAAGTACTGACATCGACTTTATTTTTTCAAGTTTTCATTCCATTCTACCCTAAAAAGCAAATCTTAGAAAGGTTTTCCTTATTGAAATTCTACGCAAAAGGATTACACTAAAGACATGCAGAAGATAAAACAATTTATTTCAGAGCATCCAAATATTGCAATTCTTGCAATATTACTACTCGTAACGTTATTGATAATGAAATTTTACTTACTCCCCTACGGCTTAAATTCCTTAAATTATCACTTCGTACGGTTGATCATTTTTTTCATTTTATTTGCGTTATTGATAATTTTCTTTGCTAAAAGGGATATTTATTTGCAGCAACAACTTAGCAACATATTCACTGTCTTAAAAATTCCTCCACCATTAAGTAATTTTGCGATAGAGGTAGCAACGTTCTTAATACTGATTCTTTTCATCATACTCAGTTTAATTTTTCCAAACAGACGAGTTTACGATACTGTCATAATAAAATCTCCTACTTCTGATTCGATCAGTAACAACGAACCGACACCAATACCTGCCATAAACTTTACTGAAGGAAGTTATGCGAACATCTGGGTTGGCAGTCACATAACTTCAAATTCGGCGAAAACGGTCTCTAAACACGTTACTTACACAGTGAGGTTTAGTTACCAAGTCAACGATCAAACCAGAAACGTTGTAAAAGCTGAGATTTCAGATATTTCAATTCAAACGAAACTGCCCTCAGGAAAATTATACATTTTGCCACATTCACACGTGAGTCAGTCTGCAAATGGCGGAACCATTGGATCAACCCAAGAATTTGAAGACTGGAATTCATTCGGGTACTATACCGCAGCAGATTATGAACGAATGCCTTCTCTTGGAACTACATATTCACCAAAAATTTGCAATGCAGATTACAGCTGTGATTACAATGATGAAGTAGCTCGCAAGATGGGCTTTCTTGGTTTACGCTTTAAATACATTGATGTTGCCAGATCGACAAATATAAATACCGCTTACGATATCGCCTCGCACGAAGTTTCTTATGGAATTTCTCGTAATCAGATGGATGCAACAATGTCCTGGAAAATGAAGCTAACGCTTGACGACGGAAGTGTGCACGAGCACAATTATTCTGCCACGGTAAAAGGTAGCGATTTCAAGGGAACGACTAATACGAGTGAATTAGTTAAATTTTAGAAATTGGTATGAAAAAACTGATACTCATAAGACATTCGAAGACAATATTCCAACCGGAAGTATGCAATTTGCAATGGCGACTTTCACCAGAAGGAGTACAAATGGCGGAGACGTTGGCGCGTGACCCCATCATAAAAACTCTTAACGTTATTTATTGTAGTGATCAGACCAAAGCCCTGCACACGACAATATTGTTAGCAAAAGACAATTATATCCCGATCAAGGTTATTCCAGAATTAACCGAGGCGACCTCAATTACAAAAAAATTCTTCGAAAATTACGAGGAAACGGTAACAAACTGGTATAACAACCCGGGTACAAGAATTAACGAGGGAGAAACGACTGAAGAGGCACTACGCAGATTCTCGACCGCAGTTGAAGACATAATAATGAAAGAATCAGCCGATCAAATTGGAATAGTCGCGCATGCCAATGTACTTTCACTCTTTGCATCACAATTCGAGGAAAGGACAGCCCTGGAACTGCATAACACTATACCTATGCCAAGTTACGCAATATTAGATTGGGAATCGAAATTATTTATTAAGAAATTTTCTAATGATTAAAGGAATATGCTTTGATCTTGACGGAGTTTTTTTCACAAGAGCCGGACTAGTTGCATTAGTAAAAGAACTAACCGAAGTTTCAGGAGGTGACGAGACGAAGGTAAAAGAGGCGATCTTGTCAGGAAATGAGATGATTGATTACAAAAACGGAAAACTTTCCGAAGAAGCTTTCTGGCAGAGCGTTAATATCAGACTTGGCATTCAGTGGAGTGTACAGGAATACCGAAACTTATATGCAAAACATTATCAAATTGATCCAAACGTTTTGAGTGTTGTAAAAAGTGTTCGATCACAAGGGTACAAGACACTGATATGTTCAAATAATTACAAAACACGAGTCGAGGTACTTCAAGAAAAATTCAATTTCTTAGCTCTTTTCGACGTAGCAATTTTTTCTTATCAAGTTGGAATATCAAAACCAGATATCGGGATCTTCCAAAAAATGGTTGAGGCAGCAGAACTCGAGCCAAACGAAATAGTCTATGCAGATGACCAAGAAACCAAACTGCTAGGAGCACAGTCATTAGGAATAATTACTTCAGTGTATACTACCTTCGAAAAATATATTGAATTCCTGAAAGCTCAGGGGGTGCACTTATGAAACCATCACTGACGATATTGATCGAGGGGTACGCATATCCTGGTGAAGATGAACGTTACTTTGCTACTCCCTCGACTATACTGTTACGATTTAAGGGCTGTAATTATTTAGTTGATCCTGGCTGTAATGCACCACTTTTACTTGAAAAACTTCGATTATTACAGCTTGCTCCAAGCGACGTTTCAGCAATTTTCTTGACGCACTACCACCTTGATCATACGTTGAACATCAGGTTGTTCCCGGATACACCTTTATACGACGGAATAATGCGTTGGGAGAATGATCTTGAAGAACCACACAAAGATTACTGGATTCATAAAGAATTTCAGATGCTAGCAACACCAGGGCATGCACAAGAAGAGTACTCATTACTTATCGATACCGCAGAGCATGGAATTGTCAGCATCTCGCAAGACGTCTTCTGGTGGGAAGACGGGAAACAAGATACAACATCACGTGATATACTGATTAACCAGCCGGATCCCTTTATGATTGACTTTGAAGCCTTGAAAGAGTCCCGACGAAAGGTATTAGACAGCGGAGCAAAATGGATTATTCCTGGGCATGGGAAGATGTTTGAAAATAACTTTCGAAAATAAGGAATACGTTATTCTAGTGATTGAAGTAGCTTTAGCCACTCTTTTCTTAAGCGAAGTTGAGAAACTTTATTACCTTCAAGCCCTATAGATTCTAAAATTTCCCGCGATTCATCGTTCTTTGGCAAAACATAGGTGACAGCCTCTGAGATACTCGGTAATGTGACAAAACCAAATTGCTGCGGAAATGATTGAATTGCATTCAATAAGGCACTTTGATTGCTATTTAGAACTTCACTCGCATTCCATAATTCTAACTGGCCAATAACCCATTCTCCATTCGCAAATTTCATTATCTTTGTATCATTCTTCATGGCATCAACAGGGTCATTCAATATCCCTGCTTGCATTGAACGGAAGAATTTTTCTGGCCAATCGGCAGAAACACTAATATATGGGGTCAATGCTGATAAAGCAGTAGTATCGCGTTCTGTTGTTACGCCGGCTTTAAGATTTAGTGAATTACCGATGATTGCTGTGTAAAGTAAATCACACGAAACCGGAGAGAGTTTATCTAACAGCCCAAGAGCAACCGCGTCTTCAACGATATATGTAGCACATGCACCTACTTTTTCAATTACTGACATAACATCTACTCGACTTTTCCAATATTCCTCAAAGCCTGGACGATGGTCGTAGACCACCACCACTCGATTTTCATCAACAAATTTTGCAAAAAATTCAGGATTAGAAATGTCTTGCAATACGAATACGTCATCGGTAATTGAAAAATAAGTTGTAGAGTAATCAACAGGCCATTCTCGAACTTCTCTTATAACTGATTCATTCAGTGGACCAGGAATAATGGCCACGGCATCTTTACCCTGCAATCGTAATAAATCTGCGTAGGCAATGACACAGGCATACGAATCTATGTCAGTAAACGCATATCCTGTGGTTACAACGTACCTCATAAAACAACATCTGTCGCGACTTTAGTTCCTCTAAAGGGATTTCCTGTATAAATCGGAATTACCGTGTATTCAGTCTCAGCTCTAACATTTGGCTGAACATACAATCTTTTTTGTAATTCTCCTCCGGTAAAAGTGATTGGCTGATCTTGCGTGGGCGTTGTACTGCCAGGAATATATCCCAAAGTGCCAGCAACTTGTGCCACTGGTTTCTTTTTGAAAAAATCGAAAAATGACAAGCTTATAATTATCAATTATTAATTTTCAATTCTCAATCAAGAGAAATCGATTCGTTATAGTAGCAGTTGCGGTGCATATCTGGCAACTGCCATTCTGCACCGCAATACTACATATATAAGAATCGCCCCATCAATCGCATCAATAATTAGCAATTGAAAATTGACAATTATTTTACGACTTCGCCTTCTACCGGCCCTTCTTCCTTCTTTGGCTCGGTGTCACCAACTGGTGCTGCTTCTGAGGCATCGCCAGTTGGTTGAGTGCCACCGGTTGCCTTATAGGCTTTTTCACCTACTTCTTGAAGAAGCTTTCCTAATTCGTCAGCCTTATTCTTCAACTCGTCTTTATCGACTTGAGTTGCGTCTTTAGCAAGAAGTTCACGAACTTCTTTGACCTTTTCTTCGACTTTCTTCTTATCGTCTGCGTCGACTTTATCTTTCAGGTCATTCATGGTTTTCTCTGCTAAGAAGGTTAATGAGTCAGCATTATTGCGAACTTCTGCAATTTCTTTGCGCTGTTTATCTTCTTCGGCATGCTTCTCTGCTTCTTCAACAAGCTTGTTAACCTCTTCATCTGAAAGACCTGTCGATGCGGTAATTGTAACTTTCTGCTCTTTGCCAGTTGCAGTATCTTTTGCAGATACATTTAAGATACCGTTAGCATCGATTTTGTAGACGATTTCAATCTGAGGAACTCCACGTGGAGCTGGTGGAATGCCATCAAGAATGAATTTTGCAAGAGTTTTATTATCTGCCGCCATTGGTCGTTCACCTTGCAAAACGTGGACCTCTGCTGATGGCTGATTATCAGATGCTGTGGTGAAAGTTTGCTTCTTCTCGGTTGGAATTGTCGTATTTCGTGGAATCAAAACTGTCATAACACTTCCCATAGTTTCAATACCAAGTGACAAAGGTGTTACATCAAGCAAAGTAATATCGGTAACTTCACCTTTAAGTACGCCTGCCTGCACAGCTGCACCAACTGCGACAACTTCGTCAGGGTTTAAGTCCTGCTTTGGTTCCATACCGAAGATGTTCTTCACTTTTTCGCGAATTGCCGGCATTCTAGTCATACCACCAACAAGAATGACTTCGTTGATATCAGAATTCGAAAGTTTTGCATCTGCCATTGCTTTTTTGCATGGTGCTTCAACTGCATTAATCAATTCATGGGTCAACTTCTCAAGCTCTGAACGAGTCATCTTGCGCATTAAGTGCTTTGGACCTTCCTTGGTTGCGGTAATATATGGAATGTTAATATTTGTTTCTTGTGCCTGAGAAAGTTCAATCTTTGCCTTTTCTGCAGCTTCTTTTAATCGTTGCAATGCTGCACTATCATCCTTTAGGTCGATACCTTCTTTATCTTTGAACTCTTTTGCAAGCATATCGATCAACATTTGATCCCAGTCATCACCACCAAGGTGAGTATCACCATTTGTTGAAAGTACTTCAAAAACACCATCACCGACTTCAAGAATTGAAACATCGAAGGTTCCCCCACCAAGGTCAAAAACAACAATCTTACCTTCTTTCTTCTTATCAAGACCGTATGCAAGTGCTGCTGCTGTTGGTTCGTTCAAAATACGAAGCACGTTAAGACCTGCGATTTTGCCAGCATCTTTGGTAGCTTGGCGCTGTGAGTCATCAAAATACGCTGGTACGGTAATAACAGCTTCTGTAATCTTTTCCCCAAAATAATTTTCTGCATCCTGCTTCATTTTTTGCAATACACGGGCCGAAATCTCTTGTGGCTTATACCATTTGTCAGCCATTTTTATTTCGACACCACCATGTTGATCTTTTCTCATTTCAAATGGGAATAGTTTGATATCTCGTTGAACTTCTGCATCGTCCCATCTACGACCGATCAATCGCTTGATCGAATAAATAGTATTAGTTGGGTTCAAAACTGCCTGATTTTTTGCTGGAATACCTACAATAGATTCTTTGTCGTTACCTTCAGAAACAACAGAAGGCGTTAAATTCGAGCCCTGCTGATTTGGAATAACGCTAGGTGTACCACCTTTCATTACTGCCATGACCGAGTTTGTAGTTCCAAGGTCAATTCCTAATATTTTTCCCATATTTTTTATTTATATATTATTTTAATAGTTAATAATTAATAGTTAATGGCTTGGGTATTACCTATTAACTATTAATTTTGTGTTTTTCTATACATCATCACTCTTGCCGGTTTAATCAACACTTCGCCAATCTTGTAACCGGGTTGAATCAATTGAGCTACCTTATTATCCATTTCTGTATGTGAAACGATACCTAGAACCTCTGCTACCTGCGCATCATATTCATCACCTTCATTGAATGTGATCTCGGTAACACCGTGATTCTTCAATAGGTCTTTGTATTTCATCATTATTTGAACAATACCTTCCATGTGCGAATCTTTTCGCATTTCTGGCTCCAATTGATCAACTGCATAGAAAAGGTCTGAGAATATCTCAATCAGATCAGCAAAAACATGCTTTTTTATCATACTCTCACGAAGTTCTTGCTGTTGAGTTTGCTCACGTCTCATATTTTGATAATCTGCGAGAGCTCCACGCAATTTGACGTCAAGGTCGGTAACTTGCTGAGTTAGCGCTTCTACCTGCTTTTCTAAACCTTCATTTACTGTATTTGATTGAGTTTCTTGTTTCTTTGACATTTCTAGCAGTCGTTACATAAGACTGCTAATATATTAGCACCGAATGAAAAATTGTCAAGAGAATGTTGCCCTAAGTGAAAGAAAACCGTTACTTGCATCGAGACAGATCAACAACGAGTGATGTAAGTTTTTGCTCCCTAGAATCAGTATTTTCAGTAAGAATCTCTACAATGAATTCACCAGGTTGTTCAGGTTGCCCAGGTTTCTCAAATTTTCGCAAGATTACCCACTCTACCCCAATGCCATTTTTTGCAGCAAAAACATGCTTTCTTGACGGATCGCAACAATCGACTCGCTCAGTAGCCCCGTCATTTTCCCGTTCCAAAGCAAGAAGTCCTGATTGCCTAATCATTAAAGCTGCAAATTCTAAATATTGTTTACCGTCAACTAACGCCGAAGTTGAATAATCAATTGCTCCTGCAACCGACAATAAAAATTCAGATTTAGACATCACTTCAATCATTCGTTCCGCTTGCTTAGTGACAACATTACAAGAATCGGCAGTTCTTGGTTGAGTTTCAGTTAACATATGATTACAAACAAAAAAATCTACGTCGACCATCTGCACGAACAAAAGCATTCAATAAATCTTGTTGCGTTTCAAGCTTCTCGGCCATAATAAAAACACCAGCATCCTCATCTACAGTCAATGAAGGAATTGAGTCAAAGATATACAAATCCAAGCCAGATTGGTTACTCACTTTCATTGAAATTGCTCCCTCTGCGTTTGCACTAACCAAGTATTTTGCCTCATTGCACGAAGCTGGATCAATAAGACACTTTAATGTATTTGACAAGAATAAATACGCTGACATTCCAAATTCGCGCAAAAATCGTTCTTCAACCTTATCGAAACGTTCATCTGATAACAAATGGTCTAGGGCTACTTGTGCGTGAACAGTAGCACCATAATGAGGTTGAACGTGTTCAATACTGTATATTTTCCAGTCAAGTAACTGCATCAACTGCATTATAACTCTAGGTAGAATATTTGTCTACCAAGAGAAACATTGACGTCTTCTACTTCTCTGCTCCAAATCCTAAAACTCTTGCCAATTGCTTGACCAATTGCACAACAACACCAGGGGGGAGCAAGCTATAATACTTTTCTTCACCTTCATTTACTTCCCACAACTTTTTATTGACTTCAATTGAACCGTCGGGATTTCGACTATAAACGCATTCTGAAGTAAATTCATAAGGATCCATATATTCGAAAGCTTTATCTTGTTCAAGAGAATTATACATCTCGATTATCGGTATGCCATACAACTTACGTGCACGCTCCATGACTTCTATATCGAGCATAATTCTGTCTTTAATTGTTTCCATTCCTAGATGATCTCCTTCTTTTGTGACCATTCTTCCTCCAGTGCATCCTGGCAAGTCACAAACCAGATAATACTCATCTTTTTCTGCATCATAGCCGATTTCTTTCGTTGGCAACAACGAGATATTCCTTGAGTTACCACAGGTCAAACATGTTCTTCGTTGCTTCATTCTTTCATCGAGCACTGTTATTGGCGCATTGATAAGAATGAAAAGGTCTGGATCATTACGATAATTAATCAATTCCCTAAAGTACAAAGAGTATGAAACCTGATCCAAATTGCGAGGGAATCCATCAATGAAAAGAGTCTTTTTACCTGCCTTATCTATGGCATGGCGAATGAGAAGCATAACTAGTTCTGTAGGAACTAATCCTGCCGTTGTTCTGCCCATTAATGCCTTAAATGCTTCATCCAAATGCATGCCACCACGGTAGTTTGCACGCGCATAAGCATAAATTTCAGACAATTTGCCTTGCTCTTGAAATTCTTTATCTGCATTTCGAACTAAATCTCCTACACTCATGTGCAGAAAATATTCAGTGCCAAAGATCTCTTTCAGACCGTTCATGTACGTGCCCTTTCCGGCTTGTTTTGGAGCTAACCAATACCCGAGAAATGTTTGCGTTCTGAAATAATCACGAAGAAATTCAATTTCCGGGCCAACTTTCTCTTGATAATACTCTCTTCGACCGGCAACTGAATCTAAATCGTACGTAACGCCATTACCAGTCGTGGTTTTAAGCCACTTGTAATCGACTTTGTATTTGTACCAGGGATTTTTCATCTACTAAAAAGAGAAGTTATTTAGAATGATACCAGAAAATGGAGAAAAGACAATAACTTAATTGATAATTTTCAATGCTAAATTATCAATTTGTAAGAATTACGTAAAAAGTTGAAAGGAAGCTTTCAACTAGTGAGTGAGAAACTAGGGATTCGGTCACCCAACAATTTCAGGGTTCATACTTCACCACTGAAATTGCACTTTATCTTTTAGAGGACCTTGGGCGTGACCACGCTCTTCACTCGACAACAAATTGTTGTTGTCTCACTTGAGTTTCGAATCCCTCATTTTTCAGGCAAATTAGCATTTTCCACAACAATATACAAATCTCATAACTACGAAATATACTAATAAGTGGAAAATACTAATTTGCACCCAGAGGGATTCGAACCCCCAACCCTCAGTTCCGAAGACTGATGCTCTATCCAGTTGAGCTATGGATGCATGATACAAAATCAAAAATGATTTTGATATAGCTAATTTTATCACAAATGCGGTATACTATTCCATGAAAATTAACTATACTGCTTCAAAGGGAACCAAAGGCCCCACAAATCCACTAAAAGGTGTTAGAAAAGCTACAGAAACTGCAACTCCTCTGACAACGTATGCTGCAAGAGCTACGAAAGCAGTAATCATCCAACCGAAGAATACTAATCAAAAGAAAAAATCAACTATTCGTAAAGTTCTTCCTGCTGCATTACTTGGCTTCGTTCTACTCGTAATTATTTCGTATTTCTTGAAATTTCCTCTCACGGTATCTACATTTGATATGGTTACCGGAAAAAGCGTCAAAGCACTTGCACTACATTACCCAACTTACGTCATTTCGTTAGATCCTGCTCTTCCCTCGAACTTTTCTACTGAGTTACAAAAAGCGCTAAATGACGTTTCTTATGAAGGGAAAAAAAGATTCTCTTTTGAGGGTTCAGAAAACGTTACTCAATTAGCATACTCAGTTACACCATCTGAAAGTGACAGTATTTTGACTACTTCTTACTTAATTCCTGTTGGGCATCTTTACTGGATTCGTGATCATGTGGCGAAAAGTAATTTAGAAAACGACCAAATTTTTGTTGAAAAGGGAAACAAACAAGCGTATGAGCAAATTCTAGAAGCATATTTAGGTAAGAAACCAAACATTACTGAAGTTGATGATCTGTATGCGACGCTAAAAGGTCAAGAAAACAGTATTGCCCTTGTTGATGTCAGCAAACTTAACGGTGGACTCAAAACGTTGATTTATGACAACAACTACTTTTTTGATAAAAAGCCTGAAGGAGGCATTAAATATCATTTAATCGCACGCGGTAAAGAACAAACTGCCAAAGATTTGATCCAATTCAGGGCAAGCGAATTGATTCCAGAATCGTTTGATTCTGAGCAAATTCTCAGTTTAAATATGACTGGTGTTACAGCAATAACTCGTAACGCAGGGTTAAAAACAGCAGCATCGAAAAATGGCGCATACATTGCTGAAAATATTGGTGACTTTCTCGCAAATGCCGACTTAACCCATACTTCGAATGAAATTTCCTTTGCAGACAACTGCATACCAAAGGGTAACACAATGTCTTTCTGCGCGACAAACGCGACGCTAGATGCGTTAAAAAAGATAGGTCTTGATATTGTAGAACTAACCGGCAATCACAATAACGACTATGGTTCAAGCTGGAACACATCTTCAATAAATAAATACAAGGAATTAGGCTGGGATTATTTTGGTGGTGGATTAAATGCAACAGATGCAGCAAAAATTCTTTACAAAGAGGTCAAAGGAACAAAGCTCGCCTTCGTTGGGTACAATTATTACGATAGCACCGTAGGTAGTCCGGGAGCTCTTGCCAATAACTCACGAGCTGGAGCAAATTCTTGGTCAACTGAAAAAATTACACGAGATGTTGCAGAAGCTAGAAAAAATGCTGATGTTGTCATTGTAACTTTCCAATACCAAGAATGTTGGAGCTATACTGACAATTATTCTGTCAAAGAATCTTGTTACGCACCGTTAGGTATTCCAGATCAAAAGAAAGACTTTAGATTTGCAATTGATGCTGGCGCAGATATTGTTGTTGGCACGCAAGCACACCAACCGCAAACATATGAGTATTACAAAGGTAAAGTGATCTATTATGGTCTGGGAAATCTCTTTTTCGATCAATATCAATGGTTAACCACACGACAAGGGTTAGTATTAACCCATTACTTCTATAAAGGCCAATTTATGGGAACACGAATTACTACTACGCTGTACACAAACGACCTTAAAACCTTTGTTTCAACGGGGAATGATAGAACCGTTTTATTGAATTACCTCAAAAAAGTTAGAAATTTCTAGTTAAATTATTACTATTTATTTATGCGATACACACAATCACCACTACCCTATGCATATGAGGCACTAGAACCTGTTATTTCACGTGAAATCATGCAACTCCATCATGATAAGCATCACGCTGCATATGTCACAGGGGCAAACACTGCGCTAGAGAAACTCGAAAAAGCTCGCGCAGGTGAAATCGAAATTGATGTTAAAGCCGTACTTCGTGACCTTTCTTTTCATGCAAACGGACATCTTCTTCATGAATTATTTTGGCAAGTCATGCAACCAATGGTTGAAAATAACATGCCAGATGCCGAAATGACTCAATTGTTAGATAATTCCTTCGGTTCTTTTGAAGCCTTTCAAAAACAATTTGCATCTGTAGCAAAAACCGTTGAAGGTTCAGGGTGGGCAGTTATGTATTCCACACCAAATAACGAATTACTTTTATCAACTGTCGAAAAACATAATCTGAATCACTTACCGGGCTATAAAACCGTTTTAGCTCTCGATGTTTGGGAACACGCTTATTATCTCGACTACAAGAACGACAGAGCGCAATACGTTGACAAATGGTTCGGTATTGTCAACTGGAACTTTGTATACAAAACAATTGTTGGTTAAATTCTGCTCTATTCTGAAACTAGTATTCGATTGTTGAAACTAGCGAACCAGCCATCATTACAACGACTACTGTAGCTGGAATTATCCCAATACAAAGAAGCATCAATCCAACGCCAAGAACGAAGTTTGGAATAACTAGATTCAAGACAAATGCGATAAACATATTCCATTTGTTAAGTTCCCACATATTTCTATATTCGAGTACAGAAAATATGTCACCGATTGTTCGTGTTCGTGCAAAGATTGACATTGCAAAAAAGCCCCATAAGCCCAACACAAAAGGAACAATGTTTTGCAAAATAGTAGTAAAAATGTATAGGCTCCAATAAAGAACGCCTTGCGTTTCAATGCCAGCGAATACTGTAATAATTGTAGGAATTCCCAAGAATACTAAACTTACTATCACTGAAATTCCGCCAACTACAAGAAGATATACCAAACCGTCAAGCCACATTTGTGTGTCAATTTCTGGTAGTTCAAATAAATTTCCCTGAAGATGACGAGCTACACGTATTTGATAACCCACTAAGAGCGGAATAACGTAAATCATTGGTAGAACTAAAACACAGGAAAGTACTAAAAGTGAAAGTTTAATCAGAATCGATGCAAATTTTGGATCTTTAAAAAACCACGTTAATGTTTCAGGCAACTTTTGCAACATTTTCTTCGGTCTTTAAATTATCGATTTCACTTGTACTTATTTGGCCAACAACACCAGCCATAATCAAGTACGTTACTACTATTGCTGGTAAGATTCCGATATAACAAGCAATTGCTCCGATGAATGACAGTGCATAACTTGCAATCATCATAACCAGAAAGCCTATTAACATGTTCTTCCATTCTTTTTTGAAAATTGCTACATGTAAGTTTACATTCCACATTTGAGATAAACTTCCGGTGCGCGCAAAGATCATCCCTGGAGTAAAAGTACTAATTACTCCGATTAAGAAATAGAGCGCAATGAATGCAATCATGACAAATGGCATGATTATTGCCATCGCTTCGACCTCAGAAGTGAGGGCAACGAGCGGGAACATCACCAAAGCCATTAAAATAAGGATAACGATACCGAAGGTAAATGACCAAACGAAGTATTTCATACCAGTAACCCATTGCTCGGAAGTACCGAATGCTGGAATTTCCCATTTATTGTTTTGAATATTTCGAATCAAATCGACGTAAAACCCCATAAAAACAGGAAGGACGTATAACAAAGGCAAAATTAAAAGACACGATAATATCCAAAGTGACGCGACAAGGAGTGTCTTGCCAAAATTGGGATCATTAAAATACCATGATAATGATTTACCATAATCTATTGATTTATTTTGACCTGCTGACGAAGCTTTTTCGTCGTTTGTTGTAATAATTTCTGCCATATCGAATTATAGTTGATTTTTCGAGAGTTGTAAAAAGGAGTATAATTACATATTCATTTAATCACTTATTTATGGAAAAGAATCAAGTCATCGAACAAGTATCAGAAATTGTAAAGAGTAAATTTGTTTCAGAAGGCTCTGGGCACGACTGGTGGCACATTTATCGAGTTTGGCAAACTGCTAAAACTATAGCAGAAAGGGATAATCTTAACAGTTTTGTTGTTGAAATCGCTGCGCTACTCCATGACGTAGCTGACTGGAAAGAAAATGATCTGGATTCAAGCAAAGGTAGAAGTGTTGCAAAAGAAATGCTATCAAAGTATTCAATTTCAGAAGATGAACTAGAGCAAATACTTGTAATAATTGATAATATTTCTTTCAAAGGAATTAGTAATACAGACGTTACACTCCTCTCTAACGAAGGAAAAGCCGTTTGGGATGCCGATAAGCTCGATGCTATTGGCGCAATAGGCATTATCAGATGTTTTACCTTTGGTGGTAAAAAAGGATTGCCAATTCACGAACCTTCCGAAAAAGCAGATGCTAACGAATTCGGCAAACGACTTTCAAACACGAGTATTAATCACTTTTACGAGAAACTTTTACTACTAAAAGACTTAATGTTCACGAAAACTGGAAAAGAATTAGCGCAAGAAAGGCACGAATTTATGCTTACTTTTCTAGATAGGTTTTATAAAGAGTGGGAAGGAGAAGCTTAGGAAAGTTTTAATTCGCTAATATAATTTCGAATTTCTCGTGAACTTCACCGTCTTCATCTTTATGATCTTCTATACCAAGATGGGTAAACCCAGCTCGTATTAAAACACGTTGCGACCTTGCATTTTCTGGCTGGGTAAAGGCTATGAGTTTTTTGAAACCAACTTCTTTGGCGCGTTCGACTAATCCTTTCACAATGTTTGACATGTATCCAGGAAAATTTTGATCCATCCAATAGCCGATTTCTGCTCCATTCGGATTGTTTGATTTAATATCGATTGCGCCAATAATTTCATTTAATTGATTTTTCACCAAGAAGACGAAATATTGGCCATTTCGCCAGCCTTCTTTTGCCCACTTGATAAATCCATCTGCCGAATCTTCACGATATGGTTGATTCTTCAATCGTTTCGCAAAGAGAAAACTATAGATTGCTGGTTGGTTACAAATATCTACAATTTTATTAATGTCGCGTTTATTTATTACATGATTTTCATCAACTGGAGAAACTTCAACCTGTAAAGGCAAATCATAATGATTTACCTCGAACATTCTAAATTTCGATAAATTCAAATTTTGCATAGAAATATTATACAGATGTAGTTGCCATTTTCTATCTTGTATAATGCGTATATGAGTATAAATATAAGTGTCTATCTTTTTATCGGGCCTCCTAGTTCTGGAAAATCTTATCTAGGCAAAACATTCGCTGAAAAGCTTGGCTACACTTTTTATGAAGCAGATGATGATTATAAGGAAGAATATCGTGAACGAGTAAAAATATCAAAACAAGAGATTGAGGCAGTTTATGAAGAATTTTAT
Source organism: uncultured Candidatus Saccharibacteria bacterium (assembly GCA_964525295.1). Lineage (GTDB taxonomy): Bacteria > Patescibacteriota > Dojkabacteria > CAZGEO01. Next base: position 519 of record CAZGEO010000002.1, on the reverse strand, counting down.
AACATTGTCATAGCAAAAACCAAAGAGAAATACCAAAAGTTTAGTGTACCAGTCGTGGTCGCGAGTGCACTTGGTAGAGAGCGTAATAGAGACCGATTTAGAAAAGTGTTTGGTCATCAACTTCAAATTATATTCGTAAAATCTGATATTCAGCAACTTATTCAGAATGCAACAGAATTCGAATTTCCAAAAATTCTCGGTGTATCAGAATTGTCCCCTGAAAAAGCTGTAGAAATCTCGTCACATCTAAGAAAAAAATATGAAAATTTCGAAGTGCTAAAAGATGCCATAATTATTCATAACGACTACACACCGAAAACATTATCTCGGTTGTTTGATCTTCTTGGATTATAACGTCAACTTACTCTTTTCTTCGTAACACAAAGTAAAGAATTACAATAATTACTGCCCCGAGCACAATAACCCACCAAAGATAGCTCTGGTTTGATTTAACTGCTGACTCTGTCACTGTTGGCGTTGCTGTCGGCGTTACCGTTACCGTTGGGTACAATATATCCG